>BDTR01000025.1 GCA_002897775.1 bacterium BMS3Bbin08 | reverse complement strand
TACAATGATCTTCTGCAATAAAAACAAAATAAGTTTCTGGCGCTTTACAGACCTGCTTATTTCGGCAATACCTCTTGGCTATATGTTCGGCAGAATAGGGAATTTCCTGAACGGCGAGCTATACGGCCGAGTGACCACTGCTGCCTGGGGCATGTATTTCCCACTGGATGCGACCGGCCGGCTCAGGCACCCGTCCCAGCTTTATGAGGCTTTTTTTGAGGGGATATTCCTTTTTGCGATTTTGTGGAACCTGAGAAAAAGGAGCGCTTTTAACGGGTATCTTTCCTCTTTATATCTTATAGGCTACGGACTTGTACGTTTTTTTATCGAGTTTGTCCGCGAGCCTGATGTTCAATTGGGATTTGTATTAGGTCCTCTGAGCATGGGGCAGGTCCTGTGTTTTTTTATGATATTAGCGGGAATGGCTATCTTTTTAGTAAAAAGAAATATAAAACCGCGATATAGCCCATGAAAAAAAATATTAGTTTAATAAAGAGAATCTTAATTCATAGCTCTATTGGATGCCTTGCCGGATTTTTATTTTTGCATCCAATATCCGTGTTTATCAGTGATATTGTTGAATACAATGTTGTACACTTTGTTACCTTTCAGCAGATTTTCGCGCCCAAACATCTTCTTATGGCGGGCTATTTTGCAATATTAGGATTAGTATCCGGGATTGTTAACGCGTTCTATATCCACAAAAGGGCCGGGCTTTATAAAGAGATAGAACTCCTTTCTATTACTGACGAGTTAACCTCCCTGTATAATCGCAGGTACTTTATAAACCAGCTTAGCAAAGAAATTGAGCGAGCCCGTAGATATTCTCATTACTTATCTCTCTTAATTATAGACCTCAACAATTTTAAGCAGGTCAATGATACCCACGGTCACCAGCAGGGAGACAAATTGTTAAAAGAATTTGCCGTTCTTTTAAAAAAGACGGTTCGAAAACCTGACTTTGTTGCCAGGTATGGGGGCGATGAGTTTGTTATAGTCATGCCGGAGGCGGATAATGATAAAGCGCTTAAGCTTTTGGAAAGATTACATAAAGAAGTGGAATCCCATTCTTTTACGAATAATTCGGTAAGTACAGGGATAAAGCTTACCGCGAGCATCGGAACTGCTACATTTCCATCTGAAGCTCAGGACTTGGACGAACTTATCACCAAGGCGGATTCTATACTTTACGCCGCAAAGAAAGGAATTCAGCTTTTAAGAGTAGTTAAATAATTTAATATGATTTATATCATCGTTGGATTTAGTACAAATGTATACAAGGTTTATAGTGGTGAATATACATAATTTTTGTCCTTTTTTTGTGGGCTCAGAAAGTTAGAGAACAGAAGTCAGCATTCCACAATTCGCAATTTTAAAAGGAGTATTATGGTTAAAGACCCTGTCTGCGGAATGGAAATAGAGGGAAAAGACGCTGCTGGCATGTCTGAATACAAAGGAAAGACGCATTATTTCTGCGCGTTATCCTGTAAACAGGATTTTGATGCGAATCCTTCGAAGTATTTACAGCCGGGGCAGAAGATCATACCGCTTCAGATCGTTCCTGCAAAAAAGTTCTCTTCTCAGGCCAAAAGAATAGACCTGCCAATAACAGGCATGTCATGTGTATCCTGCGCATCCAAAATACAGGATGAACTGTTAAAACTTAAAGGTGTGGATAATGCCGCAATGAATTTTGCCGCTGAAAAAGCCACTGTTTTTTACAACCCGTCAGTAAGTGACGTTAATGAATTCATAGAAATCATAAAGGACCTCGGATACGGTGTTTCAGCCTCGAAGATTACATTCCCCATAAAAGGTATGAGCTGTGCCGCGTGTGTAAAGAGAGTGCAGGATGCGCTCTCTTCATTAGACGGAGTTTTTTCAGTTTCTGTGAATTTTGCAACTGAAAAAGCCGCGATTGAATACATGCCTGCGCAGGTCGGCATGAGGGATTTTAAAAAGGCTGTCAAAGAAGCGGGTTATGAGATTATAGAGGTTGAAAAGGGTGAAGACATAGTTGAGAAGGAAAAAATAGAGAGGGAAAATGAATATAAAAAGCTTAAAGCAAAACTTTTTGCCGGAATGGCGTTAACCATCCCGCTTTTCCTGCTCGTGTTCCGGGACAGGATCGGCCTGTCCGCAGTTATTGATATCCCCAGGCAGACAGGTTTTATTATTCAGTTGCTCATTCAGACACCGGTCCAGTTCTGGGTAGGGGGGCAGTTCTATGCAGGCGCCTTTGCTGCCGCACGGCACAGGACTACCAATATGAACACCCTGATAGCTGTTGGAACATCTGCAGCATATATATATAGTGTGATCGCTACATTCTTTCCTTCACTTTTTGAGATAAAAGGCTATTCGGCTGAGGTTTATTTTGATACAGCTGCCGCTATTATTGTTCTCATCCTTCTGGGAAGACTGCTTGAGGCAAGGGCAAAGGGTCAGACATCCGAGGCCATAAAAAAGCTTATGGGCCTGCAGGCAAAGACAGCCAGGATCATCAAAGACGGGGAAGAAAAGGATGTTCCCATTGAAGATGTGGAAATCGGCGATATCGTACTTGTCAGGCCCGGAGAGAAAATACCTGTTGACGGTGTATTAAAAGAAGGCTATTCATCCGTGGATGAATCCATGATATCAGGTGAGTCCCTGCCGGTTGAAAAAAAGGCTGGGGATGAAGTGATAGGAGCCACGATAAATAAAACAGGCTCATTTAAATTTGAGGCAACCAAGGTTGGCAGGAATACGATGCTCTCACAGATTATAAATATGGTTCAGGAGGCGCAGGGATCCAAGCCACCGATAGCGAGGCTTGTCGATAAGATCGCGTCTGTCTTTGTCCCTGCGGTCATGGGAATTGCCTCTATTACATTTATTGTGTGGTATCTCTTCGGCCCGGCCCCTGCTTTCACATACGCGCTGCTGAACTTTATAGCTGTCCTGATAATTGCCTGTCCGTGCGCACTCGGGCTTGCAACACCTACATCAATAATGGTAGGCACTGGCAAAGGCGCTGAAAACGGCATCTTAATAAGGGGCGCAGAAGCGCTTGAAATATCCCATAAAATTAATGTTGTTGTTTTTGACAAGACAGGCACCCTTACAAAAGGAGAACCCGAGGTAACTGATATACTGACGTTGGATGAAGGACCCGTAGGCTTCGCACGAGGCGAGCAATGGACGGCTGATGAAATATTGAAATTTGCCGCTTCTGCTGAAAAAGGCTCGGAGCACCCCCTTGGAGAATCGATCGTAAAGAAAGCAAAGGAGAGAGGTGTCGGCCTTAAAGATCCTGCTGACTTTAAAGCCGTGCCCGGACATGGGATTAAAGCAAAGATTGACGGGAAAACCGTTCATCTTGGCAATGCAAATTTTATGGATGACGAAAACATAAACATCAGGGACCTTGCAGAAAAAGCCGAACAATTATCCGGTGAAGGGAAGACACCAATGTATGTGGCAGTGGATGGGACTGCCATAGGGATTGTAGCTGTTGCCGACACATTAAAGGAAAATTCTCTTGCTGCTATCAGGTCACTCGATAAGTCAGGCATTGAAACGGTAATGATCACAGGCGACAATAAAAGAACCGCGGTGGCTATTGCGAAACAGGCCGGCATAGACAGGGTGCTTGCCGAGGTGCTTCCTGAGGACAAGGCAAAAGAAGTTAAAAAGCTTCAATCCGAAAATAAAGTTGTCGCCATGGTCGGAGACGGTATCAATGACGCGCCGGCGCTTGCGCAGGCCGATATAGGTATTGCGATCGGGACAGGAACTGACGTTGCCATGGAGGCTTCTGACATTACCCTTATCAGCGGTGACCTGAGAGGGGTGGTGGTTGCTATAGCGCTTTCCAGAGCTACACTCAGAAATATAAGACAGAACCTTTTCTGGGCTTTTGCATACAATACAATATTAATTCCGGTTGCAGCGGGCATACTGTTTCCCTTTTTTGGAATACTCCTGAACCCCATGTTCGCGGCAGCGGCAATGGGCATGTCGTCGGTTACAGTGGTGACAAATGCCTTGCGGCTTAGGAAGTTTAAGTTCAGCCTCTAAAAAAGAAAGGCCATGTTCATTTTAGGCTGGATATAGGAAAAGACCCCTATTTTCCGGAATGAATCCTCTTTGCACGTTCTTCAAATTTTTTCGCTTTATCTTTCTTTCCAATCTCTTTGTAAAGTCCTGCCAGATTGTTCAGGGAGGTTGCCACATTTGGATGGTCTGGCCCAAATGTGTTTTCGGCAACTTTCAATGCTTCTTTCACTACATTGACTGCCTCAGAATATCTTCCTTGTTGATAAAGTGTAGCAGCCTTGGCATTTAGCTCGTTCGATAATGTCTCCTGGGCGTAGGTGGACATTGCAAATAATACGATCAATAACGTCGTTAAAAGAATTCTTGCGGATACCTTCATTATTTTAATCCTCTCTTTTTGATAGCAATTACAAATCGTTCATATCCGAAACAGTATTTATGTATCATTCCTATGCTGTCTTTCAAGATATTCCTTTTTGCCTAATAGAAAAAGCAAATCTTCTTTGTCTTTGGGCCTTACTCCCTTTTTGGTCTCAATAAGCGTTGAGAGTCCACACACGGGGATATTTACTCCTTCAACCTCTACTTCTTCTTTATCTTTAAATAGCTGTCTCAAAGGAGATATCGCCTATTTTACCAATAAAGTCAATTACTATCTCTTCCGATTCAGGGGCAAACCTGACAACAGCATATCGCATCACATCATCATCATGGATATTAAATACCTCTTTAGAACCAAAGATTTCATAAAGCGCTTCCTTCATTTTTCGTATACTTTCCGGGGATGGATCTATAATAAGGTCAATATCATGAGTAGTTCTGTAGTAGCCATGAAGGATAACAGCACACCCTCCAACTACTATATATTTTACCTCTGCATGGTTAAGCGCTGCACACAATCTAACGAGTTCTCTTTGCAGCTCCACTTTTTACCCACCATCCCCTTTCCCATATTTCAGCATCTTTAAAAGTCTTAAATTTATAGACGCCGGGAGGGAATGGAACCTTGATTTGAAACCTGAGAACCTTATTGAGATAAACCTGGTCGGGTGTAAATCGCCAGTTTATACCTTTTCCTTCTTTCTCAAGCCTATCCACATCTTCAAAGTTTTTAAATTTCAATATAGCCATTACATACCCCCAATATTATTTAGTTTACATTTAATAATTACTTAAAAACAAGGTTGGTCATCAAGGTAGAACAGCCAGTTACCCAACTGCCTCACAGATCCCGGTGTGCAGTTTTCCAACCCCATAATTATTCTAACAATATTGCCGGATTTAATGGGGAATCATATCCAAATTAATTCTGTCAAATATTTTTATAATTTCATAAAATTGGTGTCTTAGTGGCTAAGAAGTAACGAAAATACAAAAAGAGATAGACGCGCGTGGATATGGAGACGGAGGCTTTCAGGAATAAACTGCTCAGGTGTGTATGGGGCATACTGTTTCCCGTTTTTCGGCATACTTATGAATCCCATGTTCGCGGCGGCGGCAATGGGCATGTCCTCGGTCACCGTTGTTACAAACGCGTTAAGGCTGAGGAAGTTCAGAGTCAATATGTAGGCAGGTCCGTATTTTCCAGGTCTTCCGGCGTATCCACGTCACTGAGGGTTTTGGTAAAGACAACACTATATCCGAACTGTTTCGCCTTATCCATACACTGCTCCAATGTCCGCTCCGTAGACCACTGAATATCATTGAAGATCTCTTTTACAGGTTTCTTTATGCCTACAAGGTAATAACCGCCGTCTCCGGCCGGGCCGTAAACTATATCATTGCCTGACAGCAGTTCGAACGCCTTAAGGATTATTGAACCTGTAAGTTCAGGAATATCAACACCTGCGAGCGCCGTTTTTTCATACCCTTCGGCCAGGACCCTGCTCATGGCGTCAAGCATTCTTTCGCCCAGGTCCCCTTTGCTGAGCGGAAGCAGTTTAACATTGAATTTAGAAAAATACTCTTTGCTGTTTTGCGGAGCGTACGCTATAAATGTATCCACCCCTGGTATCGACCTCAATCTTTGAACGGTACTTTCCAGAAGAGATATGTAAAGTACGAGTCTTTTTTTATCCGGCATTGAGCCGGCAAGACGAGTCATAACGTTATTTAACTCAGGGTATTTCGCGATTATTATGAGGGCATTTTTGTTTTTCATCTTACGTCCCTATAATACTTCTTCAGTACTGACGGCGATATTCGTAAAAAAGAATATGAAAGCGCGATCGTCCAGTCCCTTAATGTTGTATAGACAGCGCCTTCTTTCAGCCACCGCCTTGGAGATGTTTTAACGGGAGGCCTGACAAAAACTATTTTCCCCTCTTTGCTGAGTTTTCTGGATATCGCGATGTCTTCCATAATCGGCAGGTCCTCAAATCCGCCCACGCTGTGAAACCGGTCTTTTTTCATAAATATGCCCTGGTCTCCGTACGGTATGGAAGTGCCTCTTGACCTCAGGTTCGCGCCCGCCTCTATGATCCTGAAACGCAGGCCGGGATGATCGATAATGATGTCAAACGCCCCTGCCGCGACACGGCGGTTTTTCATTACCTCCCGGACCGTATCAAACGCGCCGTCCGGCAGAGAGCTGTCGGCATGGAGAAAAAGAAGTATGTCTCCTTCTGCTCTCTGCGCCCCGTAATTCATCGCGTGCCCCCGGCCTTTGCCTGTCGTGGTAACAAAGACCCTGTCAGTAAATTTCCGCGCGATGGATACGGAGCCGTCACTGCTCCCGCCGTCTACCACTATCAACTCTTCGTTATCCGACAAACTGAGCAGGTTCAGCGTATTATAAAGTGTTTTCTCTTCATTGAGCGTGGGCACTATTACTGTTATTTTATCGGACAACCGGGTATTTACCTCCTGAGTTTCAAGTTTACCACGTTTTCGATCGTAACAGCCTGTTATGAATATATTACAGAATATCAACTGTAGTTTATTGACAAAACACAATGTTCTGATATCCTAGGTATCATAAGCCAAAAACCCTGTTGCTTCAGTCTGCCTGAGCAATATTAATGAATAAGAAACATGTAAAAAAAATAATAATCGTTCTGGTCATTATTCTTCTTATCGCGGTTTTCAAGGTTTTTAACCTCGGAGAATATTTTTCTCTCGCGTACATTAAAGAGTCCCAGGAGAAGTTCGATCTCCTCTATGCGGAACACCGGGTTACCGTGATCGCGGTTTATATGTTGATCTATATCGTTATGGCCGCGTTGTCTTTACCAGGGGCTGTGATAATGGGACTCGCCGGAGGGGCTCTTTTCGGTTTTATTGTAGCTACCGTTGCTGTTTCTTTCTCAAGCACTATCGGTGCTACACTGGCCTGCTTTGTGTCGAGGTTTATTCTCAGAGACTGGATGCAGGGTAAGTTCGGGGACAAGCTTAAAACAGTTAACCGGGGGATCGAAAAGGAAGGGCCGTTTTATCTGTTCACCTTACGGCTGATCCCTATGTTTCCCTTCTGGCTTATAAATCTTGTAATGGGTCTTACAAAGATGCGTCTGAGGACATTTTTCTGGGTATCACAGATCGGGATGCTTCCCGGCACCATGGTCTTTGTGAATGCAGGGAAAGAGCTTGGAAAGATCGACTCTCCTTCCGGGATATTTTCCCCGGGCCTGATCCTGTCTTTTGTTATTCTCGGGCTTTTCCCGATAGCAGTAAAGAAATTAATGGCGCTGTATAAATCAAGAAAAGAAAAACAATATTAGTCATTGAGTTAATAAGTCATTATGTCATTAATAAGAGGACTCAATAATAGCAAAGCGGAATGACTCAATAACTAAATGACTAAATAACTTAAACGGAAGCTGTTATGCCGGATCATGATTATGACATAGGCATTTTAGGCGGAGGTTCAGCCGGACTCACGATCGCTGCCGGAGCGAGCCAGTTCGGGGCCCGAACACTCCTGATCGAAAAAGAAAAAGAGCTTGGAGGGGACTGTCTGCATTACGGTTGTGTTCCCAGCAAGACGCTCATAAGAACCGCTTATGTCTACCATTTAATGAAAAATGCCGAAAGGTACGGCCTTCCCAAAACCGATCTTAAACCGGTTGATTATAAAGAAGTGGCAAAGAGGATACAATCGGTGATAAGAACGATACAGAAGCATGATTCTGAAGAGAGGTTCTGTAAACTTGGGGTAAAGGTCGAGTTCGGGGATGCTGTTTTCGCGGACGAATATTCTGTACGCCTTAACGGCAAGACATATTCGGCGAAGAACTGGGTCATTGCAACAGGTTCTTCTCCGTCTGTCCCGCCGATAGAGGGTATCAATGACACCCCGTTTATCACTAATAAAGAGATATTCTCCCTTGACAGTCTTCCAAAGAGCATGATCGCTATAGGCGCGGGCCCTATAGCAATTGAGATGGCCCAGTCGTTCAGCCGACTTGGCACAAAGGTCATTGTGGTTCAGAGAAGCGGCCAGATATTAAGTAAAGAGGATAAGGACATGGCTGACCAGCTTATGAATGTCATGATCTCCGAGGGAGTGGAATTTCACCTGAACTCCTCAATACTTGGCGCAAAAGACCTGGGCAGTGAAAAGGAGATCGTTATCAGGAACAAAGAAGGCAGGACCATAAGCCTTAAGGCTGAGAAGATCCTTATAGCCCTGGGAAGACAGGCGAACCTCCAGGGACTTGGGCTTGACGGGATCTCAATGGACTTTGATAAGAAGGGCCTTAAGCTGGACAGCAGGCTCAGGACAGACCACAAGCATATCTATGCCGCGGGCGATGTCACCGGAGCGTATCAGTTTACTCATGCTGCCGGTTATGAGGGAGGAATCGTGCTCAGCAACGCTATCCTTCATTTGCCCCGAAAAACAGACTACACTTATCTTCCCTGGTGCACGTATACAGACCCGGAACTCGCGAGCATAGGGATGAACGAAAAAAGCGCCGGGGCCGCCGGGATTCAGTACTCGGTCTGGACAGAGCAATTCAGGGCCAATGACAGGAGCCTTGCGGAGGGTGAGGAGGTCGGTAAGGTGAAAATGCTCCTGGATAAAAAAGATAAACCAATAGGCATACAGATCCTGGGGCCGCATGCCGGAGAACTGCTTGGCGAGTGGGTCGCTGTGATGAACGGAGGGGTCAAGCTTTCAAAGCTGGCCGCCGCCGTTCATTCTTATCCGACCCTTGCAGAGATCAACAAGAGAGTTGTGGGGAATTTCTTTTCAGGAAAGATCTTCTCGGATAAAGTAAAAAAAGCCCTTAAGTTTTTCTTCCATCTTAAAGGAAGGGCCTGCGGGTAGGCGGGCTTGCCAGTGGGGTTCCATTTTAGCGAATTCTGTATCGCGCGTCAGATAACGAACAACTAATAACGGTTTTTTAAAAGATGTACAAAAAAATAAGTGATTACGGCATAATCGGAAACCTTCACTCAATTGCGCTTGTAGGGCTGGACGGCTCTATAGACTGGCTTTGTCTGCCTCATATCGATTCACCAAGCGTATTCGGCGCACTGCTCGATGACGGGAAAGGCGGTTATTGTTCTGTCTCGCCCGTTGATGAATGGGATTCAACATCTGAATACAGGCCCGGTACCAACATATTGATGATCATGTTCAGAACAAGGACCGGAATCATGCGGATTACTGATTTTATGCCTGTTTGTTCTTGCGGAATTGAGGTTTTAGAGAAACAGAACCATGAACTGTACAGGTTTGTAGAGGTGCTTAAGGGCAGAGTAAATGCCAGGCTGGTCTTTGAACCGAGGTTTAATTATGCCCGGGCGGAAACAGTGCTCGAAGGACATGACCTGGGGGTCATTGCCAAAGGTAATGGGGAAAGCCTGGTCCTCTCCAGCGGGCATAAACTCAATATCAGTGAGAACCGGGCGGAGGCGGAGTGGCAGATGTCTGAAGGTGAAAGCAAATGGCTGCATCTGGCGTATGAAGAGGAAAAACCGGCCGGACCTGATAAGGAGAAAGCAGAAAGGTCTCTACTACGAACCTTCAGGCGCTATCGCAGCCGCGGCCACAACTTCCCTGCCCGAAGAGGTCGGCGGGGTAAGGAACTGGGATTACCGGTATACATGGGTGAGGGACGCCTCTTTTACACTGCAGGCGCTTTTTAATCTCGGGCATTTGTCAGAGACAGAGGGGTACCTGAGATGGATAGAAAGACTGCTGTCAGAGCACGGCGCGGCCAGGATGCAGATAATGTACGGGCTCCGCGGGGAAGAGAATTTGCCTGAAGAGGAGCTTTCCCATCTGGACGGATACAAGGGCTCCAGGCCTGTGCGTATCGGAAATGAAGCAGCCAAACAGAGACAACTTGATATCTACGGCGAACTTCTGGACTCAGCCTTAAAGCTCTCCCGATATGTAGGCAAAGTAGATTCAGAGATATGGCCTTTCCTCCGGGGCATTTGTAATCATGTTGTTGATCACTGGAAAGACAGGGACTCGGGAATATGGGAGGTAAGAGGAGGGCCGTTTCTGCTCTGCACTTTCTGGCTGGTCGATAATCTTATCGCGCTTGGCAGGCTTGATGAGGCTGAAACCTTTATTCGCCGCATCGAAGGCACTGCAAACGGCCTGGGGCTTTTTTCAGAAGAGTATGATGTCGTATGGAAGGAAGCGCTGGGCAATTTCCCGCAGGCGTTTACTCATATAGGATATATAAACAGTGCAGTTGCCCTGCGGAAGGCAAAAGAAAAGGGTGTGGAGCCGGAAAAAGAAATGCCAGGGTTGAACATCCTTCTGGCAGACAGGATAGTGCTGAATGACGGAGAGTCCTGATATGACATTCCGCCAAAAGAGATAGCTGTTAATCTCAAAGACTCAATGAATGTTCTAAGGGGCGCGTTTTTTGATACTGCGAAGGGCCGGGTTGCCTACGAACGGATGCGGAGATCAGAGGCATACGGGCAGTATCTGGAAATGAGCTACACCCTGAAAAAAATGGCCCTGAACTTCCAGAAGAGCAGGCAGGAGCAGATTGCCTTCTGGATTAACCTGTATAACGTCATAGTGATCCACGGTGTAATAGAACTCGGCATAAGGGATTCGGTGAAGGAAATAAGGAATTTTTTCAGAAGGGTTCAGTACCAGATACATGATGGCATGGTGGCGTGGCTTCGGGGCCGGCTCATCATTACCGGGCCTGACGGTCAGGCGGTGCTCATCTCTCTTTCCATCTCCTTGCCGAGCTGACTCGTAAAAAAACGGCGGTTATACAGGGAGGTCAATTCATCGGTAATGGAGAGGATCTCTATCTCCTTGTAAAGTAAGGTTTTTTTGTGGATATATAGCCCGTTAAAAAAACCTATGGCGCCTCCCAGTAATGAAAAGTATACTGCCATCAGCAGGTGGCCCGGGTCAAAAAAGTGCTCCATGGTATTGTGTCCATAAATATTAAAGATAAACATGGACACCGGATGCAGGAACACGAGACCGGCAAGGCACCCTACAGAGCTATGGATCAGGATCCTTGTCGATAAATTGATATTTTTTCCCATAATGTTGTATGCTGAGTTGAGATTTTCAATCAGGTTATCTAATATAATTATAACATCGTCTTATGTATTTGGCTATGCGCGGCCGGAATTTTTCTCTGTCCGTAATAAATCGGTTGATAATACTGCCTTACTTCTTTAAAATATGTACCTGTCGGGAAATCTGGAATAATAAGGGGACTTAAACTATGGCAAGTGATCACTCCTTTGATATTGTGAGCAAAGTGGACCTTCAGGAGGTTTCAAATGCTATTCAGCAGGCGCTCAAGGAGATCAGCCAGAGATTTGACTTTAAAGGCAGCAAAAGCAGTATTGAGCTTGACCAGGCAAAGAACGAGATACGTGTTGCTTCTGATGACGAGTACAAGCTCAAAAGTGTTGTCGATATACTTCAGGGTAAATTAGTTAAGAGAAAAATATCTTTAAAATCGTTAAATTACGGAAAGATCGAGCCTGCTCTTTCCGGAACCGCAAAACAGGTTATAACCATCCAGCAGGGCATAACGACAGAAAAGGCCAAAGAGATCGTTAAGACCATAAAAGAGACAAAGCTCAAGGTGCAGTCTGAGATCCAGAAAGACCAGGTGCGCGTAAAGGCAAATAAGATCGATGACCTTCAGTCAACGATCAGCCTTTTGAAAGAAAAAGATTTCAATGTGCACATGGAGTTTGTGAACTACCGGTAACACCAGGAGCGCGGAAGAGCAGAAGTGCGAAAGCCTGGAATAATTTGCTGACCTCTTAACTTCCCAACTTCTCAGCTTCCTATCTTCTTAACTTCCTAACTTCTCATATTTTTATTGTATAATACCTGCTATGGGTTTTTGGAAGGACGTAAGGCATGATTACAAAGCAGTTTTTGAGATGGACCCGGCCGCAAAGAACGGGATCGAGGTCGTGCTTGCTTATCCGGGTTTTCACGCGATCTTTCTGCACAGAATAAACCATTTTTTGTGGAAGATCCGTGTCCCTGTGATGCCAAGGTTCCTGTCCCACGTGGGGCGGTTCCTAACCGGAATAGAAATACACCCCGGCGCGCAGATCAAAGGCGGTTTTTTCATTGACCACGGCATGGGTGTTGTTGTCGGCGAGACATCTGAAATAGGAGAGAATGTTACGCTGTATCAGGGTGTTACGCTTGGGGGTACCGGCACGGAAAAAGGCAAGAGACACCCGACCCTGGGCAGCAATGTTGTCGTAGGAACAGGAACAAAGATACTGGGTCCGATAACTGTCGGAAATAATGTGAAGATAGGCGCGAATTCGGTCATACTTAAATCCATACCTGACAACGCGACTGTGGTCGGTGTACCGGGCAGGATCACCAGGAAAAAGATCATCAGGATGACCACAGAAGAGGGGCTGGTCGAGGTTATGGACCATTTCCCTGACCCGGTGTCAGAGAAGATTGAAGAGATGGAGTCAAGGGTCGATGAACTGGCAAAGAGGATTGATGCAATGGAAAAACAAAGTAAAAAAGACGGAAACCTGCCTTCCGGACAGGCAGGGATGAGGGTTTATAACACGCTGACCAGGAAGAAAGAAGAATTTCTCCCCATCACTCCAGGTAAGGTCAGCATGTATGTATGCGGCATTACCGCTTATGATATCAGCCACCTTGGACATGCAAGAAGCGCGGTAGTCTTTGACGTTATAAAAAGGTATCTGAGATTTAAGGGGTACAAGGTAGAACACATAAGGAACATTACTGATGTTGACGACAAGATAATCGCAAAGGCGGCTCAGGAAAATGTATCGACAGACGAGATAGCCGGGAAATATACAGAGAAATACTACAGGGATATGGACATGCTTGGCGTCAGCAGGGCAGATATTGAGCCAAGGGCGACCGGGCACATAAAGGAGATGGTGGACCTGATAAAAAGGCTTGTTGATACCGGGGTCGCCTATAGTGTTGACGGAGACGTCTATTTCGAGGTCAGTAAATTTCCGGGATACGGAAAGCTTTCAGGCCGGAATCCGGATGAGATGATGGCCGGAGCAAGGGTCGATGTGGATGAGAGGAAGAAGAGCCCGCTTGACTTTGCCCTCTGGAAATCCTCTAAAGAGGGCGAGCCTTCATGGGAGAGCCCGTGGGGACCCGGACGGCCGGGATGGCACATAGAATGCAGCGCCATGTCGATGAAGTATCTTGGCGAAAGCTTTGATATACACGGCGGAGGAGCTGACCTTATCTTCCCGCACCATGAGAACGAGATAGCCCAGAGCGAGGCCGTTACAGGCAAGCCTTTTGTAAAGTACTGGCTGCATAACGGGTTTATAACGGTCGACAAAGAGAAGATGTCCAAATCTCTTGGCAACTTTTTTACGGTCGAAGAGATCCTGGGGAAATATGATCCGGAAGTGGTGCGTTACTTCCTGCTATCAACCCATTACAGGAGTCCCATAGATTTTTCAGACGCCCAGCTAAACGATGTAGAGGTTTCTGTTGACAGGTACTATTCGACTGTAATGAGGATCAATGATTTTATAGAGACAGGAGGAACCGCTGACAAATCATCTGAGGAACTCCCTGTTGAGAAGAAAGCCTCTAACGGGGTTGATGATGAGTTTGAAAAGCTGTTGTCCTCTGCCAGGGGCAAATTCGAATCTGCCATGGATGATGACTTCAACTCCGCGCTTGCGCTTGGACATATATTTGAGCTTGTCAGGGAGGTGAACAGGTTCCTTGACGGGAAGCCTTCAGGGCAAAAGGCCAGGGAGCTTGTCCTAAGGACAAAAGAGGTCCTTTCCGGGATCGGCGCAGTGCTGAATATATTCCAGAGAACACCGGAAGAATGGTACCGGTCATTAATGGATGTAAAAAAGATCGGCCTGTCAGGAGATGATATCCTTGATAAGATATCTGCCAGACAGGAGGCAAGGCAGAAAAAAGACTGGGACCTCTCGGACAGTATAAGGAAAGAGCTTGAGGGAAAAGGGATCATACTTGAAGATAAAAAGGACAGAACCGACTGGAAAATAAAGGCCGGGTGACCCTTTAAAATAACAATTGACAATTGACGATCGACAATTGCGGAGGTTTCTTTGCGTCCGTCATGGGACAACTATTTTATCGAAATTGCGAAAGTGGTTTCATCAAGATCAACCTGCCTGAGAAGAAGATACGGGGCGGTAGTTGTTAAGGATAATGTTATAATCAGTACCGGATACAACGGTTCGCCCCGGGGTGTGGATAACTGTATTGACAGGCAAAAATGTACCCGGAAGGAGCTTAATGTACCCTCGGGCGAAAGGTATGAACTTTGCGAGGCTGTTCACGCCGAGCAAAACGCGATCATCAACGGCGGGCCTGAAAGGATGAAGGACGCGGCCATCTATATAGCGGGTTTTGAAGAGGACAAAAGTATCGCCAACGGAGCGCCGTGTAAGCTCTGCACCCGCATGATCAGGAATGCCCGGATAATAAAGGTTGTATATTTAAAAAACGACGGGAACCTTGAAACAGTAAACCTGCTTTAATAAAGGCCCTTTGAGGACATAAGGTTTTTATGAGTCCCGGCTGAACGAGATTTTGCTATGAGATCAGGTTTGGACACGGTGGTTCACAAAGGCCGGGATGACAGACCGGTTGGAATCTTCATCCACGGTCTTGGAGTGGACAGGGACATCTGGATTGACCCGATGAATACCAGGATCTTTGCCAAAAACGTACCGCTAAAGATCTTTGCGGCTTCAAAGCCCGGACCGACCTGTCAATACGCGCGGAAGATCTCTATCGGAACAATTCCTGAGAGGATCAATAACCTCTGGGCCGCGTTAAGAGATGATGGTTTTAGTATTATCTGCTGGAGCCAGGGAAGGACTGCAGGGCCGATAATGGTTGCCGCTGAGGAGCTCGGCAAGGTCGTAAGCAGAGCGAAAAGGATCTTTCCGGGAAAGCCCATAGCCCTCATAGGACACAGCAGGGGAGGGCTTGTCGCGAGAAAGTTCATGGAAAGAAAAAGAGCCGGGATAAAGGCGCTTATAACGATCTCCACCCCTCATGCCGGCAGTTCGATCGCCCTGCTGGGGAAGTATCTTAAACCATTCTCAGCCGTGCTTAAGAATGTTCTGCCGAAAGAAGCCCATGGCACTGTTTCCAGGACCATCAAGAATGTCGCTGACCTGCTCAAAGGAAGCGCCCTGAAAGAGCTTCTTCCGGATTCGGTTTTCTTCGAAAACCTGAGAGACTCGTTCCAGAAAGGAGTGAGTTATTTATCGTTCGGAGGTACTGAGCCGAGGTTTTTCACTGTTTATATGTGTAAAAGGACCGGGAGAGGTCTCCATCCCAGGCCATTGTTGTCCATACCGGATTCACTGCTTAAAATTACCCCGTCGTTTCTGATCACCGACGAAATAACACCGGGTAAGGGCGACGGGCTTGTTTCCGCGAAAAGCTCTTTGATGCCATGGTCGTCGGAACATCATAATATACGCGCAAACCACGTATCCATTATGTGGGACAGAAAGGTCATAAAAAGTACTCTGGGGGTCATGAAGGCGATATGAGAGTACTGCGCAAACTAACCACTTTTTATTTCATCGGTATAGTTTTTATAATCATGATCATAATTGCCGCGGTCTTTTCCTTTGGAGATGTTTATAACAGCACGGATAAGATCCTGGTGTTCACCAGAAAACTTGCTGAAAGAAATCCAGGGTTTTCCTCGCTCGAGTCTTTCCAATTAAACCAGCTTGTGGATGAGATCGGACGTATACAGCTCAGGGCCTACTTCTTCTTCTCTGTTTCTTTATTGATGGTCTCAACAGGTCTGATCTATCTGATCTACACGTATAAAAGAAATAAGGAATTCAACGATACCTATGGGCACCAGGAGGGTGACGCGGCCCTCAGGTGGTTGTCAAATATTTTAAGCCGGAACGTTAGAAAGATCGACTCTGCTTCACGTTACGGCGGGGAAGAGTTCGCCATTACACTTACGGAGTCGTCGTACAACGGCGGCATCAGGGTAGCTGAAAAAATATGAAGCGACGTCGGCGTGAGCTCGCTTGATATCAGGGGCAAGGCCTGTCATCTCTCTGTAAGCATAGGTGTCGCGGTCTTTCCCGATGACTCGCTCGATAAGGACGGCTTAATAAAAGCCGCGGACGACGCGCTTTACATGGCAAAGAAGACGGGCAGGAACAGGGTCGTCACTTTTAAGCAGTACAAAGAGGAAGTCGCTAAGTAGCACTTCGGCAAGCTCAGTATTAGTATCGATAATAATCGGGCTTGAAAGGTCCTTCAGCAGGGACCCCTATATAATCAGCCTGTGCCCGGGTGAGTTTTGTCAGTTTAACGCCGATCTTTTCAAGATGCAGCCTGGCGACCTCTTCATCAAGTTTTTTCGAAAGCGTGTAGACCTTTTTTTCGTAATTCTCCCTGTTCTCCCAGAGATCGATCTGTGCCAGCACCTGGTTTGTGAAGCTGTTGGACATAACGAATGAAGGGTGACCTGTCGCGCACCCCAGATTTACAAGCCGTCCTTCCGCAAGGAGAAATATCGAGTGTCCGTCAGGGAACAGATACCTGTCAAGCTGGGGCTTTATGTTGGTCTTCTTTATGCCGGGGTGGCTGCTCAGCCTGTCGACCTGTATCTCATTGTCAAAATGCCCGATATTGCAGACGATGGCCTGGTCTTTCATCTTTTCCATGTGCTCCAGGGCAAGGATATCCCTGTTTCCCGTGGCAGTCACATAGATATCGGCAACACCCAGAGTATCTTCAACGGTTTTCACTTCATAGCCTTCCATAGCGGCCTGAAGGGCGCAGATAGGGTCTATTTCAGTTATAATGACGCGCGCCCCGAACTCCCTTAAGGACTGGGCGCATCCTTTTCCAACATCGCCGTAACCGCACACAACCGCAACTTTTCCGGCAATCATGACGTCTGTTGCCCTTTTGATGCCGTCTACCAGTGATTCCCTGCAGCCGTAGAGGTTGTCAAACTTTGATTTGGTAACAGAGTCATTTACATTTATCGCGGGGACCAGAAGAGTGCCATTGCTCATTCTCTCATACAGCCTGTGAACTCCTGTAGTTGTCTCTTCACTGACACCATGCCAGTCCTTGACCACTTTATGCCATCTTTGATTGTCTTCCAGCAACTGTTCCTTAAGAAGGTTGTTGATCATCTCCATTTCAGCACTGTCTGTTTTTTTATCAAGTATTGCAGGATCGTTCTCTGCTTCATAACCGAGGTGGATCAAAAGGGCGGCGTCTCCTCCGTCGTCCACTACTAATTGAGGTCCGTTTCCCCCGGGAAAGGTCAGTGCCTGAACTGTACACCACCAGTATTCTTCAAGTGTTTCCCCTTTCCACGCAAACACCGGTATACCGGTTTTCGCAATTGCCGCGGCAGCATGGTCCTGGGTCGAAAATATATTGCAGCTTGCCCACCTGACATCCGCCCCAATAGCGACAAGGGTTTCGATGAGCACGGCCGTCTGAATGGTCATATGAAGAGATCCGGAGACCCTGACACCCTTAAGAGGTTTTTCTTCGGAATATTTTTCTCTTACAGCCATCAGGCCGGGCATTTCTTTTTCGGCGATCTCTATTTCTTTTCTTCCCCACTCTGCCAGGTTTATATCAGCTATTTTATGGTCCATTGTGCTTTTCCCCGATCTGGTCTTTGATGTTGATATCATATACTGGCTTCCCCCTGTTATTTTGCCGCCTTTTTCAGGGTCGCAGCCATATTGGTTTTTTCCCATGTGAACTCAGGCTCGCTTCTGCCGAAGTGGCCGTATGCCGCGGTTTTTTTGTAGATGGGCCTTCTTAAGTTAAGGGTTTTTATCAGTGATTTCGGCCTGAAATCAAAATTCTTTCTTACAATAGCGGATATGTCATTATCAGGAATTTTTCCTGTATTAAATGTATCAATGAGTATTGATACCGGCTCAGGAACACCTATTGCGTAGGCAATCTGGATCTCGACCTTATCGGCAAGTCCGGCGGCAACAATGTTCTTTGCGACATATCTGGCCATGTAAGAGCCTGACCTGTCGACCTTTGTCGGGTCCTTGCCTGAAAAACAGCCGCCGCCGTGGCTTCCGATGCCGCCGTAGCTGTCAACTATTATTTTTCTTCCTGTCAGACCCGTGTCACCCTGCGGGCCGCCTATGACAAACCGGCCGGTAGGGTTGATGTGATATGTTATGTGTTCTTCGTCAAGGAGTTTCTTCGGAATAACGGGCTTTATGACCTTCTCGATGATGTCTTCCTTTAATTCCCTGAGCGTTATATCAGGACTGTGCTGTGTTGAGACCACTACTGTATCAACCTTTTTGGGTTTGCCGCCGGTATACTGGACCGTGACCTGGGTTTTTCCGTCGGGCCTGATGTAGCCCAGAATATCTTTTTTCCTGACCTCGGTGAGTCTCATCGCGAGCTTATGCGCCAGCATTATAGGCAAGGGCATGAGTTCCGGGGTCTCATCGCAGGCATATCCGAACATAAGTCCCTGGTCTCCGGCGCCTCCAGGGTCAACCCCCGCGGCAATATCAACAGACTGCTCGTGGATAGATGTGATGACCGCGCATGTTTCATAATCAAAACCATACTTTGCCCTCGTATAACCGATATCTTTGATGGTCTCTCTTACTATGGCTGGTATGTCGGCATAACAGGTGGTCGATATTTCGCCGGCAACAAAGGCAAGTCCTGTGGTCAGGAGCGTTTCACACGCGACCCTTGCGTTTTTATCTTCAGATATGATCGTGTCAAGTATCGCGTCGGAGATCTGGTCAGCGATTTTATCGGGGTGCCCTTCGGTAACTGATTCAGAGGTAAACAGGAAGGTTTTTTGCCTGGTACTCATAGTCGTTCCTCCAAGGTAAAATATTTGAATTCGTATTAAAGCACTTTTAAGTCCTTTTTGTCAAAAACCATAACTGCAACGGAAAGTTCCGGAGGCAAAAGGTTTTTTGACTGATTGACATCCCGCCGTAAAGTTAAGTTATAGTAAAGGATATCTTTCTGTCTCAAGGGATAATTCCATGCTTAACTTCATAATAGTAAAAGGCGCAAAGGTACATAACCTTAAAAATATTGATGTGAGGATCCCCAGGGACAGGCTTGTGGTCATTACAGGTCCGTCGGGGTCAGGTAAGTCTTCCCTGGCATTTGATACTCTTTACGCGGAGGGCCACAGGCGCTATATGGAGAGCCTTTCCTCGTACGCGGGCCAGTTTCTCAAACAGATGCAAAAGCCTGACGTGGACTTTATCGAAGGGCTCTCTCCATCCATTGCCATAGAACAAAAGACAACAACAAAAAACCCGAGGTCTACCCTGGGTACGATAACCGAAATATATGACTACCTGAGGGTCCTGTACGCGAGGATCGGGGACAGAAACTGCTATAAGTGCGGAAATCCCATGGAAACACAGGATACCCGGCAGATCATTGACTCCTTAGTGAACCTGCCGGCGGGTTCACGGGTGCAGATCCTTTCCCCTGTTGTAATGGGCAGAAAAGGGGAATACAAAAAAGAACTGCGGCAAATAAGGAGACAGGGCTTTATAAGGGCAAGAATAGACGGGGAGATGGTAGACCTCACGACCGATATAAAGCTTAACAGACACAAGAGACATAACATTGATATCGTCATTGACAGGCTTATCATTAAATCGGGCATTGAAAGGCGGGTAACCGAGGCGATCGGGCTCGCGATGAGATTTACCAGCGTTGTGGTGATAAATATTATTGAAAAGCAGGAGGATATTTTTTTCAGCCGCAAGCTCGCGTGCCCCGGATGCGGGATAAGTTACCCTGAGATAAGCCCGAGATTCTTTTCTTTTAACAGCCCCTACGGCGCGTGTCCCGGATGCCGGGGCATTGGATTTGAAAATATGGGGGAAGAGAGCGGGGACATGGGAGAACTCAGGCCCTGTTCCAGGTGCAAAGGACTAAGGCTCAGGAAAGAGGCGCTGGGCGTAACGGTCAACGGTATGAACATAGGCGAACTTTCGAACATGTCCATTGAAGACGCGGCCGTTTTTTTTGAGCGGCTTAAACTTGGAGAAAGAGAACAGGTAATCGCCGAAAAGGTCCTGAAGGAGATCAGAGAAAGACTCTCGTTCCTCAGCAAGGTCGGGGTGGGCTACCTTACCCTGAACAGGCCGGCATTTACACTTTCCGGCGGAGAAGGACAGAGGATAAGGCTTGCGACCCAGGTGGGCTCTTCACTTACGGGCGTACTTTATATCCTCGACGAGCCCAGTATCGGACTGCATCCCCATGACCATGGCAAGCTGCTGGACAGCCTTTGCAAATTAAGGGATATGGGTAATACGGTGATAGTTGTTGAGCATGATGAGGACACAATAAGGAGGGCTGACCACATAATAGATATGGGGCCGGCGGCGGGCCTCAGGGGAGGCTTTGTGGTAGCGGAAGGATCACCTGAAAGGATCACCGGGAACAAAAATTCTCCCACCGGCTCTTATCTGCGCGGGGGCCAGACGATCGGGCTTCCGGCAAAAAGAAGAAGGTGCAGAGGCCATATTACCGTGGTAGGCGCGCGGGAACATAACCTCAAGAACATAGATGTCAAAATACCCCTGGGTGTCCTGACCTGCATAACAGGGGTCTCGGGTTCGGGCAAGAGCACGGTTGTTTTTGAGATACTCTACAGGGCGCTTGCGAAAAAATTGTATTCCCGCAGGGGAAAAGCCTCATCAGCACTTCCTGAAGGTATTTCACTGCGGCACAGGGTCGGCAGGCACAAAGAGATACTCGGGATCGAGAAGATCGACAAGGTCATAGACATAGACCAGTCCCCTCTTGGTAAAACGCCCCGTTCGAACCCCGCGACATACACGGGCATATTTACATTTATAAGGAGTTTTTATTCCCATCTCCCTGATTCGAGGGTGAGGGGTTACAGGCCTGGTCGGTTCAGTTTTAATGTCGCGGGCGGTAGATGTGAGACTTGCAAAGGCGACGGGCTGATAAAAGTGGCTATGCACTTCCTTCCTGACATTTATGTCCCCTGTGAGGTATGCAAAGGAAAAAGGTATAACAGGGAGACCCTGAACATTAAATATAAAGGCAAAAATATTGCCGATATCCTTGATATGACGGTTGCTCAGGCCCTTGAGTTTTTCAGTCCCATTCCCGCGCTCAAACACAAGCTTACAGCGCTTGACAGTGTGGGTCTTGGATACATACAGCTTGGACAGTCAGCCACAATGTTGTCAGGCGGCGAGGCGCAGAGGGTAAAGCTGTCCCGGGAACTCGGCAAAAAAGCGACAGGCAAAACACTCTATATACTCGATGAGCCGACAACCGGATTGCACTTCGTGGATATCCAGAAACTTGTCAATGTGCTGAACGGTCTTGTAGAGGCCGGCAACAGCGTTGTAGTGATAGAACATAACCTTGAAATAATCAAGATAGCCGACCATATTATTGACCTGGGGCCGGGCGGCGGAGATGAAGGCGGCAGGATCATTGCTGCCGGAACCCCTGAAGAAGTCGCGATGGACCCGGGATCTTATACAGGCATGTTCCTCAAGAGAAAACTGCCTGCTGGAGAGGCGGTAGCGTGAGAAACATGTTGGAACTCAGCCCCCCCCGAGCAACTTCGCCACTGGGCAGGCAGAACCCAGAACCCACGAATTATGTAACAGGCAACAGAACCCGGAGGGACGATAGACGATGGATGATGGACGATGGACAGAACCCGGAGTCCGGAAGACAAAAAAACAATTCATCCTTCATCCCTCATCCCTCATCCCTCATCCTTTTGTTGTTTATGTTCTGTGCTCTGTTTTTAACGGCGTGTGCCAGACAGGACAGGGTTTTCAAGGAAAGCCGTTTTGTAATGGATACGCTTTGTACCATTACAGTGGTCAGCCCTTCTGAAAAACAGGCCGGGAAGGCGATCGGCGCGGGGTTTGACAGTATAGAAATACTTGAACAACGGCTGAGTTTTTTCTCCTCAGACAGTGAAGTTACGGCGATCAACAATGCGGCCGGAAGTTCTCCAGTCATGGTGAGTAAAGAAACCTTCGGGCTTATTCAAAAGGCAATAGAAGTCGCGGATATCACTTATGGGGCCTTTGATCCCTCGGTAGCGCCATTAACTGAACTGTGGGATTTCTCCGGCCAGGACCCTGAGCACCCTGTCGTTCCCGGCGAACGTGAGATCAAGCTGGCTCTTCGATCTGTCGGTTATAAGAAAATTAAGGCTGACCCCTCTGCTTCAGAGGTCCTGCTGGAAGAAAAGGGCATGAAGATAGAGCTCGGCGGGATAGCAAAAGGATATGCCGCTGATATGGCGGTCGAGGCCATAAAAGCAAGAGGCATAAAAGCGGCACTTGTTGCTGTCGCGGGAGACATAAAGGGCTTTGGTTCAAAGCCCGGAAACAGGCCGTGGAACGTTGGCGTTCAAAACCCCCGTACGCCGGACGCAAAAAAGCCGGACAGGACTAAAGATATTATTGCCAGCCTCCATCTCAATGGAGAGGCCGTATCAACGTCCGGTGATTACCAGAGGTTTTTTATAAAGGACGGCAAGCGCTATCACCATATTCTGGACCCGGAAACAGGTTATCCGGCTGCCGCCGGCGTCATCAGCGTGTCTGTAATAGCTCCTGACGGCTATATGGCTGACGGGCTTTCCACCGGGATCTTTATACTCGGGCGCGAAAAAGGGATAAAACTGCTTGAATCCATGGGGCTTGATGGAATAATAGTCGACGCGGACAGAAAAGTTCATATAACGAAAAACCTCAGGGGGAAAATAAATATTGAAGAGGCTGATTAAAGACCTGAGAACTGGCGGCGTCTTAAGTATGGCGACCTTTATGGACAAGCTTCTCTTTTTTCTGCTGGTGGCCCTGGCTATAGCAGGGTTTTCCTTTATGGATGACCTGCTGCCCGCGGGTAATCTTGTTAATATCAGTGTTGATGACACAACAGTTTATAAGCTTTACCTTGATGAAGACCGCGTTGTCAGTGTTAAAGGCCCTCTTGGCGATAATATAATAGAAATAAAGGACGGTAAGGTCCGTATGAAAGACGCGCCATGCCCTCAAAAGCTGTGTGTTCGCCAGGGCTGGGTGGACAGGGGAGCGATAGTGTGCCTTCCGAACAGGGTGGTGGTGTCTGTGGGCGGCGATAAACAGCATTCCCATGCCGGCGATTTCGACGCGGTCACGAAATAAATAACAACAGTGACAGGTAACACGTGACGGGTGACCTGTTTTTTGAAGCACGGTTATGGATGTGGAAGCTGGTATGAAAACTCGTAGATCGATGCAGAAAGCTGGTCAGGCCTGGTCGAGTATCTTCACCGGGCTTCAAGTCCGACACCAGTATCGACAACTTTAAACAAGCGTTTTTTAATAAAGTAGCAAGTAGAAAGTAGAGAGTAGCAAGATTTTTGATTGTGGAATTTAGATCCATGTATTGTTCTCTCTACTCGTTGCTCGCTACCCGCTACTTTCGTGTATTAGATATGAACGGTTCAGCCAATAACGCGTTTCCCGATATCAACGGAGAAAAAAAAGCAGAGATATTTCATATAGCGCTTCTGGCCGCTTATGCGGTAGGTCTGTACAGCATCGAGACGCTGATACCCAGGCCCATTCCGTGGCTCAGGTTCGGCTTCAGCAGCATTATAACGCTCACCACTCTTCTGCTTTATGGTTTAAAGGCAGGTGTGACAGTTATGCTGGTAAGGGTTTTTGTCGGGAGTCTTTTTGCAGGAACATTTCTCGGCCCTGCTTTCGCTCTGAGTCTCGGCGCCGGGGTCTCAAGTACGCTGGTTATGTGGTACACAAAAGTCCTATGTAAACGACTTTTCAGCCCCATAGGCATCAGCATCATGGGCGCTCTTACCCACAACATTGTCCAGCTTTTACTGGCATATCTGTTCTTTGTCAGAAGGTTTGAAGCGATAGTATTGATAAGCCCGGTGATTATCCTTTTTGGCGCGTTGACCGGGGCCTTTAACGGGATAGTTACAAGCCTGATAATAAAGAAGGTGCAGGGACCTGCTGACCGGAAAGACAGCAGAGGAATTCTTTCCTCAGAAAGCAGCGGGTAGCGAGCAACGGGTAGAGAGAAAAAATGTAAAGCGAGTGGATGCGAGCGAATACAATAGTAAACAAATCCATGCATTGTGCTTGCCTGAAGGGTGACCACAAATCTAAAATGGTTTTCTCAACTTTGAGGTTGCTGAAAGCCGCTTTCCTTAGGTATACTTTCATTCAACTAATAACTGATAACCAATAACGAATAACGTTTTTGCGAGTTAATCATGCCTCTTTTCGGTGAACTTTTTGTAAGCGAACTTCTCAAAAAACCCGCACTTGATCCCAAAGGGGAGGAACTTGGGAGGGTAAGGGATTTTGTTGTTGTCAGAGGGGACGCTCTGCCCCGGGTATCCGCGCTTATACTGGAGAAAAAAAACACGCATTACCGCCTGGGCTGGGACGTTATAGGCATTTTCAATAAACGTATCATATCCTCGAGAGTGTACGCTTTAAAGATCAAACCCTATGAGTTTTCCGAAGATGACCTGCTTATTGTAAGGGATATTTTTGACAAACAGATCGTAGACGCTAACGGGGCCAAAGTAGTAAGGGTCAATGATATAAGGCTGGAGGGTATGAACGGCAGCGCGTGCCTGGGTGCTGTTGATGTGGGTATGCGGGGCATACTGAGGCGCTTTGGAATAGAACGAAAAGGTGAGAAACTCTACCGGCTCTTTGGAAAGACCCTTTCCCATAACCTGATCCCGTGGAACTATATTCAGCCGCTGGAGCCGAAGCTGACGACAATATCCCTGACCGTTCCGCGTCAAATGGTTTCCGCCCTTCATCCGGCTGACATAGCGGACATCATAAGCAAGGTGTCCCATGAAGAGAGGATGGCCTTATTCGAAGGCCTTGATCCCAACGTTGCCGCGGAAGCGATCCATGAACTGGAACCTGACGCGCAAAAGGGGATCATACAAAGCCTTGATAAGGACTTTGCGTCGGACATTGTAGAACGTATGCCGCCTGATGAGGCAGCTGACCTGCTTGGAGAGCTTCCGTCGGAAAAAGCCCAGGAACTGCTTGAGTCCATAGAAAAGGGAGAGGCCCAGGACATCCAGGAACTGCTGAGCCATGAGGAAGATACCGCGGGCGGCCTTATGACAAATGAATTTATCGCGTATGATCCGGACCTGAAGGCAATAGACGCTATTGAGAAATTCAAAATAGATGCCCACAATGTGGAAACCGTTTATTATATATACATCGTTGATGAGGATGAGAAGCTCCTGGGCGTAACTTCCCTCAAGGACGTGCTGCTTTCAGCACCGGATGAACCGCTATCCGAAATAATGGAGACAAAGCTCAAGACTGTGACCCCGGATACAGACCAGTATGACGTTGCTGAAATTATATCCAAATATAATCTTCTTGCCATACCCGTGATAGACGATGACGGAGTTCTTCTTGGCATGGTGACCATAGATGACATCATGGATATTCTCCTGCCGCCTTTATCCAAAAGAAAAAGGAGGAGGGTATGAGCAGGTGGAAGAGTTTTATTATTCTGCTATCCGTAATAGGGCCGGGTATCATAACCGCTTCCATTGACAATGACGCTTCCGGTATCACCACTTATTCGGTCGCGGGAGCGCGGTATGGATATGCGTTGTTGTGGATCCTGATCCCTACAACAGTGGCCCTTATAGTCACCCAGGAAATGGTGGCGCGTATGGGCGTTGTGACAGGAAAGGGGCTTTCCGACCTTATCAGGGAAAATTACGGCGTAAAGACAACCTTTTACATGATGATGGTCCTTTTAATAGCGAACTTCGGCACAACTGTCGCGGAATTCGCCGGATGGGCCGCAAGTATGGAAATGTTCGGTTTAAGCAAGTATTTCATGGTCCCTCTGGGTGCCTTTGGCGTATGGCTCCTTGTCACAAGAGGCAGTTACAGGACTGTGGAGATCGTGCTTCTCGGGGCGTGCCTGCTTTATTTCGGATATATTTTCTCAGGCATTATGGCAGGTCCGAAATGGGGGGATGTCCTCCAGAGCACTCTTGTACCGAAGATAAAGTGGGAACCTGAATTTATCATGCTTTCAATAGCAATAATAGGGACCACCATAACGCCGTGGATGCAGTTCTATCTTCAGTCGTCAATAGCTGAAAAAGGGATCAAAAAGGAAAACTATAAGTTTTCAAAGCTTGATGTTGTCGCCGGATGTTTTATAACCAATATAGTAGCTTTTTTTATAATAGTGACCTGCGCAACGACGTTATTCCCTGACGGTATAAGAATAAATGACGCGAAGGAGGCGGCGATCGCGCTGACGCCCTTTGCAGGACAGCATGCGTCCACCCTGTTTGCCGTGAGCCTTGCGAACGCCTCGATCCTGGGAGCTATTATTGTGCCGCTCGCGACAGCGTATTACATATGCGAGGCCATGGGGTGGGAAGCCGGAGTGAACAAGAGTTTTAAAGAGGCGCCACAGTTCATGTGGATATATACCGCGCTCATAACCGTTTCAGCCCTGCTGGTGCTGATCCCGAACGCCCCGCTGATCCTTTTAATGGTTCTGTCATCGGTATTAAACGGTATCCTGCTTCCTTTTGTTCTTGTATTCGCGATCTCTCTTGTTAACAACAGGAAGATCATGGGAGAGTATACGAATTCAAAGGCGTACAATTATATATCCTGGGGCACAATTGGTGTTTTAATAGTCCTGACAACTACGCTTCTGGTCATGGTAGCTGTTCCGGTGAAATAGTAGTTTTACTCCGGCGCAATATTCAGTATATAATAAATTTACAGTTATCCGCCTTCGCGGAACACCACGGGTTTACCCGTGGATGAACGCGAACAGAGTGCTTCGGCGAGATGTCACTGAAGGAGCAGGTTCCTACATGTTTTGGCGGATAACCTCGACGAAGTCCCGACATATGTTGGGACGTAGGCGGGTAATTTAAGATATCATGGGTGTGCCTGCCGGTAGGCGGGCCTGCCCGTAAAGTTCCATATTCCTCCTCTGCCCAGGGGCCTGCAGGCAGGTCATGGAGCGGGGTTCCGGAGCACGTGAATTATTATGGTTAAGACTATAGAGCTGGTAGACGGAAAAGTTGTGATGCTGGACCAGAGCAGACTGCCACTGGAGGTCCGGTATGTTGAGTGCGCGGATTATCATAAAGTCGCGGAGGGCATAAAAAAACTGTGGATACGTGGAGCGCCTGCTATCGGTATCGCGGCGGCAATGGGCGCGGCAATTGGCGCGCAGGAGATAAAGGCTGACAGGTTTGAAGAGTTTTATGAAGCGCTGGAGCCTGTATTCTCCACAATGATCGCGACAAGGCCCACTGCCGTGAACATAGAATGGGCGGTCAACAGGCTGAGGAAACTGCTGAAATCAAAAAAAGAGCTTGGTGTAGGGGGGCTCAAGGCCCTTTTAATAGATGAGGCCAACAATATGCTCGCAGAAGATATTGAGGTCAACAGGGAAATAGGCAGGCTTGGAGTCCGGTTCATACGGGATGGTGATACCGTTATTACGCACTGCAATGCCGGGTCTCTGGCTACCGGCGGTTATGGCACGGCAACAGCTCCGATAAGGGCGGCTATAGAGCGGGGCAGGAAAGTCCATGTAATAGCTGACGAGACCAGGCCTGTGTTTCAGGGCTGCCGCTTAACCGCGTGGGAATTGATGCAGGATGGGATTCCGGTGACCCTTATTACAGACAGCGCGGCAGGAGCGCTGATGAGGAAAGGAGAGATATCCCTTGCCATTGTCGGCACTGACAGGACAGCTGCGAATGGTGATGTGGTCAACAAGATAGGGACATATACGCTGGCTGTTCTTTGCAAAGAACACGGGGTCCCCTTTTATGTCGCGGCGCCGACAAGCAGTATTGATCTTTCAATTGCGACAGGGGATTTGGTCCCCATAGAAGAAAGAGACCCTGAAGAGGTCACTGTAGTGAGCGGGTGCCGTATAGCTCCGGAAGGCGTGAACGTCAGGAATCCGGCGTTTGATGTTACGCCCGCTAAATATGTAACAGCCATAATTACTGAAAAAGGGGTTTTTAAACCTGAAGAACTGCATAAATTAAAGGAAAGCCCCGTTAGATCCTCCACCCGCAGTTTCTGAATAACCGAAACTGGACGCGGGTGTAGAAAAAGGATCTGGACAACGGGGTGAAGACGTCATATGAAAAACTCAGTCAATTGGATGAAAAGGACCGGGCGGCTAAAATGAAGATCGAAGAAGTATGGGATCATTACAGGAACGACCTTGAGCTGGCAGAAGAAAAGATACAGGAGACCCTGTCAACAGTAGCGCCTGCTGTCTCGATGGTCGGTAAATACCTTCTCATGAGCGGGGGAAAACGTATCCGTCCTGTTCTTGCCATATTGTGTTCAAAGATCATGGGATATACGGGTGAGAAGGCCAGTGTCCTTGCCTGTTCTGTTGAGTCTATTCATACAGCTTCACTGCTTCATGATGATATAGTTGACGGAGCCGGCATGCGAAGAGGGAAGCCTTCCGCGCATTCACTCTGGGGAGACCAGGTCGTAGTGCTTGTAGGTGATTATCTTTATTCGAATGCCTTAAGGCTTGTCAATTCGCTGAAAAGCCAGAAGATCATGGATGCCTTTACTAACGCGACCGCCATGATGAGCGAGGGGGAGCTTATTCAGCTCAGTAAAAAAGAAAAGAGCAAAAAAGGCGAATTCAATGTGTCTGAGGAAGACTACATGAAAATAATAACAGGCAAGACAGCCATCCTTATGTCAGCGGCGTGCATGGGCGGGGCTGTTATCGGCAACGCGGCGCGGGAACAGGAGAGCGCGCTTTCTTCTTTCGGCCTGAAGCTGGGCCTTACCTTTCAGATGGCTGATGACATCCTTGACTATATGGCGGAAGAGTCAATGCTCGGGAAAAACCTGGGTAAAGATCTTGAGGAGGGCAAGATCACACTGCCGCTTATATTCCTGCTGAGAGAGGCCGACGCCAAAGAGGCGCTGAGAATAAAATCAATAATAAGCGCTGAAAAGATCTCAAAATCAGATCTCGAATATGTCCTGGGTCTGTTAAGCAAGTACAGGTCAATAGAAAAGTCTTACGAAAGGGCTAGTGCCATATTACAGGAGGCAAAAGAGGAGCTTGATATCTTCAGGGACTCTACTGAGAAGTCTGCCCTCTTGACCATCTCGGACTATTCACTTGGACGGGGGAAGTAAAATAAAGATCAAAAATAAAATATTAAAATGTAAAATTAAGGTTGAGGCGGTTCTCTGCCTGGATTCGTTCAAAATTTTTTGTTTGTTTTAATTTAATGGATTTTTTTCGAAAATTTTGACTTTTAACTTTTAACTTATTTGCTATGCATCCTGTCGTAAAGCTTGCAAAAGAAACGGTCGAGCGTTATATACGGGACGGGGAAACTACCCCCCTGCCTGAAGAGCTGACCCCGGAGATGAAAGACAAAGCCGGTGTTTTTGTATCCATTAAGAAGAAAGGCGAGCTCAGGGGATGTATAGGGACTTATTCCCCTACTACTGAAAATGTGGCCGGCGAGATAATACAGAACGCTGTGAGCGCCGCTGTCCAGGACCCCAGGTTCCCTCCTGTCTCTCCTTCGGAGCTGAGTGAGCTTGAGTATTCTGTTGATGTGCTTTCGCCTCCGGAAAAAGTTGAAAGCCGGGATGAGCTTGACCCTAAACGTTACGGTGTTATAGTTAAAAAAGGGAACAACCGCGGGCTCCTGCTCCCCGACCTGGAGGGGGTCAATACTGTCGAGGAACAGCTTAACATAACAGCATACAAGGCGGGAATATTTTCAATGGACGATATAGAGCTTTTTCGTTTTGAGGTCAGGAGGTACAGGTAATGTCTGATAAGAGTCAGCTTGAAAAGGATATTGAACGCCGCGAACTTGTTAAGATACCGTTCAGTGTTCTGGTCCTGATAGCTTTGCTGTCCGTGGCGCTCGGCTCACTGGGTGTTTACACGTTCAAGCTTAAGCAGGATATCGGAATACGGGAACTGGAGATCAGGTCCAGGGATCAGGTGATCACATCGATAAAAAGAAACCTTGACAATGAGAAGTCCGAGTTCCTGGCTATTATAAAAGCGCTTGAGACCGGGAAGGAACGCGTGAAAGCCGACCCGGAGTCAATGTCCGGCGGTCCGGATACCGCGCCTTCGGTATCCGCACCAGAGAAAGGCAGAAAAGACAGTGCAAAATGAGATACCTCCGAGGGGAACTCTCAGATATTGCAGCCTTCCGCAACTGCTTGCCAGCCTGAAGAAAAAGAAAAGATCAGGGACCCTTACTCTTCAGAAAGGAGAGGCAAAAAAAAGTATTTTTATAAGGGACGGCACCGCTGTGTTTGCGTCTTCCAGCCTGGAGGAGGAGCGTCTCGGCAATATGCTTATCAGGAAAGGCAAGATAACCCGGGAGAAGAGCGACAAGGCCGCAAAGCTCTCAAAAAGGCTGGGCAAAAGGCACGGCGCTGTCCTTGTAGGGCTGGGTTATCTTAAGCCGAACGAACTTTTTGACGAACTTAAACTCCAGGTCAGGGAGATCATTCTGAGCCTTTTCCTATGGGAAGACTGCGAATATATTTTCAGGGAAACACCGCCGCCTGAAGAAATAATTGCTCTAAGCATGAGCATGGATGCTCTCATAACAGAAGGGCTTCAGATGCAGGAAGCAATGAGAAGGCAGCAGGATGATTCATTCCTGCGAAAGGTGGACGGGCTTTACGGGAATATAAAAAAATTAAGCTATTACGATGTCCTGGAGGTCGGCATGGACGCCGCTCCTGAAGAAATAAAAAAGTCATATTTAAATCTGGCTAAAGAGTTCCATCCTGACAAACGCCAGGAAATGCCAGTCCAGGGGTTAAAAGAGAAACTCACGGCGATCTTTTCTTTAATTAACAAGGCCTATCATACATTGAGCGATGAGACGGAAAAGAAAAAATATGACGCCGGTATTCTTAAAAGGACAGCCTCAAAAACCCCTGACAGGGCTGAGATAAACGCAGAGGAACAGTTTGTCAGAGGTTTCAGCGAATTTAAAAGCGGAAATTACTGGGGCGCCATGGACTTTTTGCGGGGGGCGACAAGGGCGGCCCCTGAGCACGCCAAGTACTGGGCTTTTCTGTCCCTGGCTTTAAGCCGGGTGCCAAAGAGAATCAAAGAAGCGGAAGAAACCATTCTGAAAGCAATAGAACTGGAACCCCACAACTCGAAATATTATGTGCAATCAGGCGAGATCTATCTTAGGACAGGATTAAAAAAAAGGGCCATTAAACAGTTTCAAACAGCGCTGGAATGGGACCCGGTGAATGAAAAGGCAAAAAAAGAACTTGAAAAGCTGGAAGGGAAAAAGAAAAGAAACAAAGACTAGCGCGGGTTTTTCCCGGATGACCTGCGGGTCGTTCTAACCCAATTACCGCTCTTTCCGCCGCTTTTCCGCATGAGCTTAATGTCAGATATAACTATTCCCCTGTCAACAGCCTTGCACATGTCATAGACTGTAAGGGCAGAGACCAGAACAGCTGTCATTGCTTCCATTTCCACACCTGTCTGCCCCGCGCATTTGACCTTTGCCTCTATGTTGACGCTGTTTTTCCTGCTGTCAACACTGAGATCAACAGTAACGGACGAGATATTAAGGGGATGACATAAGGGTATCAGTTCACTGGTTCTTTTTGCCGCCATAATGCCGGCAAGCCTTGCTGTTTCAAAGACATCGCCTTTTGAGATCTTTTTATTTGTGATAAGGCTGAGGGTCTGTTTTTTCATGTGAACGGTGCCCATGGCTATCGCTTCTCTGGCTGTTGAAGTCTTTTTACTTACATCGACCATGCAGGCGCGGCCTTTTTTATCCAGGTGACTGAGTTTTTTCATTTATGGCCTTTTACTGGAACATGAAGCTGTTCCTGTCCGCTCACGGTCTCTCCAGCCTGAATTTCCAGTATTTCCTCGATCAGTTCAGCGGAATCATGGACATATTTAGGGCACTTTTGCATAATGATCCTGCCAACGCCCGGAGTACCCATATCGGCGCCTACCAGCTCTCTGCAGACAATAGTATTGTTCCGGGCCTTGAACTTTTCAACGAACCGCTCGACAAGTTCATAAGTCCTGCTTTTTGATCTCCTGTCCTTTGAGTGCGCTGTGCCGTGCCTGAGACCGATGATCATAAAAGCGCCTGTTACAGCTCCGCAGGTCTCACCCATTTTCCCCATTCCGCTGCCAAAGGCAGTGGCGATCCTCAGGGCTGTCTCATTGTCCATCCCGAGTTCAGTTCCGTAAACCAGGAGCAGCGACTGGGCGCAATTCAGCCCTTTTTTAAAAAGTGATACTGCCGAGTCAGCTTTGCCCATGATTAATATAATAACCCCTGACAGCAAATTTTTCTATGCCTATCAGGCAATTAAAAATCAGCATTCAGCTGGACATAGAATTTGAAGAAGAGCATATCCCCGGAGCTGTAAATATACCGCTTGATGAATTGAGGCAGAGATATGGCGAACTGCGGCAGGACAAGGAGTATTTTGTATATTGCCTGGGCGGGGCCAGGAGCGCCTCAGCCGCTTTTCTTCTTAATAATCAGGGGTTCAGGGCCAGGAGCATAAGGGGCGGGGTAAATGAATGGACAGGGCCTTTGACCAAGGGCGCAGGCGGTCTTCACGCGCCTTTTACGCCTACCTGAGCATGCGGGACTGAAGGGGCGTGACCCTTTTTTCGAAAGTCTACGGCTTTACCCCGTATAGAGACGAATCTCTGACGGGGTAAACCGCAGCAACACCTGCCTGCCCAAGATGAACGTCGGAGCGCCGAAAACAGCGTTTACCAACAGGGTGATCATGTGCGGGGATTCAGGATCGACCAGGCTTTTTAAAGACGGCCTGGGCGCGGCATACACAATGGGAAAGGCAGCCGCGAAAACAGCGGTTTTCCACGGTGTAGGCAAAGAGCATTTCCAGGAGGATTACTACCCGGCCTACAGGGAGCTGATAGTTGACAACAGGTTTGGAAAGTACCTGTTCGCGGTTACAGACCTGATCAAGACCAGCAGTATGATGACCAAAGGCATGCTCGCTGTTGTTAATGACGAACAGCAGGATGCAGAGGCCCCCAAGACACTGAGCTCTATCCTGTGGGACATGTTTACAGGCAATGAACGATATAAGAACATATTCCTCCGGACCCTTGACATAAAAGTTCATTTTGCTTTGCTGGTGAAATTTGCTAAAGTTATAGCAGGTCGGCACGACTCGACTTCGAGGAGGAATTTATGAAGGGCAGTGAACAGAAAGGACCGGGACTATTTTCTTATCTCCGCGGACCTGCGTAAGGAACTGGATTAGAGGCTGACTCCGGCCATAAGTTTCTGAGACATCACAAGACGTTCCTGCCCATAAGATAATCCTGTTGATCTTTCCCCGGTTATAAACACGTTTCTTTTGGCGCCGGTTTCTGTTAAAATAAAACTATCATAGTTAGCATAGTTAGTATAGTTATTATAGGAGGTGTTGATCATGGCAAAAGAATTGTCCGCGTTAAAAGTCAGGGGAAATCTTGGCGAGATACTTGAGGAGGTCTATTACCAGGGCAGGGAGTACATTATCAAAAGAGGTAAAAAGACCATGGCAGTTTTAATACCCTATGATGAGTTCGAGAACTATAAAAGACAAAGAACAGCAGACATGAAAATATTTGGTGAGATCAGGGCTAAATCAAAGGGTTATACTGCGAGAGAGGTCAGGGCAGATGTCCGGGAGGCCGTAAAGGCGGCAAGAAAAGGTGCTTAGGGTCGTAATAGACACCAATATCCTCATAAGCGGCATCATACAGAAAAGGGGGTCCCCATATAAGGTTGTCAGACTTTGGGAAGAAGAAGCCATTGTTCTTGTAACATCGCAATCAATGGTTATGGAAGCTGAAAAAGTCCTGAACTATCCAAAGATAAAAAAGAAATACCGTCTGAATGAGGATCTGATAAGACAAACCATCCTGAACCTTTTGAGATATTCTGTTTTAACAGGAGACCTGCCGTTGATTGATGTTATAAAGGAAGACCCTGATGACAATAAGGTCTTATCAACTGCTGTAGAGGGCAGGGCAGACTATATTGTGTCCGGCGATTCCCACCTGTTAGGTCTTGAGTCATACAAAGGAATTGATATTGTTACACCTAAAAGATTCTTTGAGGTAACGGGCATTATGCCCTGATTTTCCTTCAGTTTTGCCTTTTCTGGTGAAGCATTGAGAATGTGAATTTTATCTTAACAAGCTTTTACAGTATGCGAAAAAATTGATTATTGCAAAAAATAACTAATTTTAATCCATATATTCTGGTTATTTTTTCACGTTTCCTCTTAATATTGGTTTATGCTATAGTTCACTCATATAGACACAAGAGCTCTTTCTTTCAGAAGGGTATGCTCGCAGTGTAAGAAATCTTTTCAAGGAGTAATTTTATGAGATACCTTCAGTTCATAGGTTTAATGGTTTTATCCCTTATGATCTTATCCTGCAGCGGTGGATTGGGAAACAGTGATGACCTCAGCAGGACCGGTTCAGGAACCGCGACTGTTATAGTTAACGTCGGCGGTCGGGACGGTTCCTCAATAGCTGCTCCGGAACAGGCGCCGGCCGGGGTGGCATCTGTCAGGTTTTATATCACGGGATCGGATATGGACCCGATAGAGCGTACTGTATTAGTGACCGGGACCAGTGTTTCCGAGACATTCGATGTCCCGATAGGGCCTAACAGGCATTTTGAAGTGTTTGCCTATACTGCCAACGGCACTTTGTACTATTACGGTGACGCCTATGCAGACCTTGAAGTGGGGGCAGGAGGCGAGCCTGTATCTGTTTCAATAATACTTAGCATGGAAGGTCTCTCACCGGGTGCATTGCTCGCGCTTTGTGAGAGCGCCGTCAGCAGTGATAATTTATCTGCCGCAAATGACTTTTGCAGGGATGCCTCGGACAGATACGGAACTGAAGTCTCAAATGAAGCTGACACAGCAAGGTTTTTTCATGTGCTGACATTCTTTTTTGATACAGTATCTGACGGAGATCCCAATAACGGGTTGAACACTGCCAGTGATATCCTTGACGCGTTTAATTGCACTCATGCGGGCAGTGTTCATGACGACCCCAGCTGTCCTGATACTATGCCGGGTAACTCACCCACCGGTCTGGAGCTTCAGAATTTTCTCTTTAATGTGGGTCGTCCGGCACTTGAAGATATAATAACAACGATTCAGTCTGTCTCTCAGTCTTTCAATTATGTCTGGACCGAGCCGTGGGACGGCACGTCAGTAGAGAGCGATTTCGGAGACATTCTCGTTTTCAGTGCTTTAGCTAAAGGTGGGCTGGCGCTTCTTTTAATGCAGGACGCGTATGATCTTGATGCAGATATAGACTTTGAAGCTAACAACGAGGAATCCAGGACAAAGCAGGACTTTCTTAATGATAACCCGAATTTCGGGACCTTGACAAACACCGGAAATCTGAATACGGCAAGGAATTATTTGGATGATGGAGCTAATGACCTTGATGCAGCCATTGCCTGGATGGACGCAGAATCAGACAATCAGGATAATGATTTTATCAACCTTGGTGATGCAGATGCCCAGGAGATACAGGAGGATCGGGATGACTTAACCACGGCAAAACAGTGTCTTTTTGGCCAGTGCACTGTTGATGACAATGAGACAGTCGGCGACACATCTGATGATACTATTCTCGATTTTAGTAATTTCTTCAGTCCGGGTATAAACCTGAGGGCGTTACTTCCGACCATTGCGGGTGATGATCCAACCGGTTTTCTGCCGGACCCATATATGGACGGTGTTTTTGTGCAACTGGATGGATGGGACCCGTCAGAATTGAATAATGACCGTGACGGTAACGGCACGGCAGACATTTTTGAGGAAGGCATTTACTATGTTTACGGCGGCATCGATGTCACAGGAGATACCAGCCCCAACAAAGAGAATATCGGCCATGACCCGGAAGCATTCGGATTTATTCTGCTTGGGGCGGCTCATACATACGACGGTACAATTAGTTTCCCGGGCGCTTATAATTATTATCTGGTAAGGAGCCTGTGGTTTGATCTTCACGGCACAGACTATCTGATAGATTCTATCTATTTTCAGGGTGGTGCAGGTGCATTTTGCTGTTCACTGCAGGTCTGGGACTCTGGCATCAATTGGAGCGGGCGTCTTTCAGCTGATGACGATTTTGGTGCCTGGATATATGAGGACGAATATATCCTGATGACGGCTCCCGGCGCAACAACCGGCATTGAAGTTGATGGCATGCCATTACCATAGTTAAGAATAAGTTTGCGGGTAGGGCTTTGTAAAGCCCTACCCGTTTTTATCCTCTAAGGTATAAAATTTATGCCCCGTTCCCGTTTTATAACGGTTTTTTTAATACTGGTCTTTGGCGTTTGCGTTATGCTTATCCTCTGGCGCACAGGCCGGGACCATGAGCTACAGCCTCAGGTAAAAAAACAGAAAACATCTGTTCATCCCCTTAAAATTAAAGGCCTTTCCTACAGCACCCATGATAAGGGCAGGCTTATAGCCAGAATTGAAGCTGATGAGCTCAAGGTAAAAAAGAGAAAATTCTGGGTATTCAATGTGCGGCCTTTTAATGAAGCCGTCCTTACAAATGCCAGGCTGGAGTTCTATCTTTATGATGATATGCCTTCAAATGATGATATGTCTTCAAAAGTGGACCTGCTTTCCACAGCGCGAAGCATCCTGACCCTTGATGAACAGGGCAGGACCGGTACCCAAGGATTGGGTCTTATCACACGCGGGCTTATAGACGGCCTTGAGATCAGGATATATAAAGCTGATGAGCCTTTCTTACTGCTCAAGGCAGATAAAGCCCGTATTGACTTCAAGAGAAAAAAGATCAATATGAAAGGAGTCAGTGTGGAGGATTTTTTTACTGGAAAGCTCATAAAGACCCGTACGGCGGTCTGGGACAATGAGGCAAAGATCCTCAGAATTCCCGGAACATATACTGCTGAAAAACCGGAAGGAACAACAGTGGGTAAAACAATGGAGATGGATTTTGGATTTTCAGGGATAAAATAGTGAATTTTGCCTTGACAAAATCGGGCTATTATGAAAAAATTATGCAATCAACGCCGATTTATTGTAAATAATCTTACCTTAATAATGATAAGTGGAGGTGGAATGACTATTCTGAGAGGTATTCTAGCATGTCTGTTGGTTATTTTTTCCTTTTCTGTAATATCCCCGCCTGACCTGAGTGCCAATGACTACGAGTTGTATATTGCGCAGGGCATTCAGAAGATAAACGAAGAACGCTATGGCGAAGCCTTAAAAGTGTTAGAAAAGGCCTTGAGCATGTCGCCTAATGACCCTGAAGCAACATATTATACAGGGATCGCGCACTCAAGGCTTGGTGAATATAAAAAGGCTGAAAAATTACTTTTAAGGACGATCAGCCTGGACAAAACATCTATGAACGCCTTTCTTGAACTTGGCAGTGTTTATTATTCCACAGGCAGGTGTGACAAGTCCTCATCTTATCTTTCAAGGTTTATATCCCGTACGGATAATGAATCAGCAAAGCAGTACGCAATAAGACTGAAGAATAGCTGTAGAAAAGAAGCTAAAAAAGAGAAAAAAAGCTTCAAGCTTAATATTACTGTAGGCGGTCAGCATGACAGCAATGTAATACTTGAGCCGTCAAACCCGCCTTCTGGTTTAGAAAGAAGAGACAGGAAAGAAGACGGGCGGGGCGTGGCAATTATCGCGGCCAGGGGTACTATATTCAAAACAGGACCAGTGAAGCTGAAGGCTAATGCCCTTACTTATAACAGCGTGCACGGCAACCTGGAGGAATATAATCTGCAGTATTATAGATTCAATCCTGCTGTTGTAGTGGATGTTATGGGCCCGGTAACTGCAACCGCCGGTTACACGCTGGATTATACGCTTCTTGGCAACGACCTTTACAGCAGAGTTCATACTTACCAGGGAAAAGCTCAGGTCAAAGAGGGCAAACATCTTGTCACAGAAGGAATTTATGAGTATAAGGATATCAAGTACTGGGATGATGACCTGTTTACCACGAATTCCCTGCGCAGTGGGCATCAGAACACATTTGGCCTGAAGCAGAAACTTTATATTAAAAAGTTTTGCGCCGGCATATATGGTTATGCAGACTTTAAGAGAGCTGAAGTGAGGTACTGGTCATTTGACGGTTACAGGGCAGGCGGCAAAGTATGTTACAAGATAATACCATCTCTGCAGGTGAAAGTTTCCGGTGAATACAACAGGCGGCAACACAAGGACATTTTCGCCGGTTTTACTGCTAAGAGGTTGGACAAGATGCAGAAGTACTACATAGGGTTTACCTACAAGGTCTCAAAAGTTCTGAGCGTTATAATAGCGGATACATACACAATTAATGATTCCAATTTATTGGACTATGATTATGAAAGGAATGTTGCGGGAATATTCCTGAAAGCAGGTGTGCTATGAGAAAATATGGATTGACAGGTTTTGTTTGTCTTTTAATGGTATTCGCGGCTACAGCGTCCTATGCCGGGACAGAGGCCGGACAGGTCCTGTCAGTGAAGAAAGACGTATATGTCGTGCGCGACAACATGAAAAAGGACGCGAAGCCTAAGATGAAGCTTATGCTCAAGGATGCGGTGGAGACAGGCAAGAGATCAAGGACAAAACTGTTTTTCAGTGATGACAGTATCCTGAGCCTTGGCGAGAAGAGCAGGGTAGAGGTTGAAGAATACTTATACAGTCCGGAGAAGAAGAGGTCCAAGTCAATTTACAGACTGCTGGACGGTTCTTTAAAGGTCGTTGTAGGCAGGTCAGACCTTGAGATACACACACCGACCGCGGTCGCGGCTGCAAGGGGAACTGTTATTTATATCGGTGTTGACCGTGATGCTGACGGCAACCTGTTTACATGGATGATAGTCACAGAAGGAGACGCCATACTTACTGACCTCACAGGCATAGGAGAGCCGCTTCCGCTTGGCGCCGGAGAAATGGGCCAGACCACAGAGGGGGGGGGTCTTGAGAAGGTCCCGTTTGACCCTGCCGTGATAGAGCAGTTTGAGGAGGCTACCATTGTAATAGGCGACCAGGTGTATGATTCAGGCGAGCCATTGCCGCCGCTGGATGAAACACTTATTGAAGAAGGCGAAGGCGATCCCCTTGAAGGAGATCCTGTTGAGGAGGGTGATTTACCTCCGATAGAAGAACAGGAGCCGGCGACTACTGAGACAATTCCGGTGACAATTGATCTGGATTTCCAGTAGTAGTTGTAGTAGTAGATAATTTATAAGATATTTGGAATACATATTTAACAGGGATAAATCTGAAAATCAAAGGAGTTAAATTAACATTATTTATAGGTTAATTTAACCTTGACAAACCCTGTAACTTATGGAAAAATAAGCAAGATTTAGCCTTCACGCAAACATATTAATATTTTAATATATAACAAAAAAGCTATAGATCAGGAGGTGGGATTATTAAAATGAAAAGATATTTTGCATGCCTGATAACTTTTGTTTTTCTTCTTATATCAGCAGTGCCGGTGGTCCACGCGAGAACAGAGGATGCCGAACTGTACGTTGCCAGGGGTATTCAGAAGATCAATGAACAAAATTACAGCTCAGCGCTTATGCTGCTAAAAAGGGCAATAAAGATATCGCCTAACAGCATTGAGGCGGTCTTTTACTCAGGTGTCGCATACACAGGGCTTAAGAATTATAAAAAGGCTGAAACAGCATTTCACAAAGTCCTTCAGCTTGATAAAGACGCTGTGGAAGCATATTTTGAACTTGGCCGTATTTATTACCTGACCTTTGAATGCAGTAAGTCTTCGGGCAACTTTTCAAGGTTTATTGCGCTTACGGCAGAAAGCCCGCTTAAGAAACAGGCTGAGAAAATGCGGAAAGACTGCAAAAAAGAAAGAAGAGGGGAAAAACGCTACAAACTTGATATTACACTCGGCGGACAGTATGACAGCAATGTAATACTTGAACCTGACAACCCTCCGGTTGCGGGCGCTGGTGACGCGGATGACATCAGAGGGACCGTATACATATCCGCCGCCGCCACATTATATGAGATAGGGCCGGCAAAGCTTAAGGTAAATTATAAGTTTTATCAGAGTTTTCACGCGGACCTTGATGATTATAATATCCATTATCACAATATAAACCCGTACATAGTTGTTGATATATTGGAACCGCTTCAGGCTACGGCAGGCTATACTCTGACATACACACTGTTTGGAGATGAGCTTTACAGCAGGAAGCATATTTATCAGGGCAAACTGAAATTAAAAGAGGGAAAGCATCTGTCAACCGAAGCAATAATCGAATATAAGGACAACAAGTACTGGGACGCGCCTTTGTTCAGCACTAACCGGCTGCGCAGAGGGCATACTAACACGTACGGCATAAAGCAGAACTTTACAGTTAAAAAACTGGCTGGACATGTTTTTTATTTCGCTGATTTCAACAGGGCGGAGACTGCTTACTGGTCATATGACGGGCACAGGGCCGGCGCGAAGCTTGTCTATCAGATAACAACTCCGCTGTTTATAAGTGTTTCAGGCGAGTATAATAAAAGAAGCCATAAGGCTGTTTTCCTCGGTTCTTCACTCAAGAGGAAAGACGAGATGACGAAATACGGCGCAAAGCTTACTTACTATATCATTCCGGACAGGCTGAGTGTCGCCTTGACAGATACTTATACCAACAATAGCTCCAATCTGAGCAATTATGATTACAGCAGGAACATTGTTGGAATATTCTTAAAGGTAGGTGTGCTATGAAAAAATATTTGTTAACAGGGTTGATATGTCTTTCAATGGTCTTTATGAGTACGGCAAGGTCCGGGGCTGATACAGAAGTCGGACATGTCCTGTCAGTTAAGAAACAGGTGCATATTGTGCAGGGTGAAAGTAAGAAAGCCGCTGAGCCACAGATGAAGCTCATGCTCAAGGATTCGGTTGAGACCGGAAAGAAATCAAGGGCAAAACTGTTTTTCACTGATGACAGTATTATTAATCTTGGAGAGATGAGCAAACTTGTGGTTGAAGAATATCTGTACAGTCCAGAGAAACAAAGGTCAAAGTCGATCTACAGGCTTATTGACGGATCGTTAAAAGTCGTGGTCGGCAGGTCTGACCTTGAGATACACACTGCCACTGCTGTAGCCGCGGCACGAGGCACGGTCATCCATGTGAAATATATGAAGATAGGGGGCAAGTGGTTTACCATTGTTATCGTGACCGAAGGTGAGTCAAAGGTCACAGCGGTCATTGACGGCAAACTTGGCAAGAAAAGCGTCCTTGTCAAGGCAGGCGAGATGACCCGTGTTGAATGGGGTATGGACCCTGAAGACGTCAAAGACGCTGACTTTGAGCTGTTGGGCGATGACTGGGGAGATATTATTGTAATAGGAGACTATCCCAAAGGTCACAGCGAAGAAGATAAGAAGACGCCGGAAGAGCTGCTGAGTGAAGGAGATGTCGATCCGGGGTCGGACCAGGAGCCTGAAGATCCGGTTTCGCCGGTCAATGTAGAAATGGAATTCGGTTATTAATGCCGATTTATGCGTGATTAGCTGTATGTTGCAGGCAGAAGCTGTACATATGTAATTGGATCGTTTCTTGACAATTTAGCTGAATTGTGGAAAACTATTTTATGCTCTCCGGCTGAGTTGCTTAGAAATAAAGTGCTTTTTTGAATATATATAGTTCAAGGAGAAGAATTATGAAATTCCCGCAATATATAGGCTTACTGGCGTTATGTTTGCTGATCGCTTCATGCAGCAGCGGCAGCAGTAGTGTAAGCGACAGTTCTGACGAAGGCTGGACAGAGGTATCTGTCACAATAGGTGAGCGTTCCGGAGGCAGCGCTGCGCAGGGCCCGGAACTATTCCCGGCGTCAATAGAAACTTTCAGGTTCACTGTAACAGGGCCGGATATGAGCCCCATGAAAGAAATAGTGGATGTGCAGGGCCAGGATACAATTACTGTTGTTTTTGTTGTTCCAAACGGCCCGGACAGGTGTTTCAGGATAGACGCGCTTGACGGAGATGGAAGGCTTTTATACTCAGGGGTCACCTGCGCGGATATTCAGGGGCCGACCAGTGTGACTGTTTATATGCGGACCCAGTGTGACATTTACGTTGATATCAATACTGGAGACGACGATATAAATGACGGTTCAATAGCAATGCCGCTTGAGACAATTACCAGGGCCATTGAAGAGGCCGGCATCAGGGAGATCGACAACGCGGTAATATGTGTAGCAGCCGGTACGTATTATGGATCCGGCGGATATGCTTACGCACCGCCTCCTTCCGCACCAGAGCTTGCGGTGGGGCCGGGAAATGAGACTTTCCCTCTTCTGTTACAAAGCGGTATGTCTCTGATCTGCACAGGATCGGACTTTACCACGGTTATTGACGCGTTTGATGCCTGGAGCCTTGCCATACAAGGCGCAACAGGTGCATTAATTCAGGGATGCAGAGTGATCGTTGATAATTATGAGACAGGAATATTCAGTAATGGTCCAATGACTATAGATAATGTGTTAATTGAGGGCGGCGGATGCTGCGCCGGTGAAGGCATAAGTTTAGGCATCAGCAGTGACGGCTCTGTAGTTAGCAATTCAATTATTCGTGATATTAACGGCGGCGGTGAGACAGCTATCTATGCCAATGATTCAAACGTAACTATAACTGACACTGAAATTTCGGATAATGCATCCGGGGGGATATATATTGATGGCGGCGTTGCTAATATCACGGGCAATACTATTTATAATAATGCCTTTGGTATTGAGGTCTATGAAGCCGATGTAACTGTAAGGAATAGTGAGATCTACTGCAACTGGGACGCGGACCTGATAAGCGATAGTTCTACTCAGGTGGATGCAATTAATAACTCGTGGGACCACGACAGTACAACCGAGCCGACGGGACCAACTATTAGCTCATCAGGCAGTTGTTCGGGCGGTATTGATATATGTTACTGGGGTGTCAACCCGGCTCCGCTTTTTGATCCTTTTAATTCAGCGGTTTCAGGCGGGTGTTTAACGCCGCCGCTAGTATCAAAAGAATAGATTAGCGGGTTTTTTGAGGAGAACGTCCGGGTTTATATTTTTTGACGTTCTCCTTTGCTTTTTGTGATTCTTCAATATAGCCCAGCCGTCTTAGCATGCTTGAAAGGGTACGCCACTGTCTGGGCTGTTCCGTATGACCTGAACAGTCTCAGGGTCAGGAAATAGATAAGAGCGATGCTGCCGACACCAATGATGACATTGGCAAGCCGCGCGACCCAGTAACTATCACCAAAAAGTGTGTACAGTCCTCCAAGGAAATACGCGTACAATGGAGCGTAATAGTACGCGTTATGGCCAAGAAGCAAATTCCCACCGGCCACTTCTTTTGCGCGGTCATGGTAAAACGCAACGTCCATTCCCGGATACGGCACATAAAAATTGGGGTATTCAGAGATCTGCCACAGATAGACCAGCCGGACTACAAGGCCAATTAAAAGTATCAGGCTTAGATGAATGGCTGTATTTTTCAGGATAGGGCTATTATCTGATTCGGTTTTTAACATTAGCGTTTATGATACACATTTTAATTGCGTAATGTCGCCTGATTTTCCGGAACACCGGCGCATTATTGTAATTTTTTCTATTCATTGAGTAAAAAAAATGCTAAAATATCCGTTAAATGAAAGACGGCATAACTTTATATGTGCTGGGTGATTCCGGCCCGTTCTCAAGGATGGGTAAAAGTATTGGTTACCGGGTGACCATAGGGAAGTCCAGTTACCTCGTTGACTGTGGAGCGCCTCTTTTCCAGCAAATAGGCGGCCATGGACTGAAAGAGATAAGCGGCCTGACGGTCACCCACTGTCACGATGACCACAAGAGGTGGTTTACCGACCTTGCCCTGTTTAACATGTACGCGGCTGATTTTACGAACAGGGTCTCTCTGCTTACATCAGAGGCTATCCATGATGACCTTGTCGCGACATCAGCGGCGGCACTGGACAGAAGCCTTACCCGGGATTCCTCGAAAGTAATTGACATTGCGTATGAAGATTATATTGATTACGAAATAGTAGGCCCGCGCGCCAGATACCGTATAACCTCTGTTGAAGAGGGCAACGGCAAAACAGGCCTGTATGTGATCGACACAGCCGGTAATGTTGCGGGATCTGAAAAAGCAAAGATAGTTATCAGCAACAAGACCAGAAGGCCGCGGTTGTTGTTCAGGGACCCTGATTCCAAAGAGTGGATCGAGCCTGAGAACTATTATCCCTTTTCTTCGAATGTATTCTATGGAGAAGACAAGAACATATACAGGGACAAAGAGGGTTTTACCATTGAGGCGATAAAGGCTCCTGTATGGCATGGTGTCCCTGCTGTCGGGTTTAAGTTCAGTACTGATAAAGAAACTCTTGTTTTCAGCTCTGACACAGTCAATGACCTGGACCTGTGGAAAAGGCTTTATACAAAGAAAAGAAAACAGACGCCGGGCATGTCAAAGAAGGAGTTCGAGGCCGCGTCTGTTATTTACGGGGATATAAACGATTATATAGAGCGGGTTTGGAGTAAGGAACGGTATGACCAGGCAATACACGCGTATGATAGCGCAATTGTTATCCATGATATTTCTGTTAACGCCGGCGCGGTCCATACTGACTACAGGGGGCTTAAGAACAGCACGCTCAAACAGAACAGGACCATACTCACTCACGGCCCTGACAAGATAACCTCTGAATGGGTGTTGTGCAATTCAGAAAAGAACTTCAGGATAAAAGGGAATAAATTTTTTGAAAAGGTGGATGACAGGCTCTATCCCCTTAATGCTGACGTATATCATAAAGATGCGGGCAAGTATTATGTAGGCTATAAAAATGAAAGAGGACTGTATACTGTCAATGATAACGAAGGGCTCCTCGATCTTTCGCGGGAAGGAGCGGCCGGTCCTGGCAGGCCTCTTTTTAAAGTAGACCTGTATGAGGTCATTGCAGGCAGGTTTTATCCAAAGCTGGAAGACGAGAATTCCTCTTATCGCACAAGGAAGGACGGCAGGGTCGAGCTTGTTGAATCTACGGAAGAAGGAAGCAGGGGAAGGATAGTGGAAGATTACAGAGACAGGCTCCTGAAGAAATGAGTGGAGGTCTTCCATAAGCGATCTGAGTAAGAGAATAACCGCCGGTTTGAGCGGAAAAATAATTATAATTGTTCCTCTGCTGATAACCCTTGCCTTTGTCTGGCTCACCATCATAAATCCCTCGGTCATTGACGAATACGTGGAAGCGCTGTTCGTTGACTACAGGTTTAAGATCAGAAACCTTATTTCCCCGCCTCCAATACCTGCTGATGTACAGTTAGTCCTGATTGATGAGCCGAGCATCAAAGAATACGGCGGATGGCAGTGGGACAGGAAACTTCAGGCAGAGCTTGTTGAAAAGGTGTTCAGGTACGGGCCTAAGGCCGTTGCGCTGGATATCTTTTATTCCGACCCTAAAGACCCGGAATATGACAGGGCGCTTGCCGATGTGTTCAGCAGGTATAAAGACAGGCTTGTGGTGGCCCTTACGTTTGGAGTCAAAGAGGGTAAAAAATTCGAAGGTGAAATCGAGGACGTTCTCTATGACAACGCTATTCGGAAGATAGAAAACCAGAGCTTTCTGAATGCTTATGAAGCGTATAAAGTGTTTCTTCCGGAGGAGGGCCCCCTGACAGGCCCCGCGACATACGGGCATGTAGTTTCACCGCCTGACAGGGATGGAAAACTGAGGAAGGAAAGCCTTTATATTAAATACGGGGACGAGTATTTCCCTTCGCTGGCCCTTCAGGCAGCGCGCATTTACAAAGGACTTCCCCTTGATAGTATAAAAATTATAGGCGGGGCCGGAGTTGAGCTTGACGGGCTGTTCATTCCCACTGATAAATTCGGCCGGGTTGACGTTAACTACATCGGCAAGCAGGGGAGCATAACGTCCATACATGCCTCGGATGTCCTGTCAGGCCGCCTGCCGGAAGGCGCCTTCAGGGATAAAGTTGTGTTTATCGGAACGTCTGCCATAGCTACCTTTGACACAAAGATCACGCCTTTTTCAGCGATCATGCCCGGCGTTGAAAAGAACGCAACCGTCGTTTCCAACATAATTAAGAGAAATTTCATTACTCCGGCCCCTGATTACGTCAATGTGCTTGTTGTGATCGTGGTCGGCATACTCGGCCTGCTGATGAGCATTAAGCAAAGCGCGGTCAGGTCATTTAACTGGTACGTGATCTTAACTTTATCCGTGATGGCCGCGAACCAGTTTCTCTTTTCGTTCCATGGTGTCAGGGTTAATTACATATATCCCATCTATACCCTGATGACAGAAGGCACTTTTATAATAAGCTACAGGTATTTTATCGAAGAAAAAAGCGCCAGGCATGTCAGGAAGATATTTTCCAGCTATGTCACTGAAAGGGTCGTCAATGAGTTGATGAAGAACCCTGACATGGCAAGGCTGGGCGGCGAGAGAAGGGATATAACCGTATTGTTTTCCGATATAAGGGGTTTTACGACTTTTTCGGAAAAACATTCACCTGAGGAGGTTGTCCATATGCTGAATGAATACCTCGCGGAGATGACGGATGTTATTTTCAGGTGGGAGGGCACTCTTGACAAGTTTGTGGGAGACGAGATACTTGCCTTCTGGGGCGCTCCCATGAGACAGGATAATCACGCGGAGCTTGCCTTGAGGTGCGCGCTTAATATGTCTCAGGAACTTGACGATCTCCAGCGGAAATGGCAGGCAGAGGGCAAGCCCGTCCTTAATGCCGGGATAGGCATAAATTCCGGGGAAGTTATAGTTGGAAATATAGGCGCTGAAGGTAAAAAAATGGACTATACGGTCATCGGGGACCATGTAAATCTTGGAGCAAGGGTAGAGGGCCTGACCAAGAAGTACAATACCCGCATCCTGATCACGGAATTTACCAAGAACAGGATCAAGGATCTTGTGACATCCGGCGCTATTTCGCACCTGTCAGTTAAAGGGCTGGAAAGGGTCATAGTCAAAGGCAAGGAACAGCCGATAAGTATATATGAGGTGAAGTCCCTGGACCATGGTTCTGAATCAACTATAACAGAGCCTGAAAAAGATAAGATTGTGCGTCACAGGGAAAAGTAAAGGCCGGACCTTATGAATGAATTCATACATTTTTTATCTTGTCTTCCCTGCCTTTTGATCTCAGGTTATATATTTCATTAAGATATTCCATGATCTCGGGCTTTCTTTCCAGCATCTCCTCCAGAAGAGGTCTTTTGAGTTCGTGTACCGTAAGGTCTCCCTTTGCAATGACCGAAGCGGTTCTGGCCCTGCCTGTCAGGAACGCGACCTCTCCAAAAATATCCCCGGTCCTGAGCGTCGCGAGCTCGATATCCCTGCCAAGAAGGGACGTTACGACCGTCGCTGTTCCATCTTTTACCGCGAAGATGGAATCCCCGGAAGCGTCCTCCCTGATGATAACCGCGGTATCAGAATAGTTCCTGAGTTCCGCCCTGTTAAGTATCTGCTCGATCTCGTCACTGTTGAACGGCCTGAAAAAAGGGTTCCGCGCCATACCCGGCGCCTCTTGAGTTTCTTCCACGTAAACAGGCTGGACAAACTCCTCCTCAATGGACTCGACCTCACGGATGGCCTGTTCGGCATTGTCCATTGCCATGACATTGCCGGGATCAAGCCTGAGAATGATCTTGTATATGGCAAGCGATTTTTTGAGAAACCCCTGTTCCCTGAAGATGTAGGCGGCCTTGTGATAAGCGCCGATCGCTTTTTTATTCTTGCCGAGCCTCTGGCAGATATCTCCCTTTTTAACATGATGGTTTGGATTGCCGGGATCATTTTTTAGCAGTTCGTCGATATTGGCCTCTACGTCCTCCAGCTTGTCGCTTTTTATCGCCGAAAATATTTTCTTGAAAAGACTTGTCCCCACTTTTTTTATCTCCGTTAATGAAATTTTTTTACGGCAAAATCCACCTGCCGGTCATTGTCAGGCACTAAATGGACATTGCTCTGACACTGAAAGTATACAAATAAATCGCCAAGAAATAAAGAAAAAATGATAAGCCCGTTTTATCGGTATTCCGAGCGTATTTTTTAAAACAGGCTGCCCTGTTTTTGACCGGCAGCCGTTGTTTTTTCTCTGTCGCCTGCCGCGGGTTTCCCGGAGAGTATTGAGATCCTGCCGAACACTCCGTCATAGCCCGGGATAATATCTATTTCGCCCTTTCGCATCTTTAAAATGCCGTCCGCGATATTTTCAGAGGCAAGCTCGTATAGTCCGGCGTCACTGATATCCAGAAGGATATCAAACTCCGTATTGGCCGAGATCATCCTTTCGTATTCTCTTTTGACCTTTACAGTGTTGACCCCCGCGTTTAATGTCCCGGCAATAATTTCAATTAAAGGCGCCAGGTGCCTGGAGGGGACCGCGTTCTCAGGAACAAATCCGACAGGTCTGTCGGCGAGCTCATCAACCCGGTTCATAACCCCTACGGTGAGAGGTTTTTTGCAGACCGGACAGATGCACGCGTGTTCCTTTGTCTGCGAAGGGGAAAAGAGCACGTCGCAGAGCCTGTGGCCGTCATAATGGTATTTGCCCTCTTCAGGGAAAAATTCCACAGTATATAAAAACCGTTTTTTATCTTTTTTCCTGATCGTATCCATGATCTCATAATAATCCATCCCGCAATCAAACACATTTGCTTCCCTTCCCAGTTTGCCGGGCGAGTGGGCGTCTGAGTTGGACAGTAAAGTGATATTATCGAGGGCCGGGAGTCTCCAGTTCATCTCAGGGTCTGAAGAAAGGCCTGTCTCAATGGCATATATATGTTTTGAATACTCCTCGAAACATTCTTCTATCGAGTTAAATCCGGATTTGCTTCCAAAGATCGAGAACCAGGGGGTCCACGCGTGGGCAGGCACAAAAAGACAGTCCCCGGATATATCCAGCACCATTTTCAGCAGGTCTTTTGCCGGTATTCCCATGATAGGCCTTCCGTCCGAGGATAAATTGACGCCGCGTTTCTGCAATGCGCGGTTGATCTTTTCCGCGACATCTATGCCCGGCGCCATTATTATATTATGAATTCTCCTGACCCTGCCTTTATACGAGTAGATACTGCTTACTTCAGCCGTAAGCATAAAGAAGACCGATGGTTCGGAAGGGGTCGTGTAGAGGCCGTTTCCAGCGGGTTTAAGCGATGATTTCAGGTCCGCGAGATGAAGAGGGTGGGTGAAGTCCCCTGTCCCCAGAAGATCTATGCCTTTTTTCTTTGCCCATCTGGCCATAACCGCAACGTTCATATCCTTACTCGTTGCCCTGCTGTAACCTGAATGCACGTGGAGGTCGGCAATTATTCTAGGCATAGGATCCCCTATGCAAGTAGCGAGTAGCAAGTAGCGAGTAGCGAGAGAAAACCGCTTTCAACTCTTTTCCTTGCCCATTGTCTGCGGTCATCTGTATATTTTTATCTCTGATCATCTGCGTTTCAAATTTCAATCTCATATATTCTGTATTTTTTATACAGTCTTCCGCCTGCCATCCCGATTATTTTCTGGACAGGATAGTTGTCTTCCAGGATCCAGGAAAATTCGGCTCTTTTGTATCCGAGTTTTTTGATGGTTTTCAGGCCTTCTATGAACATAAAAGCATCAACCCCGCGTCTTCTGTATTTTTCCTTTACCCCGAGCAGCAGAATGCGAAGGTCCTTTATTCGTCTGGAATACCATAGCGCTTTGAATATGCCGAACGGGAACAATCGTCCGTTTAGCTTCTTAAGGGCGAAGTTAAAGTCAGGCAGGAGCATCATAAAGCCGGCCGCCTCTCCGTCGCATTCAGCTATCAGCGTGAGATCAGGTATTATTATCGGTTTCAGTTTCTCAGCCATATGATCGATCTCTTCGTCAGTCATGGGGATAAAACCCCAGTTTTTCCCCCACGCGGAATTATAAATGCTTTTAAATGTCGCCATCTCTTCATCAAACGCCTTGATGTTCAAAGGCCTTACTTTTACCCCGTGCTTTTCAGCGATGGAAGCGACCCTGTAGGTTTTTTCAGGGAGTTTGTCAGGGATATCTATTATGTAGGCAAACAGGTCCTTTGCCTTGGTGAGTCCGCAGTTTTCGAATAAGTCCTTATAGTATGGGAAATTATACGGCATCATGATCATGGGAGATTCGTCAAAACCTTCTATGAGAGAACCCCACTCTTCATTTGAAGAGAAATTCATAGGCCCCCTAAGCACGACCATGCCCTTTTGTTTAAGCCACTGCCTTGCCTTTTCAATAAGCGGCAATGCCGCGGATATTTCATCTACACAATCAAAAAAACCGAAAAAACCGGCTTTTTCGCGCGAGAAATCGATGTGAGCCTCATTATGTATGGCCGTTATTCTGCCGACTGTTTTTCCGCCGGACTTTGCGATGAATGACGCTATTTGCGCGTGTTTGAAAAATGGGTTTTCAGGGGCGAACTGATCTTTTATATCCTTAAGAAGAGGCGGCACCCACAGAGAGTCCTTAGAATACAATTTGAAAGGTAACTGCAGGAATTCATTGAAGGTTCTTTTGTCGGTAACAGGAACTACTTCGATCAATTCAGTTTGTCCTTGATTAGTCTGAAAGCAACTTCCGCGCTTGCTTAAATTAGATGTACTCTGAGATCATCCTGATTTTTTGTTTGTAGTTTTGAAGCTAAATTTTAAAATTTGCAATTTGCAATCAACAATTTTTGTTAAATGATCCCCAGGGTTTTTCCGATCTCCTCAAAGGCCTTGAGCACTTTGTCAAGCTGTTCATCCGTATGCGTGGCCATGTAGCTTGTGCGTATTAATGCCTTGCCGCTGGGGACTGCGGGGCTTACCGCGACATTCGCGAAGATGCCTCTTTCATGAAGCATTCTTGCCATTGTGAAGGCTTTTTTGTCATCGCCAACGATCACAGGTATTATAGGGGACTGGCACGAACCTGTATCAAACCCGAGGCCTTTGAACCCGTCCAGCATTTTATTCGTATTGTGCCACAGGCGTTCCCTGCGCTCCGGTTCTTTTTCAATAATGTCGATCGCCGCGCTGACAGAAGCAACAGACGCCGGAGGGGGGCTGGCACTGAACATCAGGGATCTTGCAATATGCTTTATATAATGGATCACTTCTTCAGAAGCCGCGATGAAACCTCCGATAGACGCCAGAGATTTGGAATATGTGCCCATAATGAGGTCGACCTCGTCCTCAAGGCCGAAATGTTCGGCTGTGCCGCGTCCGGTATTGCCAAGTACGCCTATGCCATGTGCATCATCCACCATTACCCTGGCGTCGTATTTTTTCGCGAGTTTTACGACCTCCGGCAGGTTGACGATATCACCCTCCATGCTGAAAACCCCGTCAACCACTATTAACTTGCCTTTGTTGCTGTATTGCTGAAGGAGCCTTTCAAGGTCTTCCATGTCGTTATGCCTGAATTTCTTGGCTTCGCCGAAAGAAAGTCTGCACCCGTCGATTATGCTGGCATGGTCCATTTTATCGATAAGAAGCACGTCATCCCTGCCAGCAATTGCCGATATGACACCCAGGTTGGTCTGATAGCCGGTGGAAAAGATAAGCGCCGCCTGTTTTCTCATAAAACGCGCCAGTTTTGCTTCCAGATCAACATGAATATCCAGTGTGCCGTTCAGGAACCTTGATCCGGCGCAGCCGGATCCGTATTTTTTCAGTGCGTCGATCGCCGCTTCTTTTACACTTGGATGGCTCGTAAGCCCCAGGTAATTGTTGGAGCCTATCATTATCATTTTTTTGCCGTCGACAACTACCTCGGGGTCTTGGGCGCTTTCTATTGTCCGGAAATAAGGATAGATATCCGCAGCTATCATGTTCTTTACAGTGGTGTACCTGTAACACTTCTCAAAGATATCCGCTCGTTTTTTTACAGCCATTTGTGAATTTTGTACCAGTCTGCGGTCCATTTTATCCCTTCTTTTATGCCTACTTTTGGCTCGAATGAAAGCTCGTTCCTTGCTCTGGTTATGTCACATATCCAGTCAGTATACATGAGTTCTTTTATTTTGTCTCTGTTGATCATGGTGTTTGTTCCCACAATTTTACTAATTTTTTCTCCAAAAAATCCAATTGCCGGCAAAAAAGACCTTGGGACCTTTATTTTTAACGGCATGACACCAAGAACAGACGCCATTTCCTTTACAATATTTTCGTTAGTATATACAGCGCCGTCAGAAATAAAATAGGTCCTGCCAACGGCATTATCGCTCTCCGCGGCAGCTACGATCGCGGTTATAAGGTCATCCACATAGATCATGGACGTGCTGCCTTTCCCCCAATACGGGAACAGCCCCTTTTTTACGCACTTGAAAAGCAGGAATATCTCCCTGTCCCTTGGCCCGTATACAGCAGAAGGCCTGAGTATTGATACGGGTATTATATCACTGTGCCTGAGGACAGCACCTTCACCTTTCAATTTGCTCTTTCCATAGTGCGAAACAGGCAGCGGTTCCTGGTCCTCTGTCGGCATTTTGTTGTTAACCCTCGGGCCGAAAGCCGACAGACTGCTTAAATAAACAAATCTCTTTATATTAGGGTTTTTCCTGACGACCGCGTTTATAATATTTTCAGCTCCGTTGAAATTTACTGAATAAAAATCATCAGGAGAGCTGGTCTTCGTCAGGCCGGACAAATGGAAAATATAATCATAGTTTCTCACATGGTTAAAAAGGAAATTTTCGTCAGAGCAGTCTCCCTGGATAAGATTTACGTCGAGATCTTTAAGCCAGCCCGGGTTGGCCGTGTTTCTCGTAAGACAGTCTGTCTCAAAGCCTTTTCTGAGGAGTTTTTCTGTAAGGTGGCTCCCGATAAAACCGGATGCTCCTGTAATAAGAGCTCTCATGAAATTCCTAAAAAAATACCAGAATTTCTTGAGTATATAAGGATCTGCGCGATCATGTCTTGTTTATGAATTTGTATTTTGGTAATTTGATATTGCCCGTCCTCCGTCCCGATGTTTCGGGACTACGGAGGATGTATTTAGTGTTTCGATATTCGCCTGCCTGCCCGCCACACTACAAGGCGGGTAAACCGGCAGGCAGGGATTTAAAATTTATATGTTGTATTCCTTGATCTTGGTGAGGATGGTTTTATAGCTGACTTTGAGCAGTTCCGCGGCCCTGCTTTTGTTGCCCGCGGTGGTGTCAAGGGCCTTTTTTATTCTCCTTGATTCAGCCTTCCTGAGCGCGGCCTTTGCGGTATCATCAAGGGTGCCGTCCATAGGGATATCCTGCTCTGCTGCCTGTCCCGTGTCCAGAGGGCTTAACCTGAGGTACTCCGGTGTAATAGTATCTCCTTCACACAGAATAAGCGCCCTTTCCAGAACATTTTCAAGTTCCCTGACATTACCTTTCCACAAATAAGACCTTAAGATATCCATCGCGCCGGGCGATATTTTCTTCTGCCCTATTTTCATTTCTGCCGCGCATTTGGCTATGAAATGCTCGGCAAGTGCAGGGATGTCCGGCTTTCTTTCCCTAAGGGGGGGGATAATGACAGGGAAAACGCTCAGCCTGTAATAAAGGTCTTCACGGAAGGACCTGTCGGCTACGCCGGCTTTAAGGTCTTTGTTGCTGGCAGCAATTATCCGGATATCTACCTTGATAGTGCCCGTGCCCCCGACCCTTTCTATTTCACCTTCCTGAAGGCTTCTTAATAATTTTGACTGCAGGGACATATCCATCTCGCCGACTTCATCAAGGAATATGGTCCCCCTGTCAGCAAGTTCAAACTTCCCGAGTTTTTTCTCTTCGGCCCCGGTAAAAGCGCCCTTTTCATAACCGAACAGTTCTGGCTCAAGGAGTTCCCTGGGTATGGCGGCGCAGTTTATGGCTACGAAGGGATGATCTTTACGCGGACTCAGAAAATGTATCGCCCTTGCGAACAGCTCTTTGCCCGTGCCTGATTCCCCGAGAAGAAGAACCGTTGTCTTTGTGACAGCTACTTTCTGGATGTTTTCGCCGACCTCAAGCATCAGGCGGCTTTTCCCGATTATTCTGGGCATGCCCAGATGCTGCGAAAGCTCGTTCCTGAGCAGCATATTCTCTGTTATCAGCCGCTGGTTCTCAAGAGACCTTTTAATAAGCATTAGCAGGTGGTCTGTATCCAGCGGCTTTGTAATAAAATCATAGGCGCCCAGTTTCATGGCATTAACCGCCGTCTCGATCGATCCGAACGCGGTCATGACGATCACCTGGTTCAGCGGGTTTTCTTCCTTTGACGCCTTAAGCACCTCAAGCCCGTTTTTTTTCGGCAGCTTTAGGTCGGTAAGTACTACATCGACCTTGGTGTCCCTGACCCTTTTTATCCCTTCCGCCCCGTCCCTGGCAATTACAACCTCAAAACCGTCAAGTTCAAGGGTCTGCTTCAGCATCTGCGCCATTGAGTCTTTGTCTTCTACAACAAGGATCTTTGCCATCTCAGCCAAGTTTCTTTCTTAACAGTTCATTTACGATCTTCGGGTTTGCCTTGCCTTTGGTCGCCTTCATGGCCTGTCCCACAAAAAAGCCCATCAGTTTTGCTTCCCCGGCCTTAAACCTTTCCACTTCACCGGGGTTCTTCTCAAGTATATCATTTATGGCCGCCTCGATTTCTGATTCATCGCTTATCTGTGCAAGGCCCTTTTCCTTAACTATATCTATAACTTTTACTTCTGAATAAACTTCTATCTTCAGGGCGGGAAGATTCATTTTACCTTTAGCGGCTTGTATCACTTTGCCTCGCTTATATATTTCCACAAAAACTGATTTTGCCTGATTTCTGTTAATGGTTCCGTCCTCTATTAGCTTCAATAGATCTACCAGATGGGCCGGTTTTAGAGGGCAATTCTGTATGGGGATGTTTTCTTCATTTAACAGTCTCATTAAATCACCCATCATCCAGTTGCTGACGTTTTTAGGATTCCCGCCCAGGCTGACCGCCTGTTCAAACCATTCTGCTACAGACCTTTCAGATGTAAGCAGTTCGGCGTCGTGTTCAGGCAGGCCGAACTGACTGATGAAGCGCGCTTTTTTAACGTCCTGGAGTTCATTTATATCAGCTTTTATTTTCTCTATCCATGAGGCTTCAACTTCTACAGGGGCAAGGTCGGGCTCGGGAAAATATCTGTAGTCATGGGCCTCTTCTTTTGAACGCATTGATTCAGTGATCCCTCTTTCAGCGTTCCAGAGCCTTGTCTCCTGCACGATCTTCCCGCCGTCCGCAAGCATCTTTATCTGACGTTTGATCTCATAATCAAGGGCTTTTTCAACGAACTTGAAGGAGTTCATGTTCTTCATTTCAGTTTTTGTGCCGAATTCCCGCTGTCCAACAGGTCTGACAGACACATTTGCGTCGCACCTCAGTGATCCCTGTTCCATATTGCCGTCGCAGACATTGATATAACGGAGGATGGTCCTTATTTTTTTCATGAACTCCATGGCCTGTTTAGGGGTCCGGATATCAGGCTCGCTAACGATCTCCATAAGCGGAACACCTGTACGGTTCAGATCGACAAAGCTCAGGTTAGCGCCGCCGTGTATGTTCTTGCCGGCGTCTTCCTCCAGGTGGATCCTTGTAAGCCCTATTTTTTTTGTGCTTCCGCTGTCCGGGATCTCAACAAAGCCTCCCTCGCATAAGGGAAGCTCGTACTGGCTTATTTGATAGCCTTTGGGAAGGTCAGGGTAAAAATAGTTCTTTCTGGCGAACCTGCTGTATGAAGAGATCCTGCAGTCCACGGCAATGCCTGTTCTTATCACGTATTCAACGGCTTTTTTGTTCATTACCGGCAGGACGCCGGGCATTCCAATACATATGGGACAGGTCTGAGTATTGGGCCCTGAACCGAACCTGGTGGAGCAGCCGCAGAACATTTTTGTCCCTGTCAGTAGCTGGGCATGGACCTCAAGGCCGATCACGGTTTCGTATTGCATTAGTTAATTTCCTTTTCCCTGCATATCGGTATGCAGCAAGGTAGACAATATGTGGAACTGAGAATGGGAGTGACAGTCTATCGCTGTCGCTCCTGATAACGGCGTCATTATTAATTTATAGCTTTGGTTTTCTTTTGTGCCAGTCAGTGGACTGCTCATAGGCATACGCGGTCTTAAATACGGCCTCTTCATCGAAATGTTTCCCGACTATCTGAAGTCCGACGGGCAGACTGCCGGAAGTGAAACCGCATGGTATTGATATGGCCGGCATGCCGGCCAGGTTTACGGATATCGTCAGGATGTCGGATAAATACATCTGCAGGGGGTCGGCTGTTTTTTCCCCGGCCCTGAAGGCAGGCGTAGGAGCGGTCGGAGTGACAATGACATCGACGGTTTCAAAGGCTTTTTCAAAGTCCTGCTTTATCAATGTCCTTACCTGCTGGGCCTTTTTGTAATATGCGTCATAATATCCGGAGGACAGGGCATATGTGCCTAATATTATTCTTCTCTTTACCTCGTCGCCAAATCCCTTTGCCCTTGTTTTCATATAAGTGTCCAGCAGGTCTTTACCCTCAGCCCTGAAACCGTACTTGACCCCGTCATACCTGGCAAGGTTGGATGAAGCCTCTGAGGTAGCCAGAATATAATAGGTTGCAACAGCATAACCTGTATGAGGAAGTGATATGTCAACCGGGACCGCACCGAGTGATTCCAGCTGTTTTACAGCGTTTTTAACATGTTCTCCCACCTCCGCGTCAATACCCTCAATAAAATATTCTTTTGGAATTCCTATCTTGAGCCCTTTTATCTCCTTCCCCAGCACTGAGGTGAAATCAGGAATTGCTGCAGGGGCCGAAGTGGAGTCGTACGGGTCGTTTCCTGAAATGATGTTCATGAGGATCGCCGAGTCTTCCACGGTTTTTGTAATAGGCCCTATCTGGTCAAGGGATGAGGCAAAGGCGACAAGGCCGTAACGCGAGACCCTTCCGTATGTTGGTTTCATCCCCACGACCCCGCAAAACGATGCAGGCTGTCTTATTGAGCCGCCTGTATCAGACCCGATAGCCGCAATGCATTCATCAGCTGCGACGGCAGCGGCTGAACCGCCGCTTGAGCCGCCCGGTACCCGTGCTGTATCCCACGGGTTTTTTGTATATCCAAAGGCTGAGTTTTCCGTGGACGAACCCATTGCAAACTCATCCAGGTTGGTCTTCCCTGTAAGGACGTAACCGCGCTCTTTTAATTCCTGCGTCACTGTGCTCTCATACGGAGGGATGAAGTTCCCGAGTATGTTCGACGAACAGGTGGTCTTAATGCCTTCGGTGCACATGTTGTCCTTTATTGCCATCGGGATGCCCAGGAGCTTTCCTTTTTCGCCGTTCCTGACCCGGTTTCCGGCCTCTTTTGCCTGACCGATCGCATGCTCCATGGTAATGGTCACATAAGCGCCTATTTTCTTTTCAACAGCGTCTATCCGGTCGAATAACGCGTTAGCGAGCTCAACAGGGCTTATTTCGCCTTTTTCGATTGCCGCGCTCGCTTCACTGATGGTTAATTTATGAAGTGCCAATTTCTCTCCAGATAAAGTTCATAGCTCCCCGCAAGGTTCTTCTTGAAAGGGCGAACCTGAAACTGCGGGGTTGATAGTTCATAGTCGTAGTCGTGACATTTTTGTATTCACTTCGTAAATACCAATGTAAGGAGTTAACTTCTTAATAAGATCCGCTCCCGTTGAGAGCTATTCATTGTACTATTTTACCCCGTGAGAAAGAAAGTATCGAACTTTCTCACGGGGATCGGCCCTGAGAGGGAAATTCCGATCAAGTCTTCTCGCGGGAGGAAACATCTGCCGCCCGTAACTGATGGGTCCAGGGGTATTTAATTATGGATTTAAGATATAATATAATCTGTTTCTTTATCAGACTGATAATCTTTTAGTTTCAGAGTTTTATGAAAATATGATAGAAGACAAGGCAGTTATGACAGGACAAAGTGCAAGTCTTTTTACTGAGCACGACATCTACCTTTTCAGGGAAGGGAGCCATTTCAGGCTATACAATAAACTTGGCTCTCACCTGATGACGGTCGGAGGCGTAAAAGGGACCTATTTTGCCTTGTGGGCGCCGAACGCGGAAAAGGTTTTTTTGATCGGGGATTTTAACGGCTGGAACCGCGGATCACATCCCCTTAGTGTCAGGTGGGACGGCTCCGGCATATGGGAAGGCTTTATCCCGGGAATTCAAAAAGGGGATATTTACAAGTATCACATAGTCTCCAGATATAACAGCTACAGGGTTGACAAGGGAGACCCGTTCGCTTATTACTGGGAGCAGTCTCCAAAAACAGCTTCCGTGGTGTGGGAACTCGGTTATCAGTGGCAGGACGATGAATGGATGGCGAACAGGTATAAAGTTAATTCACTAGATGCCCCGTATTCAATATACGAGGTTCATCTCGGCTCATGGAGACGGGTCCCTGAAGAAGGGGACAGGCGCCTTAACTACAGGGAAATGGCTCATCATCTCGCGGATTATGTAAAGGATATGGGCTTTACGCATGTTGAACTGCTGCCTGTTATGGAGCACCCGTTCTATGGCTCATGGGGATACCAGATCACAGGGTATTTCGCGCCGTCCAGCAGGTACGGCACACCCCAGGATTTTATGTATCTTATTGACCATCTTCACAAAAACGGAATAGGCGTGATACTTGACTGGGTGCCGTCGCATTTTCCGTCTGACCAACACGGCCTTTCCTTTTTTGACGGTTCTTATCTTTACGAGCACGCTGACCCGAAAAAGGGTTTTCATCCTGAATGGAGCAGTTATATTTTTAACTACAGCAGGAACGAGGTCAGAAATTTTCTTATAAGCAATGCCCTTTACTGGCTGGATAAATACCATATCGACGGCATCAGGGTGGATGCCGTGGCATCAATGCTGTATCTTGACTATGCCAGGAAAGAAGGGGAATGGATACCAAATATATACGGCGGGAACGAGGACCTGGATGCTATTTCTTTGCTAAAGAAACTGAACGAAGCTGTTTACAGCGCGTATCCTGATGTTCAGACCATTGCTGAAGAATCCACTACGTGGCCTATGGTTTCAAGGCCCGTCCATGTCGGAGGCCTGGGTTTCGGCATGAAGTGGAACATGGGATGGATGCACGATACACTGAAATACTTCTCGGAGGACCCGGTCCATCGGAAATACCACCACAACCAGCTTACATTCAGTATATGGTACGCGTTCACGGAAAACTTTCTCCTTCCACTTTCCCATGACGAGGTTGTACATGGGAAAGGGTCGCTTGTTGGAAAAATGCCCGGAGACGAATGGCAAAGGTACGCGAACCTCAGAGCGCTGTTTGGATGTATGTACGGTCATCCCGGCAAAAAACTGCTTTTTATGGGAGGGGAGTTTGGCCAGTGGAAGGAGTGGAACCATGATGAAAGCCTGGAATGGCACGGTCTCCAGTATCCGATACACATCGGACTGCGAAAATGGCTGAAAGACCTGAATTATCTTTACAGGACAGAGCCGGCCCTGCATGAACTGGATTTCTCGGCGGATGGTTTTGAGTGGATCGATTCTCATGACTGGGAGCAAAGTATCATAAGTTTTATCAGAAAGAGTAAGCACTCCGGAGAAACAATTCTGGTTGTATGCAATCTGACTCCTGTCCCGAGACACGGCTACATGGTAGGGGTGCCTCATGCGGGTTTCTGGAAAGAACTCCTGAACAGTGACGCGGAGGCTTATGGAGGAAGCAACCTCGGGAATTCCGGAGGCGCTGAAGCGGTCGCGATGCCTGTGCAGGGAAGGGACCACTCAATATCTCTGACTTTGCCCCCGTTAAGCGTTTTGTTTTTTAAAAGCTGAAGCATCGCGTATGTTTAGTTGGTCCGAAGTTCGGTCCCGGATTTAAATTCTTGTGGATCAAGATAACCATAACAGTTTTATGCTGCAATTAACGGGTTAAACGAATATTTGCAAAACTATGGATAGATATATTTGCGTTCATGGACATTTTTATCAGCCGCCAAGGGAAAACCCCTGGCTTGAAGAGATCGAACTTCAGGAAGAGGCATATCCCTATCATGACTGGAATGAAAAAATAACCGCAGAGTGTTACGCCCCGAACGCGGCTTCCCGCATCCTTAACAAAGAAGGAAGAATCGTTGATATAACAAATATCTATTCGAAGATAAGTTTTGATTTCGGTCCTACCCTTTTATCATGGCTTGATAGACACAAACCCGACATCTACGAGGCGATTCTTGAAGCGGACAGACTAAGCATGAAGAGATTCTCAGGCCATGGGTCCGCAATGGCACAGGCGTATAACCATATGATAATGCCCCTGGCTAATAAAAGGGACAAGTACACACAGACAATATGGGGGATAAAGGACTTTGAAAAGAGGTTCAACAGATTGCCTGAGGGAATGTGGCTTCCGGAAACCGCTGTCGACATAGAGACCCTTGAGACACTTGTGGACCATGGGATCAAGTTTACCGTTCTTTCGCCCAGGCAGGCAAAAAGAATATGCAGGATAGAAGAAGAAGGGAACTGGCGGGACGTCAGCGGAGAGAAAGTAGATCCGACAATGGCTTATCAGTGTTCCCTTCCGTCAGGAAGGACAATAAGCTTTTTTTTCTATGACGGCCCTGTATCGCAGGCGATCGCGTTCAGTGAATTACTGAAAAGTGGAGAGGCCTTTGCCAATAAATTAATTTCCGCGTTTAATGAACACAGGGACTGGCCCCAGATCGTTAATATCGCGACTGATGGAGAGACCTTTGGCCACCATCACAGGTTCGGCGATATGGCATTGTCGTATTGCCTGCATCACATAGAATCGAACAACCTGGCAAAAATAACGAATTACGGCGAGTATCTTGAAAAGCACCCCCCGGACCACATAGTTGAGATTTTTGAGAATTCGTCGTGGAGTTGTGTACACGGTGTTGAAAGGTGGAGGGATAACTGCGGGTGTAACACCGGTATGCATCAGGGCTGGAACCAGGCATGGAGAGGACCGCTGAGGAACGCCATGGACTGGTTGAGGAATCAGCTTATCCATATATTTGAGGATGACAGGGTCTTGAAACATTTTAATGACCCATGGGAATTAAGAAATGATTATATCGGAGTTGTACTGGACAGGTCGCGTAATAATGTGCAGACCTTTTTTAAAAGACGCTCTGACAAGGCCCTCTCACAAGAGGAAAAGGTAAGGGTCCTGAGGCTTCTTGAAATGCAGAGAAACGCCATGCTGATGTATACGAGCTGCGGCTGGTTCTTTGATGAAGTATCAGGTACTGAGGCGGTTCAGGTGATGAGGTATGCGTCAAAGGCAATTCAATATGCGGAAGAGCTGACGGGGCTGTCTCTTGAGTCAGAATATCTGCAATACCTTCAGAAAGCACCCAGTAATATTTTTGAGAACGCGGCGATCCCCTATGAGATGTTTGTAAAACGGGCAGGTGGCCTTATCAGGGTAGGAGCCCATTACTGCATATCCTCGATCTTTGAAGAGTACGCTGAAGACATAAAAATATGCTGCTACACTGAAAAGAGCAGGGTTTACAATAAAATAGAGGCCGGGAAACTGAAACTTGCTACAGGCAAATCAGATATTGCCTCGGACATAACATGGGATAAAAAGACCATCATGTTCGCGGTACTGCATCTTGGCGACCACAATATAAATGCCGGGGTCAGGGAATTTACAACTGACGGGGATTTTTCGATCATGGAGAGCGAGGTAAAGGAGGCATTTGAAAAAGGCGATATCCCGGAAGTAATAAGGCTGATGGACAAGCACTTTGACGGTAATATATATTCCCTGTGGCATTTGTTCAAGGACGAGCAGATAAAGATCCTGAATCAGATACTCCAGTTGACCTATGAGGACATTGAAACCTCTTACCGCCAGACATATGAGAACAACTACACTATAATGAATTACTTTCACAGCCTGGGGCTGAGGCTTCCAAGGCCTTTCGCCTCGGCAGTTGAATATGTGCTTAATACTGACCTGAAAAGAGTCTTTGAGAATGGTACGGACCTTGAAAGACTGATTAAGCTGATAGATGAGGCGGAAAGGTGGTCTGTCAGGGTCGATACAACAACGGTTGAATTTGTCGTGGGTAAATGGATCAACTCCATTATGGAAGGTCTTAATGAGAATGCAGTGGACTTACAGCCTTTTGAAACGATCTGCAGGGTGATGGACACATTAAAACCTCTTTCCCTGTATCCTGATATCTGGAAAGCCCAGAACGTTTTCTTCTCGGTCGGAAGAGATCTTTTCAGGACGATGAAAACCAGGGCGGCAAAGGGAGACAGGGAAGCTGAAAAAGGGACGGAAATTATACCCAGGCTGGGTGAATGCATGAACGTAAAGATTTAGTCCTGCTATTCGCAGAGGGAATAGAGGAATCAAGGACGTAAATAAAAATTATCAATTAACATTTAACAATGAAGAGGTGAAATGGAGACAAGGGGAAGCGGAATACTCCTTCATATAACATCCCTTCCGTCAGCGTACGGCATAGGGGACCTTGGGCCGGGCGCTTACGGTTTTGCAGATTTCCTTTCAGAGACACATCAGCGTTTCTGGCAGATACTTCCCCTGAACGTGACGTGCCAGGTTTTCGGCAACTCTCCCTATAGCAGTTACTCAGCCTATGCCGGCAATCCTCTTATGATAAGTCCTGACATGATGGTGAAGGACGGCATCCTCTCCAAACATGACATTAAGCGCGTTCCAGCGTTTCCAGCCGGCCGTGTCAATTACAGAACGGTTACCGTATTTAAGAACAGTATTTTCAATGAGGCCTTTAAAAAGAACAGGACAGGCCTTGAGCACGACCACGAATTTCAGAGGTTTTGCAGGGAAAACTCTTGCTGGCTTGATGATTACTCGCTGTTTATTTCCTTAAAAGGCAGGTTCAGTGCTGACTGGGGTCATTGGCCGGCGGATATTAGGGACAGAAAAAAGGGCGCAGTAAATCAGTGGCGGGAAAAACTTAAAGAAGAGATATTAATGGCAAAATTCCTCCAGTATATTTTCTTCAGACAGTGGTTTTCTCTAAAGAGCTATTGTGAGAAGAAAAATATTCATTTGATAGGTGATATGGCTATGTATGTCAATTATGACAGCGCAGATGTGTGGTCAAACCCCGGAATATTTAATCTGGATAAAAGAAAAAGACCATTGACAGTGGCTGGGGTGCCGCCTGATTATTTCAGTTCCACGGGCCAGCTCTGGGGCCATCCGGTTTACAGGTGGGACAGATTGAAAAAGACACGTTTTTTCTGGTGGATAAAACGCCTGGAGCATAACATGAAACTTTTTGACATGTTCAGACTTGACCATTTCAGGGGATTTGTCGGGTACTGGGAGGTCCGGGCAGGCGAAAGGTCCGCAAGAAACGGCAGGTGGGTCAGTGCTCCCGCAGAGGACTTTTTTAATACGTTGTTAAAACATTTCAGCCATCTCCCGCTTATTGCCGAGGACCTTGGTGACATTACCCCGTATGTAAGGGAGATCATGAAAAGGTTCGGGTTTCCCGGCATGAAAGTTCTTCTATTTGCTTTTGGCGAGAGACTGTCCGACCATCAATACGCGCCTCATAACCATATTAAAAACTGCCTGGTTTATACCGGAACACATGACAATAATACCGTCAAGGGGTGGTATAGAAAAGAGCTCGGTCCTGCAGGCAGGAAAAGGCTTTCCGCTTATCTGGGACGCGAGGTCTCCGGCAAGACGGTTCACATGGACCTTGTCAGGCTTGCCATGATGTCTGTCGCGGATATGGTTATCATCCCCATGCAGGACATCCTCGGCCTTGGAGAAAAGGCAAGAATGAACCTGCCGGCAAGCAAAAAAGGTAACTGGCAGTGGCGGCTCGCGCCCGGACGTCTGTCCGCTTCACTTATCAAGAGGCTTGCCGGGCTGACAAGGCTTTATGGAAGGGCTTAGAGTATCCACGGCAAATCAGCCTTTCCCCCGTGTTCCGCGCCTGATAATGTTGGCTGACTGAACTCAACAGGGTTAGGGGTTTATTGGCCTTTGTATTCCCAATAGCCGGGGGGAAAAGGCGCGTATTCATCATCATCCCAAAGCCTGTTCTTTTCGCCGCGTACGCACTTAAGGATCCCTTTTTCGCACAGTGTGTCATGCCACTCGTATTTTACCAGCAATTTTTTGAACGGGTCTCTTTCAGGCTCAAATTCAACCTTTACTGCCGACGAGTGTCTCCTGTTGCCGAACCCTGTACCCGCGGTGTCTTCTTCGTATTTGCTGGATTTTTCGCCTGCAGATGGCGCGGCAGGTGCCCTTCGCTTGCTCTCTTTGAAAGTGTATCCATCACTGAGGATCTCCGGTCTTTTCTTCTCCCTGAACGCGGCAACAGTAATAACCCCCATTGCCGAAGAATCGTTGAACGTCCTTATGGAATACGAATCCCCTTTGTCAGTGAAATAGAACCTGTGTACAGTATCCAGGTCGGTTCTCCAGCCCTCCAGCCTGGTCCGGCCGTGCGGCCCCACGATGTACATCCGCTCACTGCTCTTGAGATAAGACTTTTTCCCGGAGATGATATTCCGTCCGTCAACCGCTATCACAACCCCGATCCTGTAAGATGTTCTGTTTCTTATTACAATGCTGTAATTATCCCCTTTTACTGCTTCAAGGTACTTTTTTACCACGTGTGTGCGGCCCTTTCGGTGTTCCCTGAAGGGTATGGCAAGGAACTCTTTGCCGTTGTCTGAGATGATACTGATGTCAACATCGCTTCCCCTGTGGGCATAAGCCGGCACTGCGGACAGCATAAAAACGATCGAAAGCACTGCCAATATTGTGTAACGCATGTTCTTCCTCCTTTTTTTACTCCGCCGGAAAGTCAGTTCTTTCCAGCAGGAGTTGTTGGTTTTACCCTTTAGACAACTGGACAGGAAGATTTGTTCCCCGGAAAGGGCAGAAAAAAAGGAAAGACAATTCCCGGAAGTTTCCGCATTTACGCGTGGGACTTTTGACTCTGCAACGAATAATCCTTTATTATCAGATACGGGCGAGTGCATGAACCATGCGGTACACGCGCTGGACTTAGGTTTTTAAAAAATATGGGCGAGTGGCGGAATTGGCAGACGCACATGGCTTAGGACCATGCGAGGAAACTCTTGGAGGTTCAAGTCCTCTCTCGCCCACCATATACCATGCGGTATATGGCACGCCATTTTTTATTTTTTTGAATCAAGATACAACAGACAATTAAGGTTCCCCGCCACGGGCGGGTCCGCCGGGGCGGAAAGTCCTC
>BDTR01000024.1 GCA_002897775.1 bacterium BMS3Bbin08 | reverse complement strand
TACAATGATCTTCTGCAATAAAAACAAAATAAGTTTCTGGCGCTTTACAGACCTGCTTATTTCGGCAATACCTCTTGGCTATATGTTCGGCAGAATAGGGAATTTCCTGAACGGCGAGCTATACGGCCGAGTGACCACTGCTGCCTGGGGCATGTATTTCCCACTGGATGCGACCGGCCGGCTCAGGCACCCGTCCCAGCTTTATGAGGCTTTTTTTGAGGGGTTTTTCCTTTTTGCGATTTTGTGGAGCCTGAGAAAAAGGAGCACTTTTAACGGGTATCTCTTCTCTATATACCTTATTGGTTACGGACTTGTCCGTTTTTTTATCGAGTTTGTCCGCGAGCCTGATGTTCAATTGGGATTTATATTAGGCCCTCTGAGCATGGGGCAGGTACTTTGTGTTCTTATGATATTAGCGGGAAGCGGCATTCTTTTAATGAAAAAAAGGTCTGAAAAGGTTCATACAACTGACCTGACCTGATCTGTATCATTGATGTGAATATGAGATGACGTTAAAACCCGGATATTTGAAATGGGAACATTGACATTGAGAAAGATCTGCGATATATGGTTAGTATCATCGGTTCTTGCAGGGGGCTGTGCTGGAAATGCTGAGAACAAATGAGATATAAACCCGGGCGTTACGGAAGATAAATCCGTTAGAGTTTATGAAGACCCTTGAACAGGGAGCCCTGTGAGGGGTAATTACGCGGACCAGGAGGTGATAGAATGGCAATCGATCCAGTTTGCAAAATGACAGTTGATGAAAGCAAAGCAGCAGCCACAAGCGAATATAACGGGAAGACCTATTATTTTTGCGCTGCAGGCTGTAAAGAGACGTTTGACAAAGAACCTGACAAGTATGCCGGGGAAACTGAAGGACATGAACACAGCCACCACTGAGCACTAAATCCTTAATCTCTCGTAATTCTCAGGATGTTCATGCACGGTGAGAAGCCTGATAAGGGGGTGCCGGGATAAAACGTGTATTTATGATAACAATGCAACAAGAAATTTGAATACTTTGAAGACCGTCGTAACCTGGAAGCAAAACCTGAAACAATAACAAAGATTCAAAAAAGAAATGCGGAGGCTTTATGATGCACTGGGGAAGTGGATGGGGAATGGGAGGTTTTGGATGGATCGCTATGGCTGCTTTCTGGGCCCTGGTTATAGTCGTAGTTATTTTTTTGATCAGGTCTTTTGCCGGCAGCACAAAAAGTCAAGGCAAAGCAGGAACAGCTCTCGATATATTGAAGGAAAGATATGCAAAAGGAGAGATAAACAGGGAAGAGTTCGAGGAGAAGAAAAAAGGTCTGCTATAAGTGTTTTAGTTTATACAACAGAATTCTAAAGATCAGTAAATTTTGACCGGAGGAGGAAGAAATGAAAAAGTTAGTTATTCTCATTATCCCGATTATATTTTTATTCATATCAGGCGCGGAAGCCGATAACTCAGAACAAAAAGGACTGCATGATATGCACATGATCATGGAATTTATGGATCACGGGCTTTGTTCGGCACTTGAGGGCGCGAACTTGCAAATGCTTGGACAGATGGGAATGGCAAAGACATTGGACAAAGATGCCATAGTTCACGGAACAATCATGGTTAAAGACGGAAAAGCCATGATCAAGGAGATGCTCGAGGGTAAGGCAATGAGGACTCTCTATAAAGAAGGAGGTTTTGATAAAAAAATAATGGACGATCTGCACGAATTAGGAGAAAGGATGCTCAAGGTTATCGAGCAGGTTGAAAAGCTTCACGAGGAGATAGAAAAGAAGAATTAAGGGCAAAATAATCTGAATGTTGTATTTGTGAAAAAATGATAAAAATACAGAGCGGCGCCGTATCAGGCATGGTAAAGACACCTGTGAAGAGCAATGATGATCCTGCCTGCCGGACTTCAGAGTGGCCGGCAGGCAAACGGATCGCACGCGCGAGGATCACCTGCGGAATTGTGATCGTTCTTCTGATGACCTCATAATTATAGGCGGCGGCCCTGCCGGATTAACAGCGGCAGTGTATGCCGCAATTCTCAAAATGGACACTTTTCTTATTACAAAAGACCTGGGAGGGCAGGCTGTTGACAGTACCAAGATAGAGAACTACATGGGTTATGACTTCATCACCGGGCCTGAACTTGTGAAGAGGTTCCAATATCAGCTAATCCATTCTCATTATGTTGATCATTTAATAAGTGACGTTGAGAAAATTGAGCCGGCTGACGATGGATTTAAAGTAACAGTATCAGAACTGAAAGATTATTCCGCGAAGACGCTTATCGTTGCAAGCGGAATGACAAGACGGAAGTTAAATGTGCCGGGTGAAGAAGAGTTTCAGAGAAAGGGCGTTTTCTATGGCAATATCCAGGACCTTTCTTTTGTCCAGGGGGAAGACGCGAAGGCTGCAATGTCAGCGAGACAATACATGCTTAAACGTAAACAAAAAAATTCAATAACCGGAAATAATGATGAGGTTGAAGAAGAAATGATCCGGCAAAAGATATGGAACCGGGCTTGGAATGGCTATCGCAAAAAAAATTATTGAAGGGCATCAGGGGAGGATTTATATAAAAAGTCAACCGGGTAGAGGTACGGAGGTGATTATAGAGTTGCCGCGTAAGCAGGATGAAATGGTGCGGATGCAAAAAAAGGCCGTCTGAAATGAAAAAGTAAACCCCGTTAGAATAATTCAGCCCTTTTAACGGGAAGGCCTGCCTGATAGCAGGCAGCGGGGTTTTCTAACGGGGTAAACGGGAGGTGTAGATATGAAAGTGAAAGACCTGGTTTGCAATATGACTATAGAAGAAAAAGATGCTGCAGGCGTGTCTATCTATCAAAGCGTTAAGTACCATTTCTGCTCGGATGCATGCAAAATCAAATTCGATAAAAACCCGGATGCTTTCATTAGTGATAAAGCTCCCGGGACAGAAAAAGAAAGAGCCGGAAAAAGTGAAATCTTTACCCCGTTAGAAGGCCCCGCAATAAATGGCGGAGCTGAGTCCCCGTCCTTTCTAACGGGGTTTACCTGTCCGATGCACCCGGAAGTAAGGCAGGAAGGTCATGGATCGTGCCCCAAATGCGGAATGGCGCTTGAGCCTGTTGCACCTTCCGCCACTCCGGCAAAGACCGAATGGACATGCCCGATGCATCCGGAGATAGTCCGTGATGAGCCTGGCAACTGTCCCAAATGCGGAATGGCACTTGAACCCCGGAATGCTGTTTCCGAGGAAGAAGAAAATCCTGAACTGATTGACATGACACGGCGTTTCCGGGTAAGTGTGTTGTTAACCGTCCCCCTTGTTGTTATAGCCATGGGCGGAGTCATACCGGGGATATCGATGGAACGCATAGCCTCCGGAGAGGTACTCAAGTGGCTGGAGCTTATCCTTGCCACACCTGTTGTCCTATGGGGAGGATGGCCCTTTTTCGTGCGCGGATGGCAGTCGATAATTACCCGCAATCCCAATATGTTTACCCTGATCGGACTGGGCGTCAGTGTTGCATATGTATATAGTTTGATAGCAGCGCTGTTTCCCGGTATATTCCCTGTGTCTTTCCGGGGTGAGAGCGGCGAGGTAGGAGTTTATTTTGAAGCGGCCGCTGTCATTGTAACGCTCGTTCTCCTTGGACAGGTGCTTGAATTGAAGGCCAGAAGCAGAACAGGGGCGGCAATCAAGGCCCTTCTCGGCCTCGCGCCAAAGACGGCCAGACGTATTAGAGATGGAAAAGAGGAAGATATTCCCCTTGAGCATGTAATTCCGGGAGACCTGCTTCGCGTTCGTCCGGGTGAGAAGGTCCCTGTGGACGGTGTTGTTACTGACGGGTCCAGTTCGGTTGATGAATCCATGGTTTCCGGAGAGCCTATTCCTGTTTCAAAACAGGCAGGGGAACGTGTCATCGGCGCCACGATAAATGGCACGGGCACTCTGGTGATGAAGGCGGAAAAGGTGGGGGCAGACACCCTGCTGGCCCAGATAGTTAATATGGTGGCCGAGGCGCAGCGCAGCCGTGCCCCTATACAGAAACTGGCAGATATAGTTGCAGGCTATTTTGTACAGACGGTCATCGCTATTGCAGTCATAACCTTTATAGTATGGGCGTGGATAGGACCTGAACCACGCTTTGTCTACGCGCTTATAAATGCGGTTGCAGTGCTCATTATAGCGTGTCCCTGCGCTCTGGGTCTCGCGACACCTATGTCCATTATGGTCGCTACCGGAAAGGGAGCAACGACAGGCGTGCTCTTTAAAAATGCTGAGGCCATTGAGGTAATGAAGAAGGTAAACACCCTTGTTGTTGACAAGACAGGGACCCTTACTGTTGGTAAACCGAAGCTGGTCAGTGTTGTCCCGTCCAAAGGTTTTGATGAGAAATCAATACTTTATTTCGCCGCCAGTCTCGAACGCGGAAGCGAGCATCCTCTTGCAGAGGCAATTGTAGCGGGAGCAGATGAGAAAAGCGTATCACTGAGAAAAGTTGAATCTTTTGAGTCAATTACAGGCAAAGGCGTTACCGGTATCGTAGAAGGGAGAAAGATATTGCTCGGCAACCGCAAACTCCTTGATGATACTATCATTGATCCGGGTGATCTGTCTGAAATGGCCGAGACTATGCGCTCAGACGGGCAGACTGTGATGTTCGTCGCGGTGGATGGGAAGGCAGCCGGACTGGTTGGCGTGGCAGACCCTATTAAGGAAACCACCGCTGAAGCAATTGCAGGTCTTCATAAAGACGGAGTCAAGGTCGTGATGCTTACCGGTGACAGCGCTACGACAGCGCAAGCTGTTGCAAAGAAGCTCGGGCTTGACGATGTGGTCGCCGAGGTGCTGCCCGACCAGAAGGCTGATGCGGTAAAGAAATATCAGAATGAAGGACGTATTGTGGCTATGGCAGGAGACGGCATTAACGATGCTCCCGCGCTTGCACAGGCCCATGTCGGTGTTGCAATGGGAACAGGCACTGACGTTGCAATGGAAAGCGCCGGAGTCACGCTTGTGAAAGGGGACCTCAGAGGAATCCTCCGTGCAAGGCTCCTGAGCAGGGCGACCATGCGCAATATCAAACAAAATCTCTTTTTTGCTTTTGCTTATAACGCCATTGGTGTGCCGATCGCAGCGGGGATTCTCTACCCGTTTTTTGGTATCCTTTTGAGTCCGATTATCGCGGCTGCTGCCATGAGCTTCAGTTCGGTATCGGTAATAGGTAACGCCTTGAGATTGCGGCGGGCAAAGCTCTAAAACAGGAAGAAACGCATGACGCGAACAGCAGAACGCAGGTTACACAAAGCCAATGAATACCTCAAAGAGGCCGAGCTTCTTTACGGAGAAAAGATCGGCAATTTGCCTGTGCTCGCAAACCTCTACCACGCAATGATGAACTGTCTGTTTGCCCTTTTTGACATAGAGAATATTGGAAACCTTACACATGCCGATGTTATAGAAAAGTTTAAAAGCGAATTCGTACAGACCGGCATTTTTGACAAAAAATTTACCGGCGCCCTGGATTCTGCATTTCACATCACCCATGAATGCAACTGTGACCATATGAAACCACCAGAAGACAAAGATATAAATAAGTTGCTCCCTCTTGTCAGAGAATTTGTTCATGCGGTAACAACATATTTAAAGAAAAAGAAATCCTGAGAAGATGTTGCCTGATCGGTGTTTTTGTGTCTTAGTGGCTGAGTAGTAACCAATAAACTAATGCCTAATTTTAAAAGGAGGGACTATGGGTTACACAATTGTTGCATTGGAAGATAAAATACTTGAGATGTATCCTGAAATTACAAAACATGGTATATCTGTTAGCCTTATTTTCAGTGAGGAAAAGAATGCTTATATTGTGAAATTTAAAAAAGGCAGACACGAACTTATAACACACCTTGAGAAAAAAGATGCTGATGAATGTATAGACGGCGTCAAATGCGTTCATCTTGGTATTCAACTTGGTGAATTCATTAAGAATTTTGAAGAAATAAAATAAAAAGCTATGAAATGAGAAAGGGAAAACCGTGTCCGGATAATAATTTTTGCAATATTTATTGCTATGCATCTTTTGGATACGGTATGCATGGAGGGCATGGAGGAAAAATTGCCCTGCAACAAAGATCAGTTGACAGAAAGGAGGTGAGACTATGGCACAAGATCCTGTTTGCAACATGAATGTTGATGAAAGCAGGGCCGGGGCAACAAGCATTTACAAGGGAGAGACCTATTATTTCTGCTCGGCTAACTGCAAGGAGAACTTTGAGAAAGAGCCTGAAAAGTATGTTAAGGAAACAGGCGGTCATGAACACAGTCACCATTAATCACAGAAGTTCTGATCAGCGTACTGAAAGAAGAGCAGGGCTATAGTTGTAAATGTCCTGCTCTTCCTTCACCCCGGTAGAAATATTTCTTCTAACGGGGTTCACAGAGCCGGACAGGGCCAATTTAAGGGCAGGGCTGAAAAATTTATGTGATATAGCGATGCCTCTGGCGGGGGCAGGTGGAGTCATTGTCAATATGGAGATAATTTCTGTTGTTTATGCCGGATTTGGGCGATTCAGAGGGCAAAGGAAAAACCTGGACCAATGTGTTGATTTGCAGGGGATTGCGAATTATTGAAAAATCTAAAGTAGATTTGGAGGTATCATGCTTGAACAAATCAAAATCGGTCGTTACTGTTGCGCGCCGTCAACACAAATAGAAAATTTCAGACCTCTTGTCGGAGATGATCTGATTGATGAGCTGCTGGAGCTTGCGAAGGATTTACGTGATATACGGATATGCCACATTAACGCGACACCATTTGGCGGGGGAGTGGCTGAACTGCTTTCCCGTGAGATCCCCATTCTGAAGGCCCTCAAGGTGCAGGCCGATTGGCGGATCATACACGGGGATCAGGAGGTGTCATATAGACAGCTCTGATCCAAATCCTGGGGTGTGGAGTTTTATAAAACCCTATATCGAATCCTATGACGCAGTTGTCTTTACCCTGGAAGAATTTGTTCCGCCTGATCTGAACGTTAA
>BDTR01000023.1 GCA_002897775.1 bacterium BMS3Bbin08 | reverse complement strand
ATGACTTTTCCCGAGTGGCCGGCCATCATCATCTCAACCGCTGGCCTGGTGCACAGGTACGCGGCCCTGAGATTAACGGCCATTACCTTGTCCCAGTCTTTAGGCTCCATTGCCAGCAGCAGGTTGTCCCTGATTATGCCCGCGTTATTAACGAGGATATCAAGCCGGTTGTGTTTTTTCTTTATGTGTCCGAACAGCTTATCCACTTCTTCAGGCACTGATACGTCAGCCTGAAAAATGTCCGCCTTGCAGCCGCTGTTTGTGATCTCCTCAAGAAGTTCTTCTGCCTTTTCCTTTGACCTGCGATAGTTGATGATAACCGTTGCCCCGGCCCTGGAAAGAAGCAGGCTGGTTTCCCTGCCGATACCTCTTGAGCCGCCTGTAACAAGCGCTATCTTTCCTGATAGATCGATGTTCATTTTTTCTCCGACATATCCTGTAAATCCTGATTATACTTTTTTACGACAATTGACGCATTCTGCCCGCCGAACCCGAATGAGTTCGAGATCGCGGCGCGTACTGTTCTTGCTCTCATTTTATTGGGTACATAATCCAGGTCGCATTTGGGGTCCGGGTTTGTCAGGTTAACAGTCGGATGCACCTTGTCCCTTTGAACGCTTAGAGCGGTATAAATAAATTCAGGGCCGCCTGATGCTGCCAGTAAATGTCCTATCATTGACTTGCTCGAGCTGACGGAAATATTATAGGCGTTCTCTTTAAAGACCCTTTTTATCGCGACGGTCTCTGCTGTATCATTAAGCCTGGTGCTTGTGCCGTGGGCGTTTATATAATCTATGTCACTGTCACCCATGCCCGCGTCCTTAAGCGCTGAGAGCATTGACCGCCCGGCGCCAACGCCTTTAGGGTCAGGCGCTGTGACCTGATAGGCGTCCATTGTTGAGCCGTATCCCGCAACCTCGGCAATTATCCTGGCCCCTCTTTTTTTCGCGTGGGACTCTTCCTCAAGTATCGCGACACCAGCGCCTTCTCCCATAACAAGGCCTGAACGTTTTCTGTCAAAAGGCCGGCATACGCTTTCAGGGTTTTCAGATGAAACAGAGGCAGCCTTGAGCAGGACAAAAAAGACAAGCCCAATGGGGTTGATCATTGAGTCAGCCCCGCCTGCAACTATCATGTCCGCATCGCCCCTCTGGATGGCCCTGTAGCCTGTGCCAAGCGCCTGTGTTGCCGAGGCGCATGCCGTGGTTATGGTGCAGTTGGTGCCGCGTAGTTCGAATTTCTTTGCTATCAGGCTTGCGGCCCTGTGCGAATTGTTCCTTGCTATTGATTCCCTGTGAAGCGTTTTGAGTTCCCTGCCGAATCTCAAAAGATCAAAATTTCCATCCCTGCTGATCCACTTCTGAATATCTTCAGGCCTGTTTATTCCAATGCCAGCCGCGAAGACCACCCCACAGCGGTCCTTGTTGCCTGTATAGCTCAGCATCCCTGCATCGCCTAAAGCGGACCTGGCTGCCCATAGCGCAAAGAGCGTCCTTTTTTCACCCTGCTGGCCGGCTTCTTCAGGAAATTCTTTCTGTATCTTTGTCCAGTCGCTTTCCTTTATTTCGCCCACAGCCTGCACAGGCGACTTTGCGGTATCAGGGAGTTTGATCCTGCTTATGCCTGATGTGCCGGCAAGCAGTTTTTGCCAGTTATCTTCGACATCAAGGCCGAGCGGAGTTGCCAGCCCAAGCCCTGTAATAACCACCTTTTTTTTAACGGTCATCCGGAATCCCTCAATCTTTTATACGGGGAAGGTCTGTAAGTCCACTGAAGTATTTGAAACGCTGTCTGAGCTCTTCAGGATCGCCCATCTGAAAATGACTGTAAATTATGCGGTCCATTGATGCTATCAGTTCTCCGTCAGCATAGACGCGCGCCCTGCCAAGAGAGTCCCGCTTTGAAGTGGATATGATCTCTGCCTGTATCTCAGCCTTAAAACCAGGCCTTAAAGTGGATGTGATATCCACGTCTTCGATCAGGGACATAACTGACGAGATCCTGAAATCATGCGAGTAAATGATCAGCCAGCCAAGAAGCTGAGCCATTGCCTCTATGAGAATGACCCCTGGAATAAGGGCGATCTTTTTGAAATGGCCTCTTAGAAATTCCTCTGAAAGCGCGAAAGTCTTGATCCCTGTTATGGACTTCCCTTTTTCTATGCGGGTTACGCTGTCGTAAAATAAAAATCGCATTTGTCCGATTATTCAACGGCCTCTATTATCAATGAACTGCACTGTCCCTCATAGCTGAAAGAATTGATCATTATACGTTTTGGATGTGCCTTCAGCGGTTCTTTGCTTACCACGTTAAACTTCACTTCCTTGTCCAAAGGCACGCAGTTAAGCGTTGCAGGAATAATACCATGTTCAAGCATGTAAATTCCCAGGATCACATCAACCGCGGGCGCACCGGCAAGCAGATGTCCCAGGGCCCCTTTTGAAGAAAAAATAATTATCTTGTCCACGCATTCTGAAAAGACAGCGTTGATCGCGTCTGTCTCGTTCTTATCGCTGTTAATGGTTCCGTCTCCATTGGCAATTATCACGTCTATGTCCGTGGGTTTGAGCCCTGTACCTGCGATCGCGGAAGACATTGAACCGGACATGGCCTTTGAAGTGGGCGTGTAAGACGCTTCCTCTATCTCACAAGATGAACCATAGCCGGTTATCATGGCTGAATACGCGGCAGCGCGCCTGTCTGCTGATGAGCGGAGTTCCAGGCTAAGAATTCCACAGCCTTCACCGAGCACAGTGCCTTTTCTGTCGGCTCCAAAAGGACGGCAAACAGCCAGGCCGTCTGTGTCTGAAGTGTTTAATATACCGTGCAGATGGGCCCTTGCCAGGCTTAACGGAGATACTTTTTCACTGACCCCTCCGGCAAGCACTGTGGATGCTTTTTTATCAATAAGGGTCGCGACAGCCTCAGCAATGGCCTGCGCCCCTGAGTCAGCATGCGCAGAGAACACGGTGTTCTCTCCTTTGATATCAAGATTTATGGCAACCTGGCAGAAACTTATGTTGTTCAGCATGGAAAGCGGCCACAGGGGATATATCTCCTGATACGCGCCTGAAAAAAACGCGTCATAATCCATATTGCCCTGAGGGTCCAGGGATTTTTTTACTGCTGTTAGCAGGTCTTCAGTGTTGCAGTCAAACATTCCCATGCCCGCGAAAAAGCCTATGTCTTCCGCAGGAACAGGCGCTTTATCAAGACCGGAGTTTTTAAACGCGTCCTGGCTGCATTTCATCAGCATGTGCGAGTGCTTATCCATTGTCCTGGCGTCCCTTGGGTGGATGCCCAGTTCAGAAGGATCAGGGCTTTGCGCCAGCGCGGCGGCGCGGCAGTCAAATCCCCGCGCATCGAAATCTTCCAGGGCGTTTATGCCGTGTTTTCCTGAAACAAGGGCTTCCCAGGTATCTGAAGCACTGCTTCCAAGGGAGCTGACCAGGCCGGATCCGGTTATAACAACTTTGTCATCCATAACAAAAACCGTGAATCGTGAATCGTGAAAAGTGAATAGTAAAAAAATTATTCCTCATTAATATCATGAATACCGTAAAGTCCCTTCGGACCTGGACCACGGGACTAAGCGTCGTGAACTGTGAATTGTTAACAAAAGAACTTACTCCTCGAACCTGCTGACGCACAGGCAGGCGTTCTGTCCGCCGAAACCAAAAGAGTTGGAGATGGCAATAGCGTGCTCTTTTTCTCTCGCCTCATTGGGCACATAATCAAGGTCGCACCTGGGGTCGCGGAATTCGTGGTTGATCGTCGGCAGGATAACAGAACTGTTTATGCCTGCAAGGGTCAGTATGCACTCTATAGCCCCTGCCGCGCCAATGGTATGTCCAAGCATTGATTTGTTTGAGCTTACCGGTATTTGTTTTGCCCTTTCTCCGAACACCTGTTTTATGGCACGGGTCTCGGTAAGATCGTTCTGCTGTGTTGACGTGCCGTGCGCGTTAATGTATTCAATATCATCTGGTGTGAGTGAGGCGTCGTCAAGAGCGGCCCTCATTGCCAGTATGGCGCCTTCACCTTTTGGGTGCGTGTCAGTGATCCTGAAGGCATCTGCCGAATCACCGTATCCGCGCAGTTCTCCAAGTATAGGGACTCCCCTTGAACGGGCATGCTCCAATTCCTCGAGAATGACCGCGCCGGCGCCTTCAGACATTACAAAGCCGTTTCTCTTGCGGTCAAACGGCCTTGATGCTGTTTGCGGGGTTGTATATTTCTCAGACAGGGCCCGTATCAGCACAAAACCGACAAAACCAACAAGGTCCAGGTCTGCCTCGCATCCGCCTGCTATCATCACATCACTTTTTCCTGCCCTGATTGTCCTGCCTGCCTCGCCGACCGCCTGGGTACCTGCCGCGCAGGCAGATACTATGGACAGGTTACTGCCCTTGCAGTTAAACAGCAGGGCAAGCAAAAACATTGCCGCGTCAGGTTTTCTACGGAAGAAATTGAGATACGGATAACCTCCTTCCTTCAGCAGCCCTTTCATGTCCCAGTTGCCTTTGCCGTCATAGAACCTGTGAACGAACATCATGTCCTCGACAGTGGGGTTCGCGCCGTGAGAACCGAGAGAGACCCCGATCCTTTCACGCTCCTGTATTTCGTCAAGCCTTGCCTGCCGGGCCGCCTCCATTGTCGCGATCCTCATTAGTTTCAGGCCGCGGGATGAAAATTTGTCAAACCTGTCAAGTGTGCTGTCTTCAAGGTCTTTAAGCCACTCATTTTTGACCTGTCCTCCGATCTGACAGGGCAGTCCCCTGGTATCAAAGGCAGTAAGATAATCAATGCCTGAGGCCCCATTGCGGGCATTTGCAAAGGTTTCACCGGTGTTTTTTCCCAGGGGGCTGATCATACCGTAGCCGGTGATCACCACCCTGCGTTCTAATTTTTCTTTTGACATAATTTTAGAAAAATTTGATACTTCGACTACGCTCAAATCCCACCATTTATGGCGGGGACAAAAAATGTTGCTCAGTATCACCCCTGAGATATACGAATGAGTTGATTACACAGATGATAGGGTTAATCTATGTAATTTGAAGGTAACCTCAGTATAATCATCTTAAAAGGGTGTTTTCCTTACTGGATTTTGGTCAGCCACTCTTTGGTCAGATCGTCACCGTTTGTAAAGGTGGCGTTCTCTCCGCATGATCCGCACCTGATATGTATACCATCATCTGATGATTTCCACGCGGAATTACCGCAGTTCGAGCATTTTTCAGGAAGACTGTCAAGTATATCCATGATGCCGCCTGCCATGGACTGCACAGTGATAAGTGAAGGTACCTCATCCATATCCATGCCAGGGCTCAGGTCAGGCATGTTCTCTCCGAACCTTATTTTCAGCAGTTCGATCGCCTTTTCTGTAAGCTGGCCGTTCTCGTCAATAGCAGTGCCCTCACCGAACATCTCTTCAATGTGCTCAAGGACGAAGTGGCGCGCGGTCTTCATGCCGAATGCCTGCTCTAACCGGTAATTTATATCAAGAAAATCCAGGGATTCAGCGCCCAGGTCCGTAATTAACGAGCTTTCAGGCTTGATAGCCCCTTCATCGCATCTAAGCGTTTCAACTATTGCCTTTTTTAATTCATCAAATATCTTTTCTTCTGAAATAAAACTCTGTTTCACATATCCTCCTCAGGTCAATCGTGTTTTTTTAATTTTATTAATAAATCATTTTTTCTTCTCTGCCGGTCGGTAAAGCCTGTTGCTGAACCCCCTGTCAACCACAATGGTCTGTCCGCGTATCCCCCTGCTTGCCTCGCCGCACAGGAACATTACTGCGTCAGCTATTTCATCCGGTTCAACAAAGAGCTCATCAGGCATCAGGCTAATCTCTTCCCAGTACAGCCTTAATACCTTAAAAGAGTCTGTCTTAACAATGCCCCCGCAGACAGCGTTGACTGATATGTTTTCTTCGCCTAAACTCTCGGCACAGTCTCTGACCACGGATTCCATGGCAGCCTTCATATTGCCGAGCGGATATGAAGGGTTATAAAATCGGCTTCCAAGGCTTGAGATAAAGACCACCTTGCCGCCGTTCTTTTTCAGTAACGGCAGTGCCTGTTGTATGCAGAATATATTGCCCAGATAATTTGTTTCGACCAACTGCCTCAGTTCCCTCTCAAGGAGTTTTTCGATCGGCTTAAAAGGGGCTTTAGCGGCATTTAAGATGAGAAGATCGAGTTGTCCGAATTTTTCATTTATTTCATCGAATAATTTTTTCACTGACTCTTTTTGCGAAATGTCGGCCTGAATAAGAAAGGAACGCCTCCCCATCTCTGTGATCTCTTTAAGTAATTTTTCTCCCTGTGCCTGGGAAGAGCCGCCTGCCTTCCGGAAGTTCAGCGCCACATCCGCGCCGGAAAGAGCGAGTTTTCGAGCGATCGCGCTGCCGATCCCGCGCGAACTGCCTGTTATCAGGGCCACTTTACCTTCAAAAGCGTTGCTTTGCATAATCCGGTATTTTATTAGAAATAAAGACTTAAGTAAACCCCGTTGTTACAATTGACAATTGACGATTGTCAATTTATGAATGCAGGCGAGGCGGATGCGAGCGAATATTAAAATAATTTGTTATTCCTTACATTGTGCCTGCCCGCTCTATGAGTCGTAGACCGGTTTTTGTGGAGGGCTTGCCCGAAGGGTGAACACTAATGAGGGTTTTCCTCATTTGTGTGAACATCGCGGAGTTTTTCATATCTCGCGCCAAATGTTTCTTTAAGCAGCGGGTCAAAGCGTTGAACGATTTTCATAACATATATGTCGTGCCTGATATAGTCCTCTGCCATCATAACAAAACCTTCGTTCATGCTCCATATTGCCTCAGGCACTCTACCCTCGATCTTGCCTGTCAGCACTTCCTTTGAATCCGCCACAAGCGCAAACCCCCTGGCGCCTTTTCGAGCGTAGATCGTGTCTTCCACAGGATGCCTGTATAGCTGTCCGAATTTAGTATTTGTGGTTCCATGGTGTACCAGCGCGATCCGCACACCCCGTCCCTCAGCGCTGTTTATGGATTGAGCGAGTTCTTCAAGCTCTGCGGGCCATATTGAAAGCAGAACCGAGTGCCGGCATGTATCGAGCATTCTCTTTGCCTTTAATATGAGGCCTTCATAATCTTTAATGTGCCAGGTGTAGCTGGCGTCTATGCCTGTCTTGAATTTTTTCAGTTCAGACCTGGCAGCAGACAGGCTTTCATCTGTGACCCTCCTGTAGTTTTCTATGAATTCATCAGGAGGCGCGGGAATGAACATTGTTGAGCGCTCTCCATGGATGGACTGGATCATGCGCCTGGATTCAAGCCGCTTGACGACCTCATAGACCTTTGAGCTTGGAATGCCGGAATTTTTTGATATTTCATAGGCAGTTGAGGGATTTTCCTTCAGAAGGGCCGTATAGGCTTTGGCCTCATAGTCTGAGAATCCAAGCTGCTTTAACCTGGTGACTGCTGAATCCATTGATTATTAACTACCATAGTAGTTAATAAATGTCAAGATAAAACTTTCTTATTTAATAAAGTTTTTGATTACACAGATGGTTTATCTGCGAGGCCACCTTGAAAATTCGGTGATGTAAACAGAAATTTCAAGGTAAGTATGGGACTGGTTAACTCCGAAGGACTACTTTTGATTTCACAGGGCGATAGAACTTACATGGACGGTGTTATCAGTGAGGCAGATAGCTATCTATATTAATGCCGTAATCGTTGGTCTTTTCGACAAGCGTTTGCAAGCCTGAGAATTTAGTTAGAAAGAAAACTAAAGACGCCCTTCCTTATCTGTACCTTTTTACGGTAGGCGGGAAAGCCATTGCCATGCCGGAGCAATCAGAATAGATTGTGCATTATTCGATATGACCCGGTATCCCTCCCCTTCACCTGTAAGTTGAACTGCCGGGACATTGAGGACGCTCTGAAACTTTTTGAGCGTTGGAGCCGGCTCCTTATCTGACAGCTTGGCTTCTACCAGCAGAAAAGGCTTATGCCTGTCGGCGATCAAAAAGTCTACTTCCTGCTGCTCTTTGTTTTTTATAAAGTGTAATGAAAATGAACCGAATCCCATATCATTCCATATCGTAACAGCCCTCCACAACTCAATGGCAACCATATTCTCAAACCTGGCTGATGCGTCCTTTATTCGGGGAGTATCCCATAAATAAACCTTCCGCTCTTTTTGAATCGCCCGTGCGATTTTCCGGGTCCATGGAGAAATGCTGAAAACAAGAAAAAATCTTTCGAAAGCCGACAACCAGTTGTGAACCGAATTATAGGATACCCGCAAGTCACGGGCAAAAGAGGGGATGGAAACAGGACTGCCCACCCTTGAGGGCAGCAAAAGATAAAGCGTTTCCATATTCCCGACAGATTTGATGCCTGTCAGATCCCGGATATCCTCCCGGATTAACTGCCGGGAATAGGTGTTAGACCACCGATTGTAGGTTGTCTCCCGTCCGGCTAAATAAGGTTCCGGAAAGCCGCTGAATCTGGATAACCTCAACCATATTTCCCTGAGTTTATCCTTTTGCTTCATATCGGCTTGCAGAGGATTTCCCAGGAACTTATCAAGTGATACCATGCGATTACCAAGTTCAGCAACGGTAAAAGGCCATAAATGAAAGAGGTAATAACGCCCTGCCAGCGAGTCTCCCCCTTTCTGATATATATCCAGCCTCCCGCTGCCTGAGACAAGAAATTTATAACTGTCGCGGAACCGGTCATAAACACCTTTAAGATAATTTTTCCAGTCTTTGTATTTGTGGATTTCGTCAAATACGATCAGGGGAGTTGAGGAATCCTTACGTTCCACAGCTTCAAAAAATGCGGGATTTTTGATTAAGCGGGTCCGGTGCTCTGGAATATCCCAGTTGAAATAGAGGTTGTTCGTAAAGGAGCGTGAAATAATTTGCGCGAGAGTGGTCTTGCCTGCCTGACGCGGTCCCGCAAGAAATATCATGCTCTTGTCCCTTACGAGTTCCCGCCAGATCCTGGCGTACGGCTTTCTGTTGTTCATAATGACTATTATTCATATTACTGAAAAATAGTCAAGACCATATTTCAGTGCGCTGAAAAATGGCCGGTCCGGGAAGATGGGGAAACCCTGATTCCCACGTGTCTCAAAGAAATTATCGAAGTTCAACTTCGATAATTTTAAATTCCTTATATCAGTTTTGCAACGTATGCAACAACCTCCCTGATTTCTAATTTCATAGAAGACCCGTTGCCTCATTTAAAAACCTGTTATGGATGAAGTATAATATCGATGAGGATGAATTTGCCAGGAATTAATACTAATGACACAATCTATAGAAGATAGTCCAGCATTAAAAAATGCTGTTATCAATAAGCGGATTGAGTGGCAAAAACATGCATTGGAACGCATGGCAGAAAGGGATATTTTACGTTCAATGGTTATTGAGGTATTGTTGACAGGTGAACGCATTGAGGATTATCCAGATGATACTCCATTTCCCAGTGCGTTATTCTCCAAAATAATTAGACAAAGGCCGATCCATGTAGTCGTTGCTTATGATTCTATTAGTGAATGGGCTTTTGTCATCACTGCTTATGAACCAGACCTTGAGTATTTTGAGTCTGATTTTAAAACGAGGAGGAGAAAATGAAAGTTCCATCGTCTCCAACACAATGTCCTGTTTGTGGTGGAACAAAGACACAAGGTAAAACAATCTTTACTGTTGAGCTCGGCTTTGGTGTAGTTGTAGTAAGGGATGTCCCGGCAACTGTTTGTTCCCAGTGTGGCGCAGATTGGATTCCTGATGATGTAGCGGCAAAATTAGAGACGATTGTTCAGGAAGCCCGCCAAAAACATCATCAAGTTGAAGTCACTTCATTGGGCGGTTAGAGTGTTTTAAAAAGGGTTATCTAATGAAGTTTTTTGTCGTGACTCTCGAAGGAATTATCGAAGTTCAACTTCAATAATGTTAAATTCCTTATATTAGTTTTGCATAGTATGCAGCAACGTTATATCATCCCTGAAATCGCCCTATTGGTGGCTGACACCATTTATTTGCAAATAAGTCCCACCCCACGTCCCACCTCGTAGGATGTGAGATGAGATGATCCATGTAGAAAGAAAAGGTACAGAAAAAGCGGTATCACCATCTATCAATTATGACAGGATCCTTCTGAAGCGGCATTCCCTCAATGGTTTTCTTTTTGCGGGATGTTAAAATCGAGCTTTAGGCAGCCAACAGACACAAAGCAATAAAGACGGATGAAAGAAAACTGGATAATTAAAGAAGCCCGGAAGCATGATAAAACCGGGGATATGGCCATCCTGGAAAATCCCAGGATAAGGAAATACCTTGATGATCTCCTTATAAAACGTTTCTGGCCTG
>BDTR01000022.1 GCA_002897775.1 bacterium BMS3Bbin08 | reverse complement strand
CCGCTCTCTTTAAAGAATCTCCTTCGACTTGAGTTCTAACCTTCCAATTTGTGTCTTTAAATGTTTCTCACGCTTCATAGCATCAGAACGGGAATCAAATACTTCATGAAATACCGGTCTCCAAGGCCCTTTGTTGCGAGTTGCTTTATTTTTGTTGTTATTGTGTTCTGCAACGCGATTGTCCAAGTCTTTGGAATGGCCAATATAGGATTTGTCAGAAGAATCGCTTTTTAAAATATAAATGTAAAATGGCATTTCAACAATAAAAAAAGGGCGCAGCACAGTTGGCCAGGCCCCTCATGTATTTTTGGTGGAGCTGATCGGGATCGAACCAACGACCTCTTGAATGCCATTCAAGCGCTCTCCCAACTGAGCTACAGCCCCATAAAATACATTGTAAAATGAAAATTGCAAATTGAAAAATTAAAATACTAAAACAAATATTCTAAAAACATACGACCTGTCGATACGACCGCTCTCCTCAAAGCAAATTGTCCGCCTCAGGCGGATCTGCCGAGGCGGAAGCTACAGCCCCAAAGAGACTATAAAATAACACATCTCATGCTCTGATTTCCAATGTGATTTAAGGGATTGTGATGTGGATTGTCTGGTTGGGGAGTGGGTTAATGATTATTCTTCTCATCAACAGTATCTACATAATTATTTAAAACCATAAAAACTGGAAAACTCATAATACAATAAAAGATAAAAATATATATCCACCACTCATATAAAGCGATTATGGATACCATAATGCTTGTTATCAACATATAAATCCAGACTTTAACTATATTCATAACTCCTTTTGTTGGTTTATTCTGCAGGAGATTATCGCACTTAGGGCATTTCCATTTAAATGAAGAACCTTTAAATAGAAGTATTCGCCAAGATTGAGGGTGATGACAAATTGGGCAAGACCTGAATTTCATATCAGCTCGTTCCAATCAGTTTACTCATACTGCCATCAGTATATCAGCTTGTTTTGGGGGAGACAAGACAAATGAGAGAGTGATGCCCTTTGTGGACATTTATATACTATATAAGCTTTAAGGGCAGGGGGTAGTTCTATTTACCCCGTTAGAAAACCCTGGGCTATTCCTTAGGCGCACAAGATTCTAACGGGGTTTACTCCGCTCTGGCGGACGTGGCGTCTTTATTTTCCATATCAATGGTCCAGAGTGTTTTTTGCGACATGTAGACCAGGTAACTTAGAGTAATTACATTTAACATAAGTATGATCGGCACCCAGACCCGGAATATCTCAACTCCATAAATGAATATGACCGTATTCATTATTATGTATCCCAGCCGTATCTCAGTAGGCCCTAATCCGTAATAATAGATCCTGAACTCATTTGTTGAGGCAAATAACAGGTAAGAATTAACCAGAAAGCCACCGGAAAGAACGAGCAGGAAAAAGAAAAACAGGTCCATCCCCTCAGGCGCCATGAGCGCGTAGGCGATGACAAGCGAGCACGAGAATATGAAGTCGAGAAAATGATCCATGTAAAACCCCCATTTTACAAGGCCCGTGTCGCGATGACGGCCAATAGCGCCGTCAAAAAGATCGGTCAAATATTGAAAGACCAGCATCAAAGACAGTCCCCAGATCCAGAAGATATGCAAGCTGCTGAGATATCCAAATAACACAGCTCCAGCAGACCAGACAAGGGTCATCATTGTCAGATGATAAGTTTCGATGTTCGGAGGAATCCTGTCCACGTACTTTTCTACAAAGCTTTTTTCAAACTTTCCAAGGATGGAAGTCCCTACTTTTTTGTCACCGCCGAATTCTGTCATGGTCACCTCTTGGTTGTTTTATTTGTTTAATTATAAAACTTATTCTCCTTCAAAAATCAATCCATAACTCTTTGCCCGCTATCTCATAACAGTTTACGCGAAAAAAGCAAGGACCTGAGCCCGTGTGTCATTTTATGCTTATCAGCCCGGCTTTTTTTGTTCTTTTACAGACGCATATGATGTATATTATGAAAAAATCAATTCCCGGTATATTAGGGCCGGAGATGTTAAATGGTTATGCGGTCGGAGCCAGGAAATAAGATCAAATTTATCATAATCTTTTTATTTTTGTTGAACCTGTTTGCCGGGCTTTTTTTAATAAATGAAGGGCTCTTTCAATACGATAGCATTCATTTGGCAGAGGCGGTAGAGAACACATATAAAACAGGACAGCTTCAACCTGCAGTTAGGGGCAGATACGGCTCGGTTATTGTAACCAGTATTTTATATTGGCCGTCTTTTATTCTGGGGCATAATGCGGACTTTACCACAAGGTTTGCCAGTGTATTGTTCCATTCTTTATCCATAGTTATGCTGTTTTTGTTTATAAACGAACTGTTCGGCAACCGTATCCAGGCATTATTCGGAGCCGTACTGCTGTCTTTTACACCTTTTTACTTTTCCTCCGATACGTACGGCAAAGAGCATGGTATGAGCATGTTTTTTCTTCTCCTGTCTTTCTTTCTTGTGTACCGAGGCGTAAAAAATAAATCATTAGTATTAATAGGCATATCCAGCTTTGCAATAGCATTTGCCTCATCTATAAGAGAAGCAATGCTTGTTGTTACGCCGCTTTATTTTATACTTTACCTGAATCCTGAAATATCAATCCGTCCTTTTAAGATAACTATACCCAGAGAAAGATTTGATCCTAAAATGTTATTTTCTTTGCTTTTGCCTTTTTTGTTTAGTTTCTGCGTCATGTATCTTACGTATTTAAAACCGGTAATTTACAACGAATTATTTCTCAGGGACACAGGCACTGTTGTTTTCCTCGGTATATTTACACCCGTTTTAAAGCTGGTTGTTCATGACTTGTATAAAAGCGTTCCATTGTTATTGTTTGTATTTTTTATTATAGGCGTCATAAGAATAGGCTATAAAGAAAACTTTTTTCTGGCAATATTCCTATTATTATGGGTCATGCCGATATTTTACTTTGGAAATACGCAGACTTATAGTCCCAGATATCTGGACGTAATTATGGTCCCTGTATATATATTTGCTTCCTACGCGCTATCTGATTTATACGGCAAAAATAAAATAATCACATATATAGTTATTGTTTATTTTGTCGGCAGTATGTTCGTTTTTATGTATCCCATGCTTAAATTCAGGCATCATTATAACGGAGCAAAACAGTTCGCGTTGTACGTTAAAGAAAAAACCGAGGAAGACGCTGTAATAATCACATCTGATGATAGACCTTTTATCAGATATTATAGTGATAGAAAAACCATAAACTATCCTATTAATCCTGCCGCTTATACAAAAGAGGTGAATGATTTCGTTAATAAGATCGATAAACTTTTAATGGAAGGCGTCCCTGTTTATGTTACGGAATGGGGATTAAATTCTTATGATCCAGACAATATCCTTGGTACGAGTCTGGCTATCAAATTCAATATTAGTATTATAGGCGAAAAACTAAGTGAAGATTATCACAGGCCGGATATGAAGCTGGACCTTCGCAATCAAAAATTATTTAAAATAGACCTTAGATGACAGGCGCTATTTATATTTAACGTTGAGGAAACGTGCTAACGGTTCTGCCCTGGTGTGCCGGTATTTATCTGATCCAGGAAGTTGTAAACATAAAACCCTACTTTTTTGCCGTCCAGATAAGAGACCTGCGGGTGACTTTTCTTGCTGCAGCGCGGCAGCAGCAATTCTTTAACTATTATTTTGAGGATCTTGTTTTCTCTACGCTCGCACCATGAATCATAATGTCTGTCCACTCTTTTAAAATTATCTGATGACATCGCAAGAAGCAGTTCTTTCTGAAGGTCCAGCAAGATCACATCAAGCTTGGCCTCATAGGTGGTTGTATATTCGTCCGTGACCTTTTCTTCTGAATCCGCGGAACATCGCGGAAAGAACGATCCCGGCGGCCCGCCTGAACGTTTCCGGCAGGTTTTTTCTATGTTGATCGGGACTTCATTGACCACTATTATGTACCGCATGTCCGGATAGTTGTTTTTTAACTTCCGGACATTGATCTCCGGCCCCTTATCGTTATAAGAGGTATCATTCGACACATCATAATAAACGAGCGGGATCCCGGCAAACCTGCCTATTACCTGACGGACATAATGAACGATGTCCGGGTTGGCTGTAATGAACGCAAGCCCGACCACCGGATGCTTTGCAAGGTCTGCTCTTGTGAGCAGCGGCAGGCTCTGCTCGTGCATGACCACGTAGTTCACAGGCATTCTGGGTATCTTTTGAATCCTGGGCATACCGGGGGCGCAGCCGATCAACAGGATAAGTGATATAAAAATTATTTTTTTCATGGCAGACAATACTAAAGCATATCATTTTCGCACTGACTTTGGCGAGTGAAACAGATCACCCCCTCATAATAAAAATGCGCGCTTTAACAAAGTAATTGTTGTGAGCTTGTTGAAAAACCCAACAATCTCTGATTCCACAGATCAAATGCAATAGCGAGAGTTAGCGAGTGAATATAAATAAATGCATAGTGAGCGTTAGTGAACTAATATGAATAAATAGAAAAATCCTTACATTAGATTTCCGTAGGGAAGATTAAATCTATAAAGTCCTTACATTAGGTTTCCAAAGGGAACATAAAAACAAGATTACACCGATTAAATCTCGTAGTATATCTGTGTAATCATTCCCAGAATCTGTGTAATCAAGACCGGTGATGACTTTTTCAACGGTCTCTTGTATAGTGGCCCCATCAGAAAAACGGAGCTTTAAACTATATACTTAATATGGTAATAATATATCCATGTAGTATCCCGCCATAAATGGCGGGCTTTCTCTCGGGGAAATCCAGTTCTAAGGGTTTAGAGGTTTTTTCTCACAGGGTAGATTAAAAGGTCAGGTTCATGCAGGAGGCCGCATGGAAAAAAGGCGTTACGAAAGAAAACCTTTTCGCTTAAAGGCCGAGCTGGTCATTGGGAATCAGAAGTACCCCGCTTTTATAGAAAACCTTTCAGAATACGGCGCTTATGTTGAGATCGCGCCTTCAAAGACACCGATAGAGTTTTATCCCGCGACTAAAGTTGGACTGAGGTTCGAGATCCCTTCAGGAGAGACGATAGATATTAGCGGAGAGGTGAGGTGGTCAAGGGTGGATATCTCCCCGTCTCAGCAGTGTATAAGTTATGTCGGCATAGAAATTTTGAAGCCACCCCCGGGCTACAGCAAGTTCTTTAAAACCCTCGTATAAGTCGAAAGAGAGGCAGGTTGAAACATATAGCTGATCTTAGCCATGAAGGCAAGGCATCGGTTTACGGCTATTAGATGTAGAACTTATCGTAGGGGAGGGTCTCTAATAATTTTTTGTAACTGTCAGGAGGGTCTATGATCGTCATGCCTACGAGGTTTGTCATGCCGTGTGGCGGATTTTTGTATACCTGAAGCCACTTGATCTCACAGTTCAGGCTTATCTTTTCGTCTCTTGGATTGAAATTCAACTGGACCATTGCGCCGGGTGGAAAGTTCAAACTGTCATCATCTGGAGAAGTTTCCACAATTACGCTTATACCTTTGTCTGAAAGATTGGGGATAATTCCTCTGTAATTTTTCATGGGCCCTATTACAAGCTCTGCCGGCAGGCCCATTAGTATCCTTTTATCGCGTCCCTTTCCCATTGTTCGTTAATACCTCATTGCAATTATAACACATCCCTCATCCTGTTAGAAAAAAATCGTCCCCGTTACAGGCGGTGTCTTTAGAATGATACTAATGCATTTTATCGGTTCCCTTTGACAGTAAATAATTCTCAAAAGTATCCTTTAGTATCCTTGTTGACGGGAGTTCTTTATATCCCGGCCTGACGGCATGTCCTGTAATTATCCTGTAAATATAGGACTCGTGTTTTGTTTCTATGTGATCTGCAAGGTTTTTTTTTAGGGATGTTTCTTCTTCGGGGATCGCGTTATGCAGCCACAGGCGCAGGAAGATCGGGTCGCTGAAAAGCATCATGGTGATCTCTTCGAAAACCGTCACCAGGTCACTGTCCGCGATATAGTCATTGAAGTTCAAGGTGTGGACCTGGATGTTTCGCGCCTCAATTGTTTCCAGAAGAGATCGTGTGATCTGCTTTTCTTCTTTGAAATCTAACTCACCGCTTAGCCATATCCTTTTAACATCTCTTTGCAGCGACATCAAGGCCCCGAGTTCCTTATCAAAATATTCACTCTGTTTCTTTTCCAGGTCCGCTTTCTTATTCATTTCGGTAGGCCGGGTTAAAGATGAATTCCTTGCGCGAGACTTTCCGCTAGAGGGACAGGTGTCTTTTCTAACAGGCTGAATTTCCCGTTATATTTTCAGGTTGTAAGGTCCTATTCTTTTTCTGAAGGGTAATGAATACCGTTGCCACCGTGCTGTACAGGGCCGTCCCACGCGCTTAGCCCCCCCCGTATGCCCCTCACTTTAAATCCCTGGCTTTTCATAAGAAAGGCTGCTGCCGCGCCCCTGGAGTCGGAGATGCAGTATGTGTAATATTCCTGTGACGGATCAAGCTCGGCGTATTTCTGGCGCAGGACCTCAATCGGGATATTAATAGCGTCCCTGATATGCTCCTGCTCGTACTCGGCAGGTATCCTGGCGTCAATAAAAACATACTGTTCCATGTTATTTTTGGAAATATCTTCCGGGAATACCCATTCAATAAATGACGCGCCAAGGATCTTATCAAAATCAGCTTTATCAAGCACAAGTACAGTGGTCTCATCTATAGCCCTTACTGTCGCGCTTCTTCACCGAATCCGTCCCCAGTGCTTATGACCGCTACCTGCTCAGGCTCTTTGTCTTTTTCCTGCCTGATGACCGCGGCACGGCCTGATTTTATAATGTAATACAAATTCCCCTTGTCTCCCTGTTTGATGATATCCGTACGCGGGGGATATTTTTCTCCGCTCATTTTTTCTATAAGGGAAAGCACTTTCTCGTTCTCAAGAAGTGCAAAGGGCTGAAGCGTTTTTAACTTATCGTATTCTGAGTAGCACCTGGCCTTGCCCTCGAGCACATTATTGAATGTTGCTTCAAGACTGACAATTTCCTCAAAGTCCGACTTATCGAGTCTATAAAGTACAACGTCTGTTTTTGCTGCTACTGTACAGCACCTGGGAGAACATGTCAGCAAGGCCATCTCACCAAAGCTGTCGCCGCTTCCTGAAACGGCAATTTGCGCGGATTGCCCCGACTTGGTCCTCTTACTGACCACGACCTCTCCCTTGCTTACCAGATAAAAGGAATCAGCGGGCGCGTTTTCTCTTATTATTTTTGTGCCTGCCGGAAGCTCAACGAGCGTGAGCTTTTGAGCGATAGTTTCTAAAGCGTCGTCCGACAGACTGGAGAAATAGCGGATTTTTTTCAGTTCCTTATAATCTAGATCTTTCATTACATCCCCCCCCTTATTGATATCCCTTAGGCATATATATAACGCGTTTATAATTCAGGAAAAGCAAAAATTACGAGTTGATCAAACAGCATTACTAATATTTAAATATAATAGCATGCAGGTTGAACTTTGCAACTTTTTTTTCATGCATTGCGGCTGGATGAACCCTCAGGAGATCCGCCGGTCAGTTCCCCGCATTTAAGCCCGGCCCGGAGAGTTCAGGCGGCATTTTTCGTATTTTTGGTGCTGAAAAAGGTGGTTTTTGGCCAAAAAGATCATAATCCACATTCCATCAACCTGATTTTCACAGGGAAACGCCATTAGAATCAAAGAGTTTCACAAAATTCACTTTTTACTTGACATACACCATATATTGTGGTTTAATTGCGTAGACTCTCTAAATAGGGTGCAGTTCGGGAAATATGCAGGAGTCTAAATATAACAAAGGGAAATATTAAAATAAGATAGTTAAATGTTAATTTTTGGAAGGAGATACCATGAACGAGCTTACTTCAGCAAAACTTGAATTTAATCCAAATGCATTAAAGGTTCTTGAAAAGCGGTACCTGAAGAGAGACGAAAACGGTACGCCGCTTGAAAATGCTGAAGATATGCTCAGAAGAGTTGCCAAAACCATTGCATCCGTTGACCTTAATTATGGAAAGTCAGGAGCTGAGGTTGAGCAGCTGGAAGCCGAGTTCTACAGCGTTATGGCGTCTTTGAAATTTCTGCCCAACAGTCCCACCCTGATGAACGCGGGAAGGAGGCTTGGACAGCTTTCAGCGTGTTTTGTTCTTCCTGTAGATGATTCAATGGAATCCATATTCGAGGCAGTTAAGAATGCCGCGCTGATACATAAATCAGGCGGTGGCACCGGTTTTTCATTTTCGAAACTGAGGCCTACCGGCGACATAGTAGGCTCTACCAAGGGTGTTTCATCAGGGCCTATCTCATTTATGACTGTTTTTGATGCGGCTACCGAGGCTATAAAGCAGGGCGGCACAAGGAGGGGCGCGAACATGGGCATGCTTCGTGTCGATCATCCTGATATCCTGGATTTTATTGCGGCCAAGGATAATAACGGTCAACTCAACAACTTTAACCTGTCTGTCGCCGTAACAGATGTCTTTATGAAGGCATTTGAAAAGGATGAAGAATATGACCTGATGAATCCGCATACAGGAAAAACGGTCCGCAGCCTGAAGGCAAAGGAAGTGTTCAGCCTGATCGTGAAACACGCGTGGAAGAACGGTGAGCCGGGGATTATTTTTCTGGACAGGATGAATCAGGGAAACCCAACCCCCGCGCTTGGAAAGATCGAAAGCACAAACCCCTGCGGAGAACAGCCTCTTCTGCCTTATGAGTCCTGTAACCTGGGCTCTATAAACCTTTCAAGGTTTGTAAACGGGATCAGCGCCGCGGGTACCGAGGCGCATATAGACTGGGAATCTCTCAGAGAAACGGTCCACGGGGCGGTGCATTTCCTTGATAATGTTATCGACATCAATAAATACCCTCTGGAGATAATAGAAGACAACACAAAGGCAAACAGAAAGATCGGTCTCGGTGTTATGGGATGGGCTGACATGCTGATAAGCCTTGGTATCCCGTATAGCTCGGAAGATGCTTCAACACTTTCAACAGAGGTCATGAAGTTCATTCAGTCCGAAGGCAGAAAACAGTCCGTGATCCTGGCCGGGCAAAGAGGTGTTTTCCCTAATTTTGAAGAGAGCATATATAAAAATAAAATGAGACTGAGGAACGCCACCATAACCACGATCGCGCCAACCGGAACATTATCAATACTCGCCGGATGTTCGAGCGGGATCGAGCCTTTGTTTGCCGTGTCTTTTGTGCGCAATGTCCTGGAAGGCACAAAGCTGTATGAGGTTAGTCCCCTCTTTGAGAAGGTCGCCAGGGAAAGAGGTTTCTGGAGCAGGGAACTCATAGAAAAGATCGCCGAGAAAGGCAGTATACATGATTTCGAGGAAATTCCGGATGATGTAAAAAGGACATTTATCACGGCACATGATATATCGCCGATCGATCACGTAAGAATGCAGGCGGCATTTCAGAAGCACATTGACAATGCTGTTTCCAAGACCGTTAATTTCCCGCATGACGCGAGCACAAAAGAGGTTGAGGACGTTTATTTGCTGGCGTACGGTCTTGGATGTAAAGGGGTCACGGTTTACAGAGACGGCTCAAGGGAGGAGCAGGTCCTTTCCACGGGTCAGAAGAAGAAGGTAGAACCTGAGCAGGCTGAGGAACGCAGGAACAAGATAGTGCCAAGAAAGAGACCGGATATGATCAAAGGCACGACAAGGCTCCTGACAACAGGCTGCGGTCACCTTTACGTAACAGTAAATGAGGACAAGGACGGAAACCCGTTCGAGCTCTTCACCAATATGGGGAAAGCAGGCGGGTGCGCGGCAAGCCAGGCAGAGGCGATCGGCAGGCTGATAAGCCTGGCGTTCAGGAGCAATATAGAGTCGGAAGAAATAGTCAAGCAGTTAAAGGGGATTTCATGCCACAGCCCCTCATGGGCAAACGGCGGCAAGATATCTTCATGCTCTGACGCCCTTTCCAAGGCCATAGAGCGATACGCGGAGATCGATAATAACATCAGCGGCAACGGCAACGGTGGTTCTGAGATCCACAGCAAGGCGGCTTTTGTCGTGGGTGCATGCCCTGAGTGCGGAGGCGCGGTGGCACAGGAGGGCGGATGCGCGGTCTGCAAGGACTGCGGCTTTACAAAGTGCTTTTAACGGCCGTAACCCTGCCTACTACCGGCAGACAGGCCGTGACTCGTAACGCGTAACAGATTTCAGTTGGCAGAACCTCAGCTTATATCACGCTGCAACCATTAGTCTTGAACTGCTTTTCCCCGGATTCAGTGCAGCGGGCATGACGTTTGTCCTCAGACACTTGTCTATGGCCCATAGACTTGAATCCTCAGTTATTTATGTTATCATGTTAAAGCTATGTTGAAACCAGCGGAACAGTTTGACATAATCAAAAGAGGCACTGTTGAGATACTCCCTGAGGAGGATCTCATGAAGAAACTGGAGCAGTCTTTCAAAACAAAAACCCCCCTGAAAATAAAAGCAGGTTTTGACCCGACTGCGCCTGATATCCACATAGGACATACAGTCCTTTTAGAGAAAATGAGGCAGTTCCAGGACCTGGGCCATGAGGTTATTTTTATCATAGGAGACTTTACCGGCATGATAGGCGATCCGACCGGAAGGTCTGAGATAAGAAAACCACTGACAAAGGACGAGGTCCTGAAAAACGCCGAAACATACAAAGAACAGGTGTTCAAGGTCCTGAACCGGGATAAGACCAGTATAGTGTTCAACAGTGAGTGGCTCGGCGAAATAAATGTTATGGATTTTGCCAGGCTGGGTTCAATGCAGACCGTCGCAAGGATGCTTGAGCGGGAGGATTTCAAGAAAAGATTTGAGAACCATCAGGACATCAGCATCATTGAATTTTACTATCCGTTGATCCAGGCGTATGACTCTGTACATCTAAAGGCAGACATAGAGCTTGGAGGCACTGACCAGAAATTCAACCTGCTCATGGGCAGGACGATACAGAAAAGAATGGGTGTTGCCGAGCAGGTCGTGATCATGATACCCCTGCTGGAAGGCACTGACGGTGTAAATAAAATGAGCAAGAGCCTGGGCAATTACATAGGCATAACAGAAACGCCAAAGGACATGTTCGGAAAGATAATGTCCATAAGCGACGAGCTGATGCTCAGGTACTATGAACTGCTTAGCAGGATGTCACTTGATGAACTCAAGGCCCTGCAGAATGGTATTGAGGACGGAAGCATACACCCGAAAAAGGCAAAACAGGACCTTGCGCAGGAAATTGTTGAAAGATACCACGGAAAAGAATCCGCTGTAAAGGCCAGAGATGAGTTCGAGCATATTTTCAGGGAAAAGGGTCTTCCTGACGAGATACCAGTCTTTAAGCTTCGGGGAGAAGACGATAAAAAATGGCTTCCCAGAATAATAAAAGACAACGGCCTTGCCAAAAGCACGAGCGAGGCTATGAGGCTGATCAGGCAGGGAGGTGTCAGCATAGACGGAAAAAAATGGGATGACCCGGGTAAGGACCTTCCTGGAAAAGAATTCCTTCTCAAGGTCGGGAAGAGAAAGTTTTTAAAGGTCGTCATTAAAACTTAAGTAGAGAGCAACGAGTAGAAAGTAGAGAGAATAATAATTTAAAATTTAAAATGCTAAGCGAGCCTGCATGCCTACGGCATTGCTGCAGTGGTCAATAGTTGCGTTTACACCTGCTGTAAAGACAAATCCTGATTTTGACAAATAACCCGGGGACAGGCCCGCGTATAAATATCCGCTGATTCGCGTATTTATTCAGCCGGTGATTCCATAGGTCTTTCTCTCATCTGTCCCCTGCGCTTTTCCCGAACATCAGAGATTATCTTTTTCATATTCCTTTGAAATTCCTGCTTGAAAATTATCAGCTTGCCCATATCCCTGACAGACAGTATGTCCTGGAGCCTGCTCATCTCCTCGTCATCGATCTTCTGGAGTCTCCTGTGGTTGTCCCTGAGCCTGGTAATAATGCTTTTTAATTCAGATTCAGGAGCGGTGTCCACAGACTTTCTGAGCTTCTTCATGTCTTTTCTCATTTTATGAGCGATATCCATCCTCTTCCTGTCATATTCGTTCAGTATCGGGAAGAACCTTGATGCTGTTGCCTCGTCAAGGTTAAGGACCTCTGTTAGCTTCCACATCTTCAGGGTCTCCACTCTTTTTCTTATCTTCTCCATCTGCTGTTCTGAGGGCGGTCCGCCGCGGTCTTCAGGCGGCTGGCTGAATCCCTCTCCTGCAAAGAGCATTAAGCTCATTACAAGCGCCATCACTGATATCACTTTTTTCATAAAACACCTCCATTCCGGTTTTTAATTTCAAGTGCTTCGTAAAGGTCTTCCATCTCCTCTGAGCTCAAAGAAGCAAATTCCCTGTAAAGGGAGGTTTCTTCTGTCAGATATATTTCATCATCCGCAATATCCACTGAAATCGGCGGTATGTCATCTTCGCTTAAGCCGCTGAGGTCAAAGACCTGGATAGCAAACGGATCTGTGAACAACTCTTCTTCTGTCAGAGGCGGAGTTATTGTATGGTAGATATAACCGGTCACAACAACCAGCGCGATCAGTGTGAACACCGGCACAAACCTGAACAAAAAGCCTTTCTTTTTCTGTCTGACAGACGCTCTCACTTTCTGGGGGAGCGTCTCAAAGAACAGGCCGCCGGGCTCAGGCACCTGGACCTTATTCAGCTCCTGGAGCAGGAAGGCCTCCTGGCTGCATTTATCACACGACCGCAGATGTTCCTTAACATCGTCAGGAATATTGCCTGTGCTGATGTATTCAGGCAGTTTATCCTTTATTTCCTCATGACCGGGTCTCATATCCCTTCTCCTTTTCGCCCCGGCGAATCCGCTGAGGCGGATAATATCTCTTTTAGACGTTTCATGCCGTTATGATAATGGGCCTTTACAGCGCCTTCAGAACACTTCATAACTTCTGCTGTCTCCTTTAAGGAAAGCTCTTCATAGGCCCTCAGGGTAACTGCTGTTTTCTGCCTGTCCGGGAGTTTTTTTAATGAACCCCTTATAAAAGACGACCTCTCTTCTTTTATGAGGGCAGGCAGCGCGTTTCCATTACTGCCTGCTATGGATTCATTAAGCTCCAGTGTATCATTGCCCTTTTTTTTCAGGTGGTTCAGGCAGGTGTTCATTGCTATCCTGTAAAGCCATGTATAAAATGAGGACTTTTTCCTGAAGCCCCTGATATTCGCGAACACCTGCAGGAATGTCTTTTGCGTTACGTCCTTTGAGTCTTCAATGTCCCCTGTCATCCTGTACGCGAGGCTATAGACCTTTCGCTGATATTTCATAACAAGTTCCTCTACAGCGTATTCGTCGCCGCCCAGATATTTTTCTATGAGCCTCAGGTCTTCTGCGTATCGAGTCTGTTTGACATCCATCTGTTTATTTAGACATAAAAAAATGAAAAAGGTTTAAACGGCCGTGGATTTGAAACGGGCTGGAATATCGGAGTTTCATTAAAAGACCGCTAAAATTTGTATATGACCATTCCTGTCAGGAGCTTGGGGTAAAAATAAGTGGATTTCGGGGGCATTCTGTGACCTGCCAGCGCGACTTCCCTGACATCATGTATCCTGGTGGAATTTAAGAAAAAAACAGCCTCAAAAGACCCTTTTTTTGCCCTTTCCACGGCAATATCCGGGTCCATTTCGTACTCGTAATGTGTAACATTCAGAAGCCTTTCAAAGATCAGATTGTGAAGCACTGTCACATCAAGGTTTTTCAGGCTTTCAGCCGCGTCCAGCTCCAGGTCTGAGCCGTTGAACGACAGCAGATAGTATGTATCGGCGTTTGTAAGGTACATGCCAAACGCATGGATCCTGCTCTGCATTGCTTCGAGCATTTGCTGTCTTGCCTGTGCGCCGGACAGCTTTTCCGGGCTTATTTTCCGCACTTCAAAATACTTTCCGAGAAGTTCTTTCGCGTTAATGTCAGAGTCTATCTCCACTATGCGGTGCGTGGGAAGCAGGGTCAGGCCGTCATCTTCCATGTTTGAAAGGAACATAAGGACATAATTAAAAGACTCCTGCCCTGTCTTGTTCAGTCCCCGGCCTTCCATTTCTTTTTTAAACGCAAGGGCAGTTTCATATCGGTGGTGTCCGTCCGCAATAAAGACATCCTTGTCAGACATCTCTTTTTTTATGGTATTTATTGACGCGCTGTCGCTGACCCTCCAGAGGCGGTGTATAAATCCGTCGCCGTTCTTTGATTCAATAAAGGGGGGCTTTTTAACGGTGTTTTCGAGAATGGACGAGGCCAGCTTTTCCGTGCTGCTGTAAAGTGAAAAAATAGGGCTGGTGTTGGCGCTGCAGTATCTCAGGATATTTAACCTGTCTGATTTTGGTTTTGAATAGGTCATTTCATGGGGGTGTACCCTGCCGGAGCCCAGTTCTTCGATCCTGACCGCTCCCAGAAACCCCCGGGTCTTTTTTGACTTCCCGTTTATTTTATAACTGATCTCATAGCAGTAATATGAAGGCTCCCGGTCGTGTATTAAGATCCCTTTTTTTAGCCAGTCTGACAGAAATCCCGAGGCCCTTGTATAACGGTTCTCTTTCTCATTATCGCCGTCTTTGTCCCTGCCAAAGTCAATGCGGATGATATTGTAGGGACTTTTTTCATAAAGGATATCTTTGAGGTCGGGCGTGACCACATCGTAAGGAGGCGCCATTACAGAGCTGGCATCAGCCTTTTCCGGGTTATATAAAACACCTTTAATAGGAATTACTTCTGCCATATTGATATTGTCAATCCCGTAAAGGGACGTGGTTCCAACGGGACTTTACATCCTCGATTGTCAATTAATTTCCTTGCGGGAATGCTCAGTATCTTAACATTGCGTATTATGAAATTTCAAACCCCGGCATAATGTTCATTATCCCTAAAAATCTGTGTAATCTCTTTTTTCATCCGTGCAATCAAGCAGCTTAACTAAAGTTAAGCTGCTGTTGCTTTTCATGACCTGTGAAATTACAATAGAAAACCATGCCTTTTCTTAAAAAAACTGCTGACTACCTGAGACTGATAAAGTTTTCGCACTCGATCTTTGCGCTTCCATTCGCGTTCACAGCCGCGCTTACAGCAGCCGCTGGGATCCCCGCGGGTTCGCAGATATTCTGGATAACCGTTGCAATGGTAGGCGGGAGGACTGGAGCAATGGGAATGAACAGGATCGTGGACAGAAAGATCGACGCGCTTAACCCTAGGACAAAAAGCAGGGAGCTGCCAAGGGGAGTTATGAAGACATGGGAAGCAGCTGTTTTTACCTCAGCGGCCTTTGCTGTCCTGCTTTTTGCCGCTTATATGCTTAACCCCCTGTGCCTGAAGGTCTCGCCCCTGGTCCTGCTGGTGCTTTTTTCTTATTCTTACACCAAGCGTTTTACATGGCTTAGCCATGTGGTGCTTGGGACAGCGCTCTCGCTTGCTCCTTTAGGCGCGTGGATCGCGATAAGGGGCACGTTTGACTTTGAAATACTGCCCCTTTGTTTTGCTGTTATGTTCTGGGTGGCGGGCTTTGACGTGCTTTACGGCTTACAGGACATTGATTTTGACAGGAAGCACGGCCTTTATTCGATCCCCGGCAGGTTCGGCATAAATAAGTCCCTGTGGATATCAAGGTCATTCCACATTATCACAATAGGACTTCTTTTGAGCCTTATCCCGATATTTTCATTAAGCGGTATTTATCTTGCGGGGGTTTTAATAGCGTCAGGGCTTTTGCTCTATGAGCACAGGCTTGTAAAACCCGATGACCTGAGCAAACTTGATATGGCTTTTTTCAACATGAACGGCTATATAAGCATCACCATCTTTGTGTTCACGCTGATTGATTACACGATCAAATAACAGGCACAAGAGAATTAATAGTTTGAAGTTTAAGAAACTGAGAAGCAATCTGGAAATTGTTTTTGATCGTTGTCAGTTATCTTTTGTCCTTGCTCTGTCGAGTCGTTTCGACTGACTACTGACCACTGACTATTGACGTAGCATGCTGCTTTCTACCCGCCTTGTAGTGTGGCGGGCGGCAGGCTCTTTACTTTATTTATTCTTCTTGTATCCTGTATCATATTAAATGGCTTATAAAGACCTCAGGGAATTTATCAAACTCCTTGAAAACAAGGGGCTTTTAAAGCGTATCAGGGCTGAAGTTGACCCTGTTCTTGAGATCACAGAGATCACAGACAGGATGTGCAAGAGCCCGGGCGGAGGCAAAGCCCTTTTTTTCGAAAAAGTAAAAAACTCTGAATTTCCTGTTGTTACAAATATCTTCGGCTCTTTTGAGCGTATGTGCCTTTCCCTTCGAGTTGAAAGCCTCGATGACATAGCCGACCGTATAGAAGGATTGCTGAATCAGTCACCGCCAGAATCATTGATGGAAAAACTGTCTGTACTCCCAAAGCTTTTCGAGATCTCAAAATGGCTGCCGAAAACAGTCAGAAACGCTCCTTGTCAGGAGATCATTGAGAAGGACGATCCTGATCTGACAAAATTCCCGATCCTTAAATGCTGGCCGGATGATGGACAACCAACAGATGAGGGAAGATTTATAACCTTGCCAATGGTATTTACAAACGACCCTGATACAGGCAGGCCGAATTGCGGTATGTACAGAATCCATATATATGACAGGGTAACTACGGGTATGCACTGGCATATACATAAAGACGGCGCAAGACATTATGATAAATACAAGGCACTCGGCAAAAAGATGCCCGCAGCTGTTGCAGTTGGCAGTGACCCGGCTGTTATGTACTCGGCAACAGCCCCTTTGCCTGAATCCATGGATGAAATGATGTTTGCAGGATTTTTGCGTGGGGAACCTGTTGAAATGGTGAAATGCATTACTTCGGATATTAAGGTGCCGGCAAACAGCGAGATGGTAATTGAAGGTTATCTTGAACCCGGGGAGACACGGATCGAAGGCCCTTTTGGAGACCATACCGGTTTTTATTCAGCTGCTGATCCCTATCCGGTATTTCATGTTACATGTATAACCCGCAGGAAAGACATGATATATCCGGCGACCATAGTCGGAAAGCCCCCTATGGAAGACTGCTACATGGGCAAGGCAACGGAGCGCATTTTTCTGCCTCTTCTAAGGCTCGATTTCCCTGAAATAAAGGATTTCAATCTTCCGATGGAAGGTGTATTTCATAACGCCGCGTTAATATCCATAAAAAAGAGCTATCCGGGCCACGCGAAAAAGGTCATACACGGCTTATGGGGCAAGGGCCAGATGATGTTCTCAAAACTGATAATCGTTGTAGATGATGATGTTGACGTACAGAATATTTCTTATACAGCCTGGCGTGTTTTGAATAATGTTGACTGGAAAAGGGATGTGGTTATTGCCGAAGGACCTGTTGATGACCTTGACCATTCTGCAAGCTGGCCGAGATACGGTTCAAAGATGGGCATTGATGCCACAAGAAAGTCAAAAGAAGAAGGCATGATGCGGGATTGGCCCGGGGAATTATTCATGTCTGAAGATATTAAAAAACTTGTTACCGAACGGTGGAAAGAATACGGGCTTGATTGATATTTTGTGCCCCGTTAGAAAGCCCGGTGTGAGCCTGCCTGCCGGCAGGCAGGCCTGCATACCTACGGCATGTAACCCCGCCACCATGCCACCATGCCAAACAAACTGGCGGAGTAAGCACTACAAGGCGGGTAAACCTGCAGATGGGGGTCTTTTAAGGAGCCTGAGATTTAAATTATGAAGATAAGAATACCCAAAATAGACGATGTCTCCCTGTTTACCAGGTTCAGCCTGAGCATGATCTTTATGTTCCTTCCGCTTCTGGTGTTTTCAATAGGCGGTATTCTTACTTTTGTCGCTGTGATCGACGCGTTTGAGGTGGCCATTGAGGATGCAAACCTCGAAATGCGGCCTATTACACATCTTCAGTCAGCTATCTATGAAGCATCTATACCGATACATGATTATCTTGTGGAGTGCGATCCGGCAAAACGAGAGATATTTGCCCAAAAGGGGCTGAATGTGGATAAGGCTTTTGAAGAGGCCTTTTCAGCGCCTTTTGACCAGTCAGATGATCTGAGATTGATCCAGTCAGCTCATAAGGAGTGGCAGTTAAGCAGATTTAAGGGTGAAGATGTAATGACAATTACCGATCCCCTGAAAGATCCAACCACTGCCCATAAAATAGAGAGTTTTGATACCCAGATCGGCCGCGTAATGGATATTCTTACCCAGGCTCAAAACTCTGTTACAGATGAGATGAATAAACAGCTTGATTATGCCCAGGTCGTAAAGCGCAGGGTGTTCATTGTTATTTTGAGTATTTTTATTGTAGGGCTTGGGATCGCTGTTCTGGCAAGCGTAATGCTGACGCGCTCTATCCTTTATCCGATACGCATACTGGATAAGGCAGCAGAACATCTTGCAGAGGGCGATCTAGCGTGCAGGGTACCGTTTGAGAGAAAAGATGAGCTCGGTACGCTGGCGAGGACATTCAATATGATGGCCGCAAGGCTTGAAAACAGCCAGGCAGCGCTTGAAGAGCTTGCCACCAGGGATCCATTGACAGATATTTACAACCGCAGGGAGTTTTACCGGCTTTTGAGACTGGAGATAAAGCGCGCACTCCGCTACGGGCATAATTTTTCACTGATACTATTTGATATCGATGTGTTTAAAGATATCAATGATACCTACGGCCATCCGGTTGGTGACAGGGTCCTGACGCTTATCGCTGAACTGACAACAAAAGAGGTCAGGCCCGGTGATGTTGTGGCCCGTTACGGAGGGGACGAGTTCGCCCTTATCCTGCCTGAGGCAACCATTGCTAACGCGCTTATACTGGCAGAAAGGATCAGGAAAGTTATATCATCTAACGATATAAAAGTGAATCCAAAGCAATCTGTCAAGCTGACGTTAAGCATAGGAGTGGCCGAGTTCCCAATAGATGGAAGACATGAAGAAGACCTCATTGCCAAGGCAGACGCGATGCTCTACGCTGCCAAGCGCCAGGGCGGGAACCGCGTGTGCTCTGCCGATACGCGGTAGATGAGACCACCGCCGTTTTGGTGCGTGACAAAGTCCCTTCTTGACATTTCACAAAGCTAATAAGTTATAATCGTTCTGGATTGTTCAGGTGCCCTATGTGGGCTTAAAGGGGAATCCCGTGAGAAACGGGAGCGGACCCGCCGCTGTAACCCTGTTCCCGATCAATTCGGAAACAAGGTCTTTATGACAGGAAGCCACTGTCCCGAGTTTGTCGAGGGATGGGAAGGCAGATAAAGGCCAAGGGAAGCCAGAAGACCGGCCTGGACAAAGCCTCACAAAAAAGCCTTCGCGGTGAAAGGTTGTGAGGGTAAAGGTTTTGGTCAGAGATCTCAGACTTTTATCCCCGGCTTTTTTACGAAGGCCGGGGATTTTTTATGAGAAAATCAAAAGATAGACGATTAAAGACAAGAATAATTTTCTTTGTTCTTTTACTATTCACTATTCACTGTTCACTATTCACTGCCTCTAATGCCGAGTCCCCAAAGCGGATTATCTCTCTTGCCCCGAGTATTACAGAGATACTCTTTGCCGCCGGTCTTGAGGACAGGATCGTAGGGGTGACCAATTTCTGTGACTATCCTGAACAGGCAAAAGAAAAGCCCAAAATAGGCGGTATTGCAAACCCCTCACTTGAAGCAGTTGTTTCTTTAAAGCCTGATATTGTTGTTATGACAATGGATGGCAATCCCAGGGAATTTCAGCAGAGACTTGACGCAATGGGAATTAAGACCTATGTGTTCAGGTCACACAGAATATCCGAACTGCCGGACGGTATAAGAAAGATCGGCATCGCACTTGATGAAAAGAAGATGTTTGAGGATCTTGCCCTGAGGATTGAACAGTCTCTTGATGGTTTTAATACCGCGAAAGCCAATACAAGTGGAAAGATGCTTTTTGTGATCTGGCCGGAGCCGCTTATAGTAGCCGGCCCCGGAACCGCGATCAATGACGCGATAAACCTGCTTGGCGGGATAAATATCGCAGAAGACGCAAAAGGCCGGTATCCAAAATACTCGATCGAGGAGATAATACGCAGGTCACCTGATGTGATCTTCTTCGGAAGGGGAAAAGGTATGGACAGGATCTCCAGAAAGCTTTTGAAAAGACTTTCCAGCGTGCCGGCAGTTAAAAACAAAAAGGTGTTTTATGTGAGCGACAGTTTGTACAGGCTTGGCCCAAGGGTCATAAGCGGTTTGAAAGAGCTGGAAGAACATTTAAGCAAAAAAAAGTAACGGGCCCCGTTAGATTCTGCACCCACAGTTTTGTCTTTGCAAAACTGGACGCGGGTGTAAAAAAAGAATCTGGACAATGGGACAGGTAGAGAGAAACATGAAACTAAAACTGTTTACTATAATTCTTGCTGCGATGGTGATATTCGCAGCGGCTCTTTTTATCGGGCCGAAGTTCATAAATCCGTTCAATGTTAACGGGATAGAAAAAGAGATACTTATTTCAATAAGACTGCCGAGGGTAATAGTATCGGTCCTTATGGGCATGGCCCTTGGTGCGTCAGGCGCAGTGCTTCAGGGTATACTGAGAAACCCCCTTGCTGACCCTTATATCCTCGGTATATCAAGCGGTGCGGCTCTGACGGCAGTGGTTGGTATTATAGGAGGATCCGCTTTTTTGGGGATCGTCACAATACCCCTGCTCGCGTTCATAGGCGCATTAATTACAGGTATTTTTGTGGGAGCTATGGGCTGGAAAAAGGGAGGTTTCTGGCCTGAACGACTCCTTCTGGCAGGTGTTGGCCTGGGGTTTTTGTTTTCAGCGATGCTGATGCTGATCATGAGTATTTCAAGTGATGAGGGTTTAAGGCGCGCAACGCTCTGGATATTCGGAGACCTGTCCATAGCAGACTGGTCGGTCATACCGTATGGCCTTGTGTTTATAGCCGTTGGATTTATTATTTCCATATCGCGGGCAAAGGCGCTCAATGCCCTGATCCTTGGCGACGAACTTTCGCACAGTCTTGGTTTTTCTCCGCGCAGGGAAAGATTTATTCTCTTTATCTCCGTCGGACTGATGACAGCCGCGTCAGTGGCCCTTGGCGGTATGATCGGTTTTATAGGGCTCCTTATCCCGCATGTGGGAAGGTTTCTTATCGGTTCTGACAGCAGGGTTCTGATCCCTGTATCCGCGTTGGGAGGCGGAATGCTTTTATGTATAGCAGACCTTATCGGGAAATCAGTCTTATCGCCGATGGAACTTCCGGCAGGCATAGTAACGGCAATAATAGGCGCGCCGTATTTTTTATATCTCCTGAGGAGGAAAGATGTCCTCAGTATCTGAACACGAAACAGGTAAAAACAGCTTGAGCTCTAAAAATACCATCCTGGAGTTCAGGCAGGCAGGCTTTTCCTATGAGAAGAGCAGTCCGTTCATCAATGACATGTCTCTTTCCGTGGGGAACGGGGAATTCATAGGGCTTCTGGGCGCTAACGGATCAGGCAAATCAACGATCCTGAAGCTGGCGAGCGGAATATTAAAGGCATCAAAGGGCAGTATAGACCTGTGGGGAAGCCCTGTCCGAACCTACAAAAACAAAGACAGGGCAAAACTATTGAGCTACCTCCCTCAGATCCTTGATATGAACGTACCTTTTACCGTGAGAGAACTTGTGAGCATGGGGATATATCCATATGAAGTATTACCCAGGTTAACGGTTGATGAGGCAGTTGAGATGGTGGGGCTTGCTGATAAAACAGAGTCTCTAATATCAAATCTCAGCGGCGGTGAGAGAAGGAGGGTCTATATCGCAATGACACTGCTGCAGGGAGCAGGGCTCCTGCTTCTTGACGAACCGCTTGCAAACCTGGACATAAAATACCAGATAGAGCTATTGAGACTATTAAAAGAACTGAGAGAACACAGGGGCATAACTGTTGTTATGGCTCTGCATGACATAAACATTGCCTTGCAGTTTGAAAAGATAATACTTGTCAGAGAAGGCAGGATCCTCAGCAGTGGAAATCCGGGGGCTGTTTTAACAAAAGAACTGCTTAAAAAGGCGTTTGATGTTGAGCTTGAGATCAAAAGACATGATTCAGGAGAGGCGTATATAAATTATGAGAATAGTTTTTGAAAAAATCAGATTGAGCACAGCTTTTCAGCGGATTCATACACAGTTCATTCCCCTTTCGCTCATTCTCTACGGGTCGTAGACCGAGTGTCGATTCGACAAACCGCTCAAGGGAAATATCCTGTGTATAAATTAACCTGGCTTAATTTTAGAAAGTTTTTAGGAGGGTTTTAATGTATTTATCATCGTGGAGTGGAGGCAAAGACAGTTGTTTTGCATGTTACAGTGCCATCAGACAAGGCTCTGAGATGTCCCATCTCGTGCATTTTGTAAGGGAAGACAATCTACACGGGGTTTCAGCAGAACTTATAAAGCTCCAGGCAGGGCTTTCAGGAATAAATATGGTCCAGAGAGATGTATCCTCTGACAATTTTGAGTCCGACTTCAAAAACACTATAAAAAACATCAGGAATATTAAGGGAATGGTCTTCGGGGATATATATCTTGAAGAACATCGGTCCTGGGTTGAAAGAGTATGCGGAGAACTTGGCATTAAGGCGCTTCTGCCTATATGGGGAATAGACACGGAGAGGCTTATGAATGATTTTATTAATGAGGGGTTTGAAGCTGTTGTTGTAAGCGGCAAACAAGAGGTCATAGATAAAGAATGGATAGGACATAAGGTGGACAAACATTTCATGGAATATCTGAATAAAAAACCCGGGGTAGATGTTTGCGGAGAAAACGGAGAATATCATACATTTGTTGTTGGAGGGCCGTTATTCAAAGGAAAGATTGATATAACTAAAACTCAAGTTACCGGGAGAGACGGCCGCTGGTTTTTGAATATTAAGGGTTTCTCGGTACGAGTCGAACCGACAATGTAATCAGATGAGCAATAAAATCATTTTCATTATAGGAGGCGCGAGAAGCGGCAAGAGCTCATTTGCCCTGGCCGAGGCGTCCAGGATCAAAGGGCAGAAGGCATACATTGCAACGGCAGAGGCGCTTGATGATGAGATGAAAGAGCGTATTGAAAAACATAAGAAAGACCGCGGGAGTGACTGGAACACATATGAAGAGCCTGTAAATATTTCTTCTGTGCTGTCAGAAATCAAGGAGAAATACAGCGCTGTTGTACTTGACTGTCTTACGCTGTGGCTTTCGAATATATTAACCAGAGCACCCCGAAAAGCTCCCGAAAAACTACGTATCGGGACAGGTTCGCAACGGGGCAAGCAGGACACAAAAAAAAGTATCCAGGAATTTATAGAGGAATTGGAAGCTTTTAAAAAATCGTCAATCGTCAATCCCGTAAAGGGACATGCTCGTAAAGCCCCGTGGGCCACGAGCCTATACGGGGGTCCCAACGGGACTTTACGTCCTCAATCGTCAATCTTTATTGTCTCAAATGAAGTAGGACTGGGCATTGTGCCTGACAATGAACTGGCAAGATCATTCAGGGACTGGGCAGGTTTATTAAATCAGAAAGTCGCTGAGACGGCAGATGAGGTTTACCTGGTAACAGCCGGAATACCATTAAAAATTAAGTAGAACCCCCCCCAAAGTTCTTTACCGTAGCACGGCACAAGTAGAACTTGAACCACGGGGCAGGCGTTCAAGCCCATGTACCACAAGGGTACAGGGCAGGCAGTTTTAACTATGACCATTTGAACAGTTTAAACTATAAATTTATAAGGAGGGATCATGGAATCAAAAACAGTTTTATCAAAAATTGTTTCAACCAACGGTAAGTTTGCCGAACAGGCCCAGCAGCGGCTTGATAACCTGACAAAACCGCAGGGAAGCCTTGGCAGGCTTGAGGAATTCGCAAAACAGCTTGTAGCGATCACCGAGGATCAGATGCCTGAACTTGATAGAAAGGCCATCTTTACTTTTGCAGGGGACCACGGGGTCGCGGACGAGGGTGTGTCAGCTTTCCCAAAAGAGGTCACCAGCCAGATGGTATTTAATTTCCTCAACGGAGGTGCTGGTATAAATGTTCTTGCCCGTCATGCCGGTGCGGATGTCATAGTTGTGGATATCGGAGTAGATCATGATTTCGGCAGTGTCTCAAACAGCGCGTTTGTTCCAAAAAAAGTCATGAAAGGTACAAAAAACATAAGAAAAGGGCCTGCAATGACAAGAGACGAAGCACAGAAATGCATAGATGTAGGAATGGAATTAGCCGATGAATACGCGAAAAAAGGTTATAAGATCTTTGGAACGGGTGATATGGGCATTGCAAATACAACACCATCAAGTGCGATCGCCTCTGTGCTCACAGGCAGGCCTGTGGAAGAAGTTACCGGCAGGGGGACAGGGATAGATAATGACACATGGGATCTCAAGGTCAATGTGATCAAAGATGCTATTGCTGTTAACAGACCTGATGTATCAGACCCTGTTGATGTGCTTTCCAAAATAGGCGGCACAGAAATAGGCGGTATCGCAGGGCTGGTCCTTGGGGCTGCTGCTAACAGGATCCCGGTTGTTATTGACGGTTTTATATCAACAGCAGGAGCGCTTATAGCGTATGCGATCGAGCCAAAAACAAGGGATTACATGTTCGCGGCCCATAGATCCCAGGAAACAGGGCACAGGGCAATGCTTGAGAAGATAGATCTGAGGCCGATACTTGACCTTGATCTAAGGCTTGGCGAGGGTACAGGCGCGGCACTGGCAATGATGATCATTGAGGCAGGACTCAAGATCTATAAAGAAATGACTACTTTTGAAGAAGCAGCAGTAGCAAATGAAATTCAGAGCCCAGAGCCCAGAGCCCAGAACACAGACAACATCTCATAAACGCAGAAAATGAATTGGAGGAGATGAAAATGCACAATTTCAGAAAACTAAGAATTTATCAAAAGGCTATCGACTTTGCTGTTGAAATATACAAACTCACTAAATCTTTTCCTAAAGATGAGATTTTCGGATTAACCAGTCAGGTTAGAAGAGCAGTAACGTCTATTCCCTTAAATATTGCTGAAGGAAGTGGAAATAAATCAAACAAAGAATTTAAGCGATATTTAGAAATATCTCTGAGGTCAGACTATGAGGTGATGACATGTCTTGAAATCGCACTGCGATTAAATTACTGCAAAAAGGAGGATTTTAAGAAACTGATTGTGGAATCAGATGAAATAGCTGCCATGCTTGTTGGTTTCTCAAAACAGCTTTAGTCTGGGTTCTGTAATCTGTGTTCTGTGTTCTGATGAAGAAAGTTTTACTTGCATTTCAGTTTTTAACGATTATTCCTGTAACAGGCATTAAAGATGTCTCTGAAAAAGACATAGGGAGCGCGTCAGCCTTTTTCCCTGTGGTCGGAGTTGTGCAGGGACTGATATTCGCGGTTTCAGCGGGAATATTTCTGAAGGTTTTTAACGCTGAGCTGTCCAACGGACTGGTTCTTCTTGTAATGGTCCTGACCAGCGGGGGTCTTCATCTTGACGGCCTTTCAGATACCTTTGACGCTGTTGCCTCAACAGGGGACAGGGAGAAGAAACTTCAGATCATGAAAGACAGCACTATAGGTCCGATAGGTGTGATCGCAATAGTAATTGTGCTTCTTCTCAAGTATATTTTATTGAACGCGTTGTTTTCTAACTCTACTATTAATATTTATTATTTGTCGCTGCTTTTAATGCCGGTCTTTTCCCGGTGGACAATGGTCACAGCACTTTTTCACGCCAGAACCGCAAGTCAGCACGGACTGGGGAAAACATTTATTGAACATACAGGCCTTAAACAACTCTTAATAGCCACGTTTATAACTGTATTGGTTTTTATGTCTGCTTTACTTATTACCAGTAAATTTGGCAATCGTCAATTATCAATTGTTAATTGTCAATTCGTATTCATTCTGCCCCTGCTTTATATTTTCAGCCTGATGTCATTATGGTTTTTTAACAGGAGGTTCGGCGGCGCGACAGGAGATAATTTCGGCGCTGTTTCCGAGCTTTCGGAAATATTGTTCCTGATCATGGCGATTATATGCATACAAAACTTTATTTAATTCGGCACGGAGAGACAGAGGGCGCTGACGCGAAGCGGTATAAAGGCCATATTGATGTTCCGTTATCTCAAAACGGTGTCAGGCAGATGCAAAGACTCTCAAAATATATACATAAGCTCATAGCTCATAGCTCACAGTCCACAGAATTAAATGCTGTTTATACTTCTGATCTGAGCCGGGCCGTTAAAAGCGCTGAGATCATAGCAAAACCTCACGGTCTGAAACCGGTTGTAATAAAAGACCTGAAAGAGCGGAACTTTGGTATATGGGAAGGTATGTCTTTTGATGAGATAAAACACAAGTATTCTGAAGAGTTTGACGCATGGACTGATAATCCTTTGAAATTCAGTCCCATGCGGGGAGAAAGCACTGTAGAGGTAAAAGACAGGGCAATAGCTGCGCTGGGCAAAATACTTAGCAAACATAACTATCAGAGCACAGATAAGAACAGTCCGGGTTCTGAAAATATTGCGATAGTTTCGCACGGCGGCATAAACAGGATCGTACTATGCCATTTACTTGGAATTCCGCTTGAGAACATATTCAGGATCGAGCAGGATTTTGCGGCTGTTAACATTATTGAGTTTTATGATGATTACCCGGTAGTGAAACTAATAAATTACAGAGTACCCTCCAAACAACCGGCGGGCAAGCAGAACACAGAACGCAGAACACAGACAGGAAAAATTCAAAATGCATGAAGCAAAAGAATTTAAAAAGTATCAGTCTGGGCTCTGTAATCTGGGTTCCCGAAGCGGGTCTCCGGTCGAGTCGACTAAACTCCGGGTCGCTTCGACTTGGTTCTGATTTCTATGGCTAAAGCTTTAATGATACAGGGAACCGGTTCCGGTGTGGGCAAGAGTGTGCTCGTTGCGGGTCTCTGCAGGGTTTTAAGGGACATTGGAATAAAAGTCGCGCCTTTTAAGGCGCAGAATATGGCCCTGAACTCTTTTATTACAAAAGAGGGCGGGGAGATCGGGCGCGCGCAGGCGTTTCAGGCGGAAGCCGCGGGCATTGAACCGTGCAATGATATCAATCCTATACTGCTCAAGGCAACCAGTGAATCAGGATGCCAGGTTATCCTGAACGGCAAGGTATACGGGAATATGAACGCGGTTGACTATTATGCCTTTAAAGACGAGGCGTGGAAGGCGGTCACTGAAGCTTATGACAGGCTTTCACAAAGATACGACGTCATTGTGATCGAAGGGGCCGGCAGTCCCGCGGAAATTAACCTTGAGAAAGAAGAAATAGTAAATATGAGAGTTGCGCGTCATACAAACGCGCCGGTAATCCTTGTAGGCGACATAGATAAGGGAGGGGTGTTCGCGTCTTTTTACGGGACGATCGGCCTCCTTGACAATGATGCTGAGCGTATAAAGGCCTTTATCGTCAATAAATTCCGGGGAGACATTAACATCCTTCGCCCGGGGCTGAGGATGATAGAGGACAGGACGGGCAGGCCGGTTATAGGGGTAATTAATTATTATGGAGACCTCGGGCTTCATGAAGAAGACGCGATCCCTGCTGAGCGGTTTACACCTAAACATCATAATGATGTAGAGCCTTTAAAGATCGTGGTCATTGGACTCAGGTATATATCGAATTTTACGGATTTTGACCCGTTTATTTATGAACCCGGGATTGAACTGAAATACTCATTAAGAAAAGAAGATATCAGCAGCGCGGATCTTATAATTATTCCCGGGTCAAAGAATACTGTTGATGATCTGTTATTTCTAAGAAAACACGGCATTGAAAAATACGTAATTGAAGCAGTGAAGCAAGGCGTTCCCCTTATTGGAATCTGCGGCGGCTATCAGATGCTCGGAAAGAGGATCCTTGATCCCCATTGTGTGGAGAGCGCGTTAAAAGAAGTAGACGGCATGGGGCTCCTTGATATCAGTACAACGCTTGACAGGACAAAAACAACGTGTCAGGTCGAGGCGGAATTAATAACCGAGAAGTTGGGAGGCTTGGAGGATGGGAGGTTAAGTTTAAATAAAAACAGCATTAACTCAACTTCTCAACTTCTTAACTTCAAATCTTCTTTTAAGTTACGCGGCTATGAGATCCATATGGGCAAGACCACCGGAGACGTCGGTTTGTTTCGTCTTTTACGCATTACGCCTCACGATTCACGATTCACGGTAGTTAAGGATGGTTCTTTAAAAGAAAATGTGTGGGGGACATACATTCACGGTCTGTTTGATAATGACGGTTTCAGGAGAGAGTTTCTTGATTCACTGAGACGAAAAAAGGGAATGCCGTCAGCAGGGGAAACAGTCAATTATTCAGAGCTCAGAAACAGAGCAATCGACAGATGGGCGGACATTTTAAAGAACAGCATAGATATATGCTTTATTTTGAGACAGCTCGGGATGGAACACTGTAATCAGTTTCTAATCAGGGATAACGTCAGAGATTCGCAATGAACGTGACAGAGTCAGCTGTACTTATATTAGCTTACGTCCTGGATCTTGCAATAGGGGATCCAGGACAACTTCCCCATCCAGTAAGGATCATGGGATGGGCTATAGCAAAGGTGGAGGTTTTTTTGAGGGGCAGAACACAGATAACAGACTATAAAAGAAAGAATAAAGAAACAAGAGAAAAACTGACAGGTGTTCTCCTCGTAGTGATCATAGTTGGCTTTACTTACGGCTTGTTTTATTTTATTAATACAATTCTTTTCAATTCTTATTTCTCGATTTTCACTTCTTATTTATCATTTGTAATCCTTGCTTATCTGATCTCAACTACACTTGCAACCCGGGAACTCATAAGATCAGCGCAGTCAGTGGTTAAAGCTTTGAAGGCTGACCACATAGAGGATGCAAGGAAAAATCTTAGCTGTATAGTCGGCAGGGACACGGAACTCCTTGGCAGAGATAAGATATTAAAGGCAACCATCGAATGCCTCGCTGAAAATGCCTCTGACGGCATAATCGCTCCATTATTTTATTTTTCAATCGGCGGGCTTCCCCTGGCAATGACATATAAGGCAATAAACACACTTGATTCAATGGTTGGATATAAAAACGAAAAGTACAGGGACTTTGGATGGGCAGCGGCAAAAGTTGATGACATCGCAAATTATATGCCTGCAAGGATAACCGGAGTCCTGATAACTGTTTCGACTTTTATCATAGATGGTTTGAACGCTCGGAATCGACTCGTACCGGGTTTGAGAGCTTTTAAAATTATGCTCCGTGACGGTAAAAATCATTTGAGCCCTAACAGCGGGATCCCTGAGGCTGCGATGGCAGGTGCCCTTGGAATAAAACTCGGGGGACCATCCCTTTACGAGGGAATAGCAGTTAGAAAGCCATATATAGGAGAAGAAAAACAGAGCCCGGAACTCAGAACACAGATAACAGACACTTTTTATTTAAAGGCTTCTGGGAGGGCTATAACCATAACAGAAATTACGTCTTTACTCGGACTCTGTAGCGCACTTGCACTCTTATATGCGAGGGCCGCTTTATGATTGAGCACGGTGGAAATATCTACAGACTCGCAGAGGAGCTCGGGGTACCCGAAAGGGAGATCATTGATTTCAGCGCCTCTATCAATCCTCTCGGTGTCTCAAAAAAGGTAAAGGCCGAAATAAAAAAAGCACTGAATAATTTGCATAACTATCCAGACCCTGATACTGAAAAGTTGAAGAAAAAACTATCACAATACCATGATATAGCCCCTGAGACAATCCTCTGCAGCAATGGAAGCACAGAACTTATTTATCTTATGCCGAGGGCACTTAAACCCGGGACAGTCCTCATCCCTTTCCCTACATTTTCAGAATATGAAAGAGCTTGCAAAGTTAATTATGGGTTGAGAGTTAAGAGTTATGAGTTAAAGAAGGAAAATAACTTTGAAATTATGCCTGAGAAATTTATAGATGCCATGCAGAACTGTGACATGGCATTTCTCTGTAATCCCAATAATCCTACAGGAAAGCTCCTGGAAAAAAACTTTGTGCTTGAAATTTCGGGAGCTGCAAAGGAATTAGGATGTTTTCTGATCGTTGACGAAGCGTTTATTGATTTCCGGCCTCAAGAGTCGGTGATTAAAAATGTTCCGGATAATCCCTGCCTGATAGTCCTGCGGTCAATGACAAAGTTTTATGCACTCACCGGGTTAAGAATTGGCTATGGAGTTTTCCCGGCTCGTCTTATTGACAAATTGAAAGAATCTAAAGAGCCGTGGACCGTAAACAGTCTGGCTCAAAGAGCTGCAATAACTGCTCTTGAAGATAATGACTATGCAGACGAGACCCTCAGGCTGATCAGGAGTGAAAAGGATTTTTTCGAAGGCAGTCTTAAAAAAATATGGATAGGGGTCTATCCGTCAGATGCCAATTTTTACTTATTGAAAACAAAGAAAGATATCAAAATAGACCTGAAATTGAGGGAAGAAGGTATCCTTGTCAGGAATTGTTCGAACTTCAGAGGTCTTGACAGTTCATATATAAGAGTTGCTGTGAAATCAAGGAAGGAAAATAAGGCCCTGATAAAGGCTTTTGGAGATATGTTTTAAGTAAATCTTAAGTGATGTAAGGGCAAGGATTGTGGAGCAGCTTAGTTATGAATATAGCTATCGTGAAAGGTATTTTTGAGAAGTAACATAAAATCGTCATTGACGATGTAACCGGGTATTTTCAGGGGAATCCCGTGAGAAACGGGAACTGCCCCGCAACTGTGACCCCGCACCGCTATATGAGCGGTTGTGCCTTTGGCATATGCAAAAAGCAATAATGCCACTTTCCTGATATTCCGGGAAGGGAAGGTTAGCCAAAGGCGCGGGGGAGTCAGGAGACCCTGGATACCTGTAAAAAACATAACCCCTTCGAGGGAAGGAGGAGGCAAATATGAGAAATAACACATCCTGATAGCGATCTAGCAGTTAAAGCAGCGGGTTTTACCTGTGGAAGTTCGGTGGACAGGGGATTTCAGGCAGAGGCGTCTTTCTCTTAACCTGTCCTATAACAAAAAAACTAAAAAAAACGGAGGAAAAACTTTATGTATAGACTGTGGTTACTATTATTGCTTTTACTTATGGTTTCGCCGGTATGGGCAGAAAATGATTCAATAAAGGTTGAAGAAGTTGTAATAAGCGCAACAAGGATAGAGTCGCCTGTAGAGGAGACAGCAAGTTCTGTAACTGTAATTACAGAAAAAGATATAGACAAAAAACAGACGATGACCGTAGCTGATGCGCTTAAAGATATCCCTGCCCTGGATGTGGTTAACACAGGGGGCTATACGTCTGTATTTATAAGAGGGGCAAATTCGGAACATACGCTGATTTTAATAGATGGTATTGAGATGAATGACCCTGTTTCAGCTTCAAGAGGGTATAGCTATCTTTCAACAATAACAACGGATAATATAGAACGCATAGAAATAATAAGGGGACCGCAAAGTACTCTATACGGTTCTGACGCCATAGGCGGAGTGATTAATATAATTACAAAAAAAGGAAAAGGAAAGCCTAAACTCTTTGTCTCGACTGAAGGCGGCGCGCATAAGACATATAGAGAAATCGCCGGAGTAAGCGGCGGGAATAAATTGGTTAATTATTCAGTTACGGCTTCAAGAGTGGAATCTGAAGGTATCTCGATCAGGAACGGCTCTGGAGATCCTGAAAAGGATGGATACATAAATACGGATTTTTCCTCCAGAATAGGCTTTACGCCAACAGAAAACTTTGACATTGAATTAATATTCAGGTATATCCATTCGATTTCAGACCTGGATAATTCAAGCGGTGTACTGGATGACCCGAATTACATACTGAAATACAAACAGAGATTTTTTAAAACTCAGGCGAGCTTTATAGCTCTTGGCGACGTATGGGAACAGGTGTTGGGCTTTTCCATCTCAGACCATCACAGGACATATTCCAATGATATAGATGCCGACCATCCGGTTGACTTTGCAAAAGGTTCTTACGATGGAAATGTCTACAAAATCGACTGGCAGCACAATTTTTATGCGGGTGATTTTAATACGGTTACAGCAGGGTTTGAATATGAAAAAGAGTCCGGGAAATCAGATTATTATTCAGAAAGCGCATGGGGTCCTTTCTCAAGCACATTTGACGAGAAGACGGCAACAAACAGAGGGTTTTACTTTCAGGAACAGTTTAAGTATAAAAAATTTATTGCAACAGCAGGGTTCCGGCACGACGGTCACAGTAAATTCGGTAAAAAGAATACTTACCGCTTGACATCAGCTTATACTTTCGATACAGACACCAGGATAAAGGGAACTTTTGGGACCGGGTTTAAAGCGCCGTCTCTTTTTCAGCTCTATTCCTCGTATGGGAATGAGAGCCTCCAACCGGAAAAAACAAAAGGTCTGGACATTGGTATTGAGCAGAGGTTTTTTAATGAGAAGGTATCTGCCGGCATTACCTATTTTTATAACAGCTTTAAGAATCTAATTGATTTTGACCTCAGCACGTCAAAATATAATAACATTAGCGGTGCAAGGACCCGTGGATTGGAAACATTTGTTGAATATGCCGTTACAGAGGGGTTCTCGGCGAGGCTCAGTCATACGTACACTGATACACTGGATAAAAGCACAGGAGGGGATTTAATGAGAAGACCAGCGCATAAAATGACCTTTGATGGAGGTTATAAAGATAAGAATACAGCTGCGGACCTGAGCATTTCATATGTAGGCAGGCGGGATGATAAAGATTTTTCATATCCTTATCCGAGACTTACACTGATTGATTATTTTATTGTTAATATAGCAGCATCGCGTAAGATTACCGGAAATGTTCAGTTGTTCGGCAGAATAGAAAACCTTTTTGCTGAATCATACGAAGAGGCATTCGGCTATAATACGCCTGGATTTTCTGCCTTTGCAGGGGTAAAACTGGAGATGTAATTATGAATTAATGGCGATACCTGAGATAAACCAGATGAGCTTAAGGAAGACAGTCATTTTTTCAGTGCTGTTCCATATCTTTGCCTTTGGCCTTTTGTTTGCTGCCGGCGTGTCAGACAGGTACGGTATGGTTCAAACCGATAGAAACATAATGTCTGATAAGGTACTTTTTGTGAGATTAACGGATGATACAGGCAAACATGGTGAAGGGCGGTCAACTGTTAAATCAAAACTTAAGGCCGCCGTAAAAATTAAAGCAGAAAATAAGCCGGTTAAGGTAGCTGAGGAAGAAAGGGCTACGGTAGGTAAAGACGAAGAGAGCGAAGCTGTCATTCTCTCAGCCGCACATGAAGAATTGGCTGATGGCGTGCTGTTGGCAAGCTATGAGAGCGAGGGAGCTGAAGCACTTGATTTTGTTTCTGGAGTGGAGGTAGTGACAGCTGTCTCCACTCCAGGCCAATTTGACGGCGGAAAAAGTGGCGAATCAAAAACAGGCCAGGGAGCAGGTTTGTTGACGGCGGAAGCCCTTGAGACAATAAGAAGTTCTATTGAGAGGGCAAAGACATATCCTGTTTTAGCCAGGAAGAAGGGGATCGAGGGCACGGTTTATATTAGTTTCAGGATCAGTCCTCATGGCGAGCCGGAGAACCTGAGGATCATAAAGGGCTCCGGTTCCAGCATACTTGATAAGGCTACGCTGGCCATTGTCAAAAGGGCGGCGCCTTTCCCGAATCTCGACAGTCCTGTTGAGGTGCCGGTGGTATTTAGATTGACTGATTAATCTTTTATGGAAAAAAGCGGTTCCTGTATCGATTCTTCGCGGCAGGCCGGGCATTTGCCCGGTTTTTTCAGCCGATCCCTTTTTTTAAACGTAAAACCGCATTTGCGGCATTCAGCAGGGGTGATGATAAGATCGTGTTCCTTTTTTAGAGTCTTTTGAATATGTTCAAGGTGAGCGTAGACCTCTTTTTCAGAGGCCCTGACCATGGAGGATATTCCTTTTGCAGAAAGCGTCTGTCCTTTCAGAACAGTGATCATCTCCTGCCGGACGGTCTCGTATCTCTCTGCGGGGACAGGGGGTTTTTTCGGTTTTTTTCGCATTGATCTTTCTTCCCGCGCGTAACTTCTAACTGGTTACTTCTGTTTTTCTGAATGGTTTCAACATATCCTCAAGGATCATGTAAAGCGATGGTACGATAAGCAGCGTAATAAATGTGGCAAACAGGACGCCGAATCCAAGGCTCACTGCCATGGGAATAAGAAATTGCGCCTGCAGGCTCTTCTCCAGGATTATCGGGGTCAGGCCGAGTGAAGTAGTAAGTGATGTCAGAACGATCGGGCGGAACCTGCGCTGGGCGGCCTCAACCACTGCCTGCTTTAACTCTATGCCCTCCCGCATCTTTTTATTAGTAAAATTGATCAGAAGCAGGGAATCATTTACAACAACACCTGTCAGCGCTACGATACCGAAAATACTGAGCATACTGAGGTTAAGACCCATGACCAGGTGTCCGAGCATCGCCCCTACAAATCCAAAGGGAATTACAGACATAATGATAAAGGGCTGCAAATAACTTCTGAAGGGAATGGCCAGCAGAGTATAGATCAGCAGAAGGGCCATCATAAAGCCCTGTAACATACTTCCCATTGATTCACTGCGCTCTTTTTCTTCTCCTTCAAGATTATAAGTAAGCCCGGGATAGTCATTTACAAGGTCGCCAAGGACCGTGTTCTTTACATCAAGGATGATCTCTTCGGCATTGGCGACTGTGCTGTCAACACTTGCGGTTATGTTAATAATTCTTTTTCTGTCAGTTCGGTTTATCTCGCTGAAGCCCCGTCCTTCTTCGACAAAAGCGGCCTGAGCAAAGGGCACTTCACCGCCGTCGCGCGCGCGTATGCGCATGGATTCAAGAGCCCCGAGGCTTTTTCTGTACTCCTCAGGGTATCGTACCATTACCTTTACTTCATTGCGTCCTCTCTGGATCCTTAGAGCCTCCGCTCCGAAAAAGGCGTCCCGTATCTGCCGGCCCAGGTCCTGTTCAGTGATCCCCAATGTGCGCGCCTCAGGCTTCAGCTTCAACTTCAGCTCACGTTTACCCCTTGTATAATTATCATCTATATCGCTCACCCCGGGATAGGATGCAAGTGAACTCTTAATTCTTGTTACCGCGCTTTCAAGCACTCTAAAATCATCATGGGCAAGCTGTATGTCCACATTTGCTCCAAAACCTACAAGGGTGGAAACAAAAGTGATGGAATCCGCACCCGGTATTGTGCCGACCGCTTCACGCCATTTGCCGGCTATTTCTGATGAAGAGACCCCCCGCAGCCCGGGTTCTGTCAACAGCAGGACAATATTGGCAATATGAGAGCCTGATGCTGAGCTTGATCCCATGGGGCTGGCGAACATACTACTGCCTACGGTCGAATAAATATGACGGAGCACGCTTTGCCCTTCGGGCCGGTTCTTATCATAATCCGAGACAACTGCCTGGGCTTTCCTGACTATGAGATCCTGCACTTTAGCGGTCTCATCCACAGGGGTGCCTATGGGCATTTTTAGTGTCGCTGTTACGATATCGCTGTCGATCTCAGGCATAAAGCGGAACTTTATTATTCCTCCGTCGACAATACCAAAGCTGATCAACAGCACGGCCAGGGCTATCGCGAGTGTAGTGTATCTATAATTTATACATAGGGACAAAAAATTCCTGTATGGGCCTGTCACAAACAGTTCAAGTCTCCTGCCAAAACCCTCCCTGATCCGTGTTGTAAAACCTGCTGCGCCTTTTGACGAACGCACGGGTTTTCCAAAACTTAAATGAGCCGGAAGTATCAGCAGTGACTCGATAAGAGAAACAATCAGTATGGGTATTACCACGAACGGGATGACCCTTATGAACTTGCCCATTGATCCGCTGACGAACAGGAGAGGCATAAATGCGGCTACAGTTGTGAGTACAGAAAATATAACCGGCCGTCCGACCTCAATGGCCCCGTCCACAGCGGCATTTATATATGGTTTTTTCATTCTGCGGTGGGTATAGATGTTTTCACCGACAATGATCGCGTCATCCACTACTATTCCAAGAGCGAGTATGAAAGCGAATAGAGAAAGCATATTTATTGAGACATCAAAAGAAGGCATCATCAGTAGCGCGCCCAGGAATGAAATAGGGATGCCCAGCATTACCCAGATCGCAAGCCGTATCTGCAGGAACAGGCCCAGGATAAGGAATATTAGTATTAATCCGATGACCGCGTTTTTCAATAGAAGGTTAAGCCTGCTTCTATAGACGTCAGAGAAATCGCTCCAAACGGCAAGGTTAAGTGACTCGGGTAGCAGGTTGTTCTTCTGCTTAACATACTCTTTTACGATTCCGGAAATCTCCAGAGGTTTCTGATCACCTACACGGTATACCGCTATAGCGGCTGCCGGCAAACCGTCTAAAAACGCCCACTCATCTGTCTCTTCGAACCCGTCCCTGACTTTTGCGATGTTACCGAGCTTCAGTTCTGTTCCGTCGCTCTGTTCAAGTACAGTAATATCGGCGTATTCCGGTCCTTTGTAACGCTTTTCTTTTGTGCGGATAAGGACTTCGCCGCCTTTGGACTTTACGGCTCCGCCCGGAAGGTCCACTGATGCCTTTTTTATTCTGTCAGCTATCTGTCCAAGCGTCAGGCCGTAACGCTGTAAGGTCTTTTCCTGTACTTCAATGGAGATCTCATAAGGACGGACTCCTCTCAGGTCGACCTGCGTGATCTCCGGCATTGCAAGCAGGTCATCCCTGATCAGTTCAGCCTGTTCCCTCAGGCTTCGCTCAGGCGCGTTGCCGTATACTATCAGTGAAACGACCTCGCTGCGGTTTGCTATTTTCGTGACAACCGGTTTCTCAGCGTCTTCCGGAAAAGTAGTGATCCGGTCAACCTCAGCCTTAATATCCTGCAGAATGATATCAATATCCTCTCCCTCAAGGATCTCAGCTGTGACCCGCGCGAATCCTTCAGAAGCAGTGGATCTTATTTCCTTGATCCCGGTTATACTGCTCAGATTGTCTTCGATCTTAAGGATTATGCCGTCTTCAACTTCTTCAGGGCCTGCCCCGGGATATGCCACTGAGACCTGAACAATATCCAGGCTGATCTCAGGAAAGACCTCCTGTTTTATTGAAAATGCCATAACCAGCCCGCCTATGATGAAGATCATCATCAAGAGGTTGGCAGCCACGTGGTTATGGGCCATCCATGTAATTGGTTTATTCATATCTTAAGTAATTGAGTAATTAAGTCATTCAATGCGCTACTGAGTCATTGAGTTAATAAGTAATTATGTCATTAGAAGAATACCTTAACAACTAAATTACAGCGAAGCATAATTACTAAATGACTTATTAACTTACTGACTTAATGACTTGTTTTTATTTTCCATCGTTCTCAATTTCATTCCGTTGGCAGCCCCTGATATGTTTGTTTTAACAATAAGCTCACCATTATCAAGGCCTTCTTTGATAAGCACCTTTTCTCTTTCTATTCTCACGGGAATGACTTTTCTTATTTGCAGTTTGTTGTTCTTATCCATGATCCAGACCGTAGAGTTGTCGCGAAAGGCGGTCCTTGGAATAATGAACACATCTTCAAGCGTCTTGCCTTTTATATGAACATCGACAAAACTGCCTGCCGCGAGGGCAGGAGAAGATGGGGACTGTTTCTTCAGTCCGTAAGGGTCCTTTATCTCTACTATAAGCTGCATCATGCGGGTTTTAAGGTCGACTTCTCCTGTGGAACGCACAACATGGCCATGCCACTTGTATGTGACGCCGCCGATATCAAGACGTACCAGGGCGTCAGCGCTGATCTGCCTTTCCCCGTGACGCGGTATATCGAGCCAGCGCAGGTCGTCAAGGGGCAGGGGGACGGCGATCTCAGCTGAATCTGTTCCTGCAAGTACGGCAATTTCGCCGCCCGCCCGCACGTACTGGCCGATGTCTATGCTTTCGGAACGTATCCGGGCATTGAAGGGTGATCTTACCTTTGTCCGTTTCAAGTCGATCTTTGCCTGTTCGATCTGGGCGGACGCTGATGCCAGCTCTGCTTTCGCGCTCTTAAGCTGCGGTTCATAAAGCACAAGCGGGTTTGGAGGCGCGGCGCTGTTTTTGTTAATAATTTCCCATTCAGAGCGGGCAACGCGCGCCTGGCTTTCTATTGTCGTGAGCTCATATTCAGCCTTTGCTTTTGCGGACTTTGCGCGTTCCAGCGCAAGTTCGTAATCAGTGCGCTCTATTTCAAAGAGGACCTCATCTGCTTCAAAGAACCCCCCTACATTAAGATAAGGGGAAGCATAGGTCACACGCCCGCTTACCTGCGGGATCACAGAGACTTCCTTTGCCGCCGCTACAGTACCCGCGCCTTTTATGATCACTTCTGTGTTTTCCCGCTCTGCCCTTATAACCTCTACGAGTATGCCGGGATCTTTTTTGACCTCTCTGACAGGCGCCGGACGTCCGGACATCAGGGCCAGCATTATGACAGCGCCGGCAATGATGATAACGATCGGAATTCCTATTTTAAGTAACATTGATCTCTGGCTCATTTTTTTATCCCCTACTTTTTGTTTGTTAGACGTTCTTTCATAATGTCGTCTGCCCATCCTCCGCCCAGGGCGCGTGCCAGCTGGACAGTATCTGATATCCACTGTCGTCTTTCTGCCAGCAGATTGCTTTTCGCATTGAAATGGCTTAATTGTCCGGTAAGCACCGGCAGATAATCGGTCAGGCCGTTCATATACCGGTCAAGAGCAAGACGGAGAGAATTTTCTGAAGCTGAAACAGTTTCGTTAAGCATTTTTATTCGTTCTTCCGAGGCCCTGATGCCGGCAAGGGCGTCTTCGACTTCCTGGAACGCCGTCAGCACAGCTTTATGGTATCTGGCAAGATATTCTCTGAAAACCGATTTTGTACGGTCAACTTCAGCTCTTCTTCTGCCTGAATCCAGAATCGGCTGAGCAGCCTGCAAAAGAATATTCCAGAATATGTTGGGTGAATCAAGAATACTCTTTACTTCATCGCTTGATCCACCGTAACTTCCGATCAGGTTAAAGGAAGGAAATCTGTCCGCAATGGCTGCTGCAATTCTTTCGTCACTTGCCTTAAGGCTGAACAGTGCCGCCTGGATATCAGGACGGCTGATCAAAAGCTGAGAAGGCAGCCCAGCGGAAAAAGATGGAGGAGTTTTTAATTGCTTTGCGTATCCGTCAATTTCCTGTTTCGGGAAATTTCCGGTCAGGACGGCTATCGCGTTGAGCGATTCTGTAAGTCTGGATTCAAAAAGAGGCCGCTGTGCCTTTGCGGAAGCGAGATTCTGGCGCGCCTGGTATACATCAACTGCGGGTACCAGTCCAGCACTATATCGCCTGTTAACACGATCAAGTGTATCCTGGAAAGATGCGATCGTCTGATCAGCAAGTTCGAGTTGGGCCCGCTGTTCGGCAGCGAGAAAATACAGGTCAGTAAGCTGAGCTGAAATACTTATGAACAGTGACTTCAGATTCTGTTCTGACGCAAGCGCGTCAAGGCGGGCGGCCTTGGCTTTTGACCTGAGTTTTCCCCAGAGGTCGATCTCATAGCCGGCTGCCGCTGATAGTGAGTAAGTATCCGCGGTAACAGCTCCGGTCATTCCTGACTGGCGCGCCCTGCCGCCGGAGGCATCAACATTTACGGTAAGCCCTCTTTCGGCATTGGTAATTCGTATTGCCGCCTGAGCTTGCCTTAGGCGTTCGTATGACTGCGCGATATCCAGGTTGTATTTGAAAGCCTGTTCCATAATCTGGTTTAATTTTTTATCCTCAAACTGTGTCCACCATCTGTCGATTGGAGGAGAAGGACTTTCTTTCTTTGTTGAATATGAAAAAGGCATATCTACCAAAGGTTCTTTGACAGCTGATCTGTGAACAGAGCAGCTGGAAAGCAGAATGGCCAGGACTGAAATTATTTTTATTGGTATGGTTTTGATCATCTTGCCTTCATTCCAGCTGTTATATACGGGATTATATGGTTGATCAGTGATTTGGCATTTATATCAGCATGCAGGTTCTTCGGCCCTATATCGACATTGCCGCTTAGTTGCATGGTATGGAAAAGCGCGCCCATTGTGAAGTGAAGACGCCAGAAAATGGTCTCTTGCGGCTGATTTGGCAGGGAATCGCACGCTGCTTCAAAAAGCAGATAAAACATCGGCTTGATAAATCGCATAAATACCTTCCTTACCGTATCGTCAGGACCAGTAAAAGACCTTCCAATAAAAGCAATGAAATTCTTTGCTCCCGGGCTTGATTCCATGAACAAAAGGGTAGGCTCGATAAATGCCGTCAGAACATCTTTTATGTCAGGTGTTTTCTTTTTCTTCCGGGCGTTTTCCCTTAGCTGTTCCAGCCTTTTCTTTCTTATCTGGTTAAGCGGCAGTATTCTCCGCCTGATGACCGTCTCGAGCAGGGAGGTCTTGGAGCCGAAATGGTAATTGACAGCCGCCAGGTTAACGCCTGCTTTGCCGGTGATCGCGCGGAGAGATGTGCCGCGGTATCCGTCGCGTGCAAAGAGGTGCTCCGCAGTGTCCATTATCTTCTGTTTTGTATCCGTGGGTTTCATGGTATTTCACCTATTCATACAATCAATTAAAACACATGTTTGAATTAATGTCAACTCCTTGAGAAAGTAGAGGGTAGCCCCGAAAAGTCGGGATCTCCGCTTCGCCCTGTACCGTCTGGTACAGGGCTTCGCTACGACAAGTAGAAAGTAGAGAGCGGAAGGAAATTTAAAACCAATGATTACAATTGGAATTTGATATTTGTAATTTATCCCTTCTCTATTCCCCTATAACCTGGACAAAGATCTTTCTTGAGCGGGGGCGGTTGTCATGGTCTATCACCACTATCTGCTGCCAGGTGCCAAGGACAACACTGCTGTTTGATATGGGCGCGGTCAGCCCCGGGCCCATGAATGTTGCCCTGATGTGGGAAAAGCCGTTGTCATCTCCCCATGTCTGTGAGTGCCGGCTATGCATAGTGTGAGGGGCGAATTTCTCAAGCTGTTCTTTCATGTCCTCAACAAGGGCGGGTTCATGCTCTATAGTAGTGATTGATGCTGTTGAACCCACGGCAAAGACATTGACGACCCCGTTTTTAACCCTGGATTTTGACACGATGTCCTGAACTTCTTCGGTAATGTCTATGATATCTGAGAAACCCTTTGTTTTTATTGAAAACTCTTCACCAAAGACCATGTTTTCCCTCCTGTCCCGATTCATCGGGACTGATTACTCCGATTAAAAAAGACGATTCATTACTAAGATTATTTTAATCTATAAGGCCCTGTTTTATCTGTGTAATCATGTGTTGTTCCAAACTTCCGCACTAACCTGTTAAAATATCAGGATGTCCGCTGAAGAATTGATAATTGAAGGCGCCAGGCAGAACAACCTCAAAAATATAAGTCTCAAACTGCCCCATAACAAGCTCATTGTAGTGACAGGGGTATCAGGCTCTGGCAAGTCCTCTTTAGCTTTTGATACGATCTTTGCTGAAGGCCAGTGGCGGTTCATCCTGTCCCTTTCTACTTATGCCCGGTTGTTCCTTGAAAAGCTCGACCGGCCGGATGTTGATAAGATCCGAAATATCAGGCCCGCGATCGCGCTTGAGCAGAGAAATTCTGTAAAAAGCTCGCGTTCAACAGTGGGTACTGCCACTGAAATTTATGATTATCTCAGGCTTTTATACTCAAAGATCGCGCAGCCGCATTGTCCGAAATGCGGCAGGACCCTAAAGGCATGGACCACTTCTTCCGCAGTCAAGGAACTTGTGGAAAAATACTCTGATAAAAAGGCGTTCATAATCTTTGACACGGACAATTCAGCAGAGGAACTCCAGACGAAAGGTTTTCACAGGGTATTGATCAACGGAGAGACTAAAAATATTTCAGGTCTTGGCAATCTAAAATCTGCAATCAAAAATCAAAAATCATATAGTGTGGTCCTTGACAGGCTTGTTATAAAAGATGAGCCCCGTCTTTCAGACTCTGTTGAGACTGCCTGGGAATACGGTGAAGGACGCGTAAAGATCGAATTTGCGGACGAACAGGGCAAAGGGACCAATGGCCTTGTTTTTTCGTCAAAACTAAAATGCCTTGACTGCGGCATAGAGATAGCAAAACCTCAGCCGCTTCTTTTTTCTTTTAATCATCCTCTTGGCGCGTGTCCTGAATGCAAGGGGTTCGGCAATACACTTGAATATAATGAAGACACTATAGTCCCGGACCAGGACCTGTCCCTGGAAAAAGGCGCTATCGAACCGTGGAGCAAACCCGCTTACAAGTGGTGGTACAGGCAGTTTGTCAAGGCGGCAAAGACAAAGAAGATCAAACTTAATGTCCCGTACAAAAAACTCCCTAAAAAAGTGAAGGAACTGATCTTTAAGGGAGATGCTGATTTCTACGGCCTTGATGATTTTTTTCAGGAGCTTGAGAAAAAACGGTATAAACTACATGTGAGGGTGTTCCTGAGCAGATACAGAAAGGCTGTTACGTGCGGGACGTGCGAAGGGACCAGGCTTCGGCCCGAGGCGCTTGCGTTTACGATCGGCGGTCTTAACATAGCCCGGCTTTCAGGCATGTCCATATCCAGGCTGCACGATCATTTTTCTTCTCTTCGCCTGACAGAATACGAAGACGAGGTCTCGTCAGAGATACGCAGACAGATACGGCTGAAGCTCGAATTTCTCCTTAGAGTGGGAATGGGTTACCTTCCTCTTGACAGGCAATCTAAAACCCTTTCAGGAGGTGAATCGCAGAGAATAAACCTTGCCAACCAGCTTGCGTCAAAGCTTACGGGTACACTTTATGTGCTGGATGAGCCGACAGTAGGGCTTCACCCGAGGGATATAGGCAGGATAATAGAGATAATAAGGGAGCTGGCTGACCTCGGCAATACCATTTTAACTGTGGAGCATGACAAAAAGGTCATAGATTCTGCTGACTGGATCGTTGAACTCGGCCCCGGTGGAGGCAATAACGGAGGTCGCCTTGTTTTTTCCGGACCGCGGTCTGATTTTCTCAGGTCAGGAACACTGACGGCTAATTATTTGAACAACTCGGACGCAATACCAGTGCCCGCACACAGGAGAAAGGCCAGGGTCAAAATGCTCTCGATAAAAGGGGCCTCAGGGCATAATCTCAAGAATATAGACGTGAGTTTCCCCCTGTATAATTTGATAGGGGTAACCGGTGTCTCGGGTTCGGGTAAAAGCACAGTTATAAAGGAGACCCTTTACAAGGCTGTTGCAAAGGCATTTAAGGTTGAATTTGAAAATCCTCTGCCCTATAAGTCCATTAAAGGGCTTGAATATTTGAAAGGGGTCAGGATCATAGATCAGCGTCCCATAGGCAGGAGTCCGCGCTCCAATCCTGTTACGTATGTCAAGGCGTTCGACCCGGTAAGAAAGCTGTTTGCCGGGCAGATCTACGCAAAGAATCTTGGTTACGGACCAGGACACTTCTCATTTAATGTGGAGGGCGGCCGTTGTGAGGCGTGCAAAGGAGTCGGGTTTCAGAAGCTTGAAATGTATTTCTTTGAGGACCTTTACATTAAATGTGAAGAATGTGAGGGCAAAAGATACAGGCCCGAGGTGCTGTCCGTTACCTATAACGGGAAGAACATCCATGAGGTCCTTGAATTGACAGTAGATGAGGCGATCAAATTTTTCCCGGACATTCCTCCCCTGACAAAAAAATTTAGGCTTATGGCCTCGGTAGGTCTTGGATACCTCAGGCTCGGCCAGCCTGCTACCACTCTTTCAGGCGGTGAAGCACAACGGCTCAAGATATGCGCTGAACTGGGGATCGCGAGCCGCCGGGACTACCTTTATATACTCGATGAACCCACGGTAGGACTTCATCCCGAGGATATCAAAAAGATGCTCTATGTGCTCAATGAACTCGTCGACGCCGGGAATACTGTTGTACTGGTTGAGCACAACCTTGATGTAATAAAGAACGCTGACTGGGTCATAGACCTGGGTCCTGAGGGCGGGGAGCAGGGCGGCGAAATCATAGCACAGGGAAAGCCAGAGGATATAGTTAAACACGGAAACTCGTATACCGGCCGTTATTTGAAGGAATATCTTTAAAAAAAGTAGAGAGCCCCGTTAGATTCTGAAGCCCTGAACCATATGGTGCGGGGTGAAGAATCTGGACAACGGGACAGGTAGAAAGTAGAGGGTAGAGAGAAAAAATGTATAGCGAGTGGATGCGAGCGAATACAATAGTAAACAAATCCGTGCATTGTGCTTGCCCGAAGGGTGACCACTAAATCTAAAATCTAAAATTTAAAATCTGAAGTTTCTCATATTTCAACTTTTAACATCGTGTTATAATCCCAACATAAAGTCATGCTCCCGAAAGATATCATAGAAAAGGAATCTGTCCTCTCTTTTTTAAAGAAAAGGACCAGTAAACCCGTAAGCTTCAGAGAAATTTCCAGGGCGCTGGATATCCGGAAAAAAGAGGCCCGCATGCTCAAGCGGGTCCTTCGCTCGCTGGTCAATTCAGGCGCTGTTTTTAAAACCCGGTCGAATCTTTACGGAATAGCTGAGCAGATGAGTCTTGTTCCCGGGTTTTTTGAGGCTCACAGGGATGGTTACGGGTTCGTGGTGCCGGAGAAGGCAGGGGAAAAAGACCTTTTTATCCCGCCGAGAAAAACATCCGGCGCAATGTCGGGAGACAGAGTGATAGTCCGTGTTGAGAGCCCGGCAAAAAGAGAAGGCAGGATAATAAAGATCCTTGAGCGGCGGAGAAAAAAGGTTGTAGGAAAACTCTGTTATGGGAAGAACTTCTATTATGTGAAGCCAAGGAGCAGGAAGATCCCGTTTGATGTTTATATCAGCCCGGAAAAAATATCAAAAGCAAAGGTCGGAGATATTGTTGTTGTTGAGCTGACAGCCTATCCCACTGTGTCAAGACCGCCTGAGGGCAGGGTACTGAAGGTCATTCCGGCCACTGATGGGCCCAGGTCTGAGATCGAGATGGTCATTGAAGACCACGGTCTTCCACATAAATTTCCTTCTGCCGTGCTTAAAGAGGCCAGAGAATTTACCCCGTTAGATAGTAAACATCTAAAGGGGTCTACCGGGGGAATAAGCGCGCAGGGCCGGGTTGACTGCCGTGATCTGCTGACAGTGACCATTGACGGAGAGAGCGCAAAGGACTTTGATGACGCGGTATCTATCAGGAGAATGGCCGGGGGATTCATACTTTGGGTGCATATCGCGGACGTGAGCCACTATGTGCCGTGGGACTCAAGGCTGGACCTGGAGTCAAGGCAAAGGGGCACAAGCGTTTATTTCCCGGGCAGGGTGATCCCCATGCTTCCCAAGGTGCTTTCAAATGATCTTTGCAGTCTGGTGCCAAGGTCCGACAGGCTGACGTTCACCGTTGAGATGAGGTTTGACAGGAAGGGGAATCTGTTAAAAAAGAGATTTTACCCGAGCGTTATAAACAGCAATGAAAGAATGACCTATACATCTGTAAGGAAGATACTTACGGACAATGACCGGGCTGAAAGAAAAAAGTACGGTTATTTGCTTGAGAGCTTTGAACTTATAAAAGAGCTGTATGAACTTCTCAGGCAGCAGAGCATCAGGCGCGGCAGTCTTGATTTTGACCTGCCCGAGCCGGAGGTTCTCCTCGATATTCAGGGACGGCCTGAGGCAATAATCAAGGCTGAGCGGAACGTGGGTCATATGATCATCGAGGCATTCATGATCGCGGCCAATGAGGCGGTTGCCTCTCATATTGAGGACATGGGGGTCCCCATGATCTACAGAGTGCATGAAAAGCCTGACGCCTCCAAGCTTGAGGGGCTGAAGAAGATATTTAGTTCATTCGGACTGCAGGTAAAAAGAACCGGGCCAACGGCCTTTCATAAGATATTCCGGCAGGCAAAAGGAATAACCGAGGAAACCCTTGTGAACATACTGCTTTTGCGCTCGCTCAAGCAGGCAAAATATTCTACAGAGAATATCGGACATTTTGGCCTTGCGTCCAAGTCATATACGCATTTTACTTCTCCGATAAGGAGATATCCGGATCTTGTGGTGCACAGGATATTGAAGGACCGGATAAAGGGGAAAGGGCCCTCTGATAAAAAACGCGGACTTCTTGAAAACCTGCTGCCTGAGATCGCTTTTCACTCTTCAAAGACCGAAAGGGCGGCTGATGAGGCTGAACGTGAGATAATGGATGTGATGAGGGCATGGTTCATGAAGGACAAGGCGGGGAATGAGTATGAAGGCGTGATATCTGCTATTACGCCTTATGGTCTGAAGGTCCAGCTGAAGGATTTCTTTGTCAGCGGATTTCTTCATGTGTCCAATATGCCGGGAGATTACTACAGGTTCAATGAAGAATGCTACTGTCTTGTCGGCAGAAACAGTAAACGGACCTTTTCCATAGGGAATAATATCAGGGTAGTAATAGAGAGAGTGAGTATCGAAGACAGAGAGATCGCCTTTGCAATGGCATAGACCTGCCCCGTGAGAAAAAACCTGCCAAATTCTTCTTCGTGGTCTGCCCGGTGTGATAGAAGCCCTTATCTTTTACAGAGGTCTGCCCCGTCCCTCCCGGTCTTTGAGCGCTTCTTTAACAGTGTCAAAGAGGTCATCTTTGTCAAAGGGCTTTCTCAGGCATTTATACGCACCGAGCTTTAAAGCCTGCTGGGTTATCTCAGGTGTTATATAACCACTAAATAATATAACCAGTACTTCAGGGTATTTTTTCTTGATCTCCCGAAGGGCGGTTATCCCGTCGATGTTCGGCATTTTTATGTCAATAAATATCAGATCGACCGGATTCTCAGCCAGGTATTGATAACCTTCAATTGCCCCTTCGGTCGTAGCAACATTATACCTGTTTTTCAGGATCATCCTGGCGGATTCTCTTGGTGCCGCCTGGTCGTCGATTATGAGGATTTTTATTTTATCGTTCATTTGTGTACAATATTAATAATATTTTTCTGAAAGCCTCTACAATTTAATACTTAATTTCAAAAATAGCAAGAAGTCTTTTCACGGCATCCCCCATCCACGGAAATCTGGACGGTCCATTTGTTTGCCCGCGGCTTTTAATCGATCAATTTCATCTATATGTGATTATGTAAGGACTACGTATACTGCATATTTATAGCACCGTGCAATAATTATGTCAAGTAAAATATTGCACAGTGAAATTGTTAAGTGACGTCAAGGTATTATAGGATTTTATAGTGAAAAGAAAGAACATAGTCGGTAAAAATCTCAGAAATATAAGGAAAAAACTGGGGTTGACCCAGGAAGAGGTGGCTCTGAGAAGTGGACTGTCACAGGGGTATATTAACCAGCTCGAGAATGGTAAAAGAATGTTCACTCAAAAGTCTATTGAGCATATAACAGAGGCATTAGATATCCCCGTTATTGAGTTTTTCAGGGAAGGTACGGGAGGGGCCGAACTTATTTGTGAAGAGACCGCTGATTATAAAAGAGAAAAAAGAACATACTCCAAAAAGGAAATACTTGCCCTATTAAATGACCTTCCTTCCGGGCTGAGAGATCATTATATTGATCTCTTAAAACTTGAAAAGAAATTTTGGAAGAAATAATCAAAGCGGTTTTTTATCTTTCTATCAGGATCAGGGCGCTGTCCCCTTTTGGAGAAACGATCGGGTAGTATATGGCATTCCTGCCTTTCACAAGATTATACCCGTTGTCAGAAAAAGGTATTTCCCGGGGCGTGGAAATATCCACACTCCGGCCTTTCTGGGACAGCCTGGCAATGATATTTCCGCACACGATATTGCAGAATTCCTTGACCCCGTCAGAGATCAGTTCCCTGGAAATGCCGGCGGTATCAGAACCGAGAACAGCGGCGGTAACCAGCCTTGATATCTCGTTGGACATGGAGAGAACATACTCATATTCCAGGTTCCCGGATAAAAAGATCGAGATCAACAGGAAGTTTCTTTGGGGTTCATCCTTGCTTATAAAGCCTTTTTTAACCTTGGCGTTCAGGTTTGTCATGCGCTGCAGCATTTTATGACTCAGGTCCACTATTTCCCTTACGATCTCCGGGTTTCTGACGCCTGGCGGTGCAACGATATCTCCCAGGTCATATTTGCTCTGGTCTTCTTTGAATAACACGAGCTCCCTTTCTACCACTTCACTGGTCAGTAATTCCTTTTTGACCAGCACCCTGCCCAGGAGTTTATGGTCATTCTTCTGCATGGTTAATATCTCTTCTACCTGCGCCCGTGTCAGAATGTTCAGGTCCTGAGCTATCTCGCCAAATCTCTTATCAACGCTTTTTTGCTGATTTTGTATCTTCTCCACGTCTTTTTCCGTGAGATAACCCTTGGCAACGGCGTATTGACCGAACCGCAGATTTTTTTCCGCCTGGTATTTGACGGCCTGCATAAGCTGACGAGGCAGGATAAGGCCTTTTTCCAATAGGTACTGACCAAAAAATTTTACCGGCACTGTAACACCTTTGTTGTTAGCTCTGTTTAGAGCTTATTCAGTATCTCGATCACGTTTTCCGCTTCAAGCGGTTTTGCAATAATATTTTTTGCGCCGAACCTGATGGCCTCTGTGGTCTTATCTCCTACACCCGCGGCTGATGAGACAACCACTATCTTGGCGCTTTTGTCAATGCTCGTTATGGTCCTGATGGCCTGAAGCCCGTCCATTACAGGCATCATAAGGTCCATGCATACAATATCAGGCTTTAAAGATGTGTAGAGCTGGACCCCCTCAGCCCCGTTTTTCCCGTGACCAACAACCTCAAACATGCCTGAATCTTCGAGGATTTTCCGCATTTGATGGATAGTTGCAGCACTGTCATCAACTAAGAGGACTTTCTTTTTGTTCACCTGGAACCTCTTTCTTATCAGTTTTACCCCGTTAGAAAAGTTTTCATTCTAACGGGGTTTACATTCTGTAAAAAGTTATCACACTATTATAACAAAAAACATTCATAATATACGCTGTCAGCAGTAGGATTTATAAAAAAACAGGGGTTTACTTCTTGAGCAGTTTTTTGACACCCGGGAAGGCGTCTATATTTGTATGCGGGATAAAAAGTCCTGAAACATACTCATCCATGAATGAACGCGACACAGACAATTCGATATAGGTCATTTTTCCTGCTATTTCCTCTGCCTCCTCGCGCAAATTTTGAGAGAGAGTGCAAAGGTAAGCGCCGATAATAGAGGTGTTCCCCAGGTACGTGAATTTTTTCTTTGGAATATCAGGCAGCATTCCCAGTATTACAGCCTTTTCCACGTCCAGAAATTTGCCAAAGCCGCCTGCTATGAACATCCTGTGCACATCCGCAAACGTGTACCCCATTTCTTTAAGAAGCATGGAAAGTCCGGCGTATATGGCAGCCTTTGCCCTGATTATATTTTCAATGTCCGGTTCTGTAAGGACGATGTCCCTGTTGTCTCCGGAATACACAACAAACTCGGGTCCGTTGTCACCGTCTCTTATCCTGTCAGACGCGCTTTTCTGTAATTTCCCTTTCTGGTCCAGAATTCCGGTTATGAACATCTCAGCGACTGCGTCGATCATTCCGGATCCGCATATTCCTAAGGGTTTCACGCCTTCGCCTATTATCTCTATTTCCGGCTCAAGCGTTTTCCGGTTTATCCTGACATCCTCGATAGCGCCTTCTGTCGCCCTCATGCCGTGCCTGATCCCGCTGCCTTCAAAACACGGGCCGGCAGAGCACGCTGCTGTGACAAGCCACTCGGAATTTCCCAGGACTATCTCGCCGTTAGTGCCGACATCCATAAAAAGGCAGAGGTCCTGACTTTTATGAAGTCTGGACGCGAGAACGCCTGAAACTATATCGCCTCCGACATAACTTGATACGCACGGAAACGTGTAAACAGGCGTGTTGGGGTTTGTTTTTATTCCAAGCTCTCCGGCATGAGAGACCGGGAAACTGTTTGCTGTCGGTATATATGGCTCCTGCCGTATGGAGGCAGGGTCAAGGCCCAGGAAAATATGCGTCATTGTCGGGTTGCCGGCCGTAACAAGACTGTCTATGGAGTCGATATTTATGGTATGTGTTTTTCTCAGCAGTGAAATCAGGTCATTGATGTCGACTATAATGGTCCTGTGAAGGGATTTTAACGCGTTATGCTCCTCCACATATATGATCCTTGTTATAACATCGTCACCAAACTGTATCTGAGAGTTATAGGTGGAGGCGATATCCACAAGAGTTCCATCATTAAGGTCTATAAGATATGCGACAACAGTGGTCGTCCCTATGTCAATGGCGATTCCGTACCGGGCAGATGTTCTGTTGCCCGGGGAAATATTGGTGATCTCGCAGCAGTCCCCGGCATTGATAGTAGACAGGGTGATCTCCCAATCCTTTTTTCGTACTATACCAGCGAGGTTTATCAGGAACCTGAAAGGCACCCTTAAACATCCAAGTCCCTTTGTAACAAACTCTCTTTTTAAACGTTCGAGGTCGCTGATATTGTCATTAAGGGAAGGCGGGGGAAGCTGGAGCACAATTCTCCTGGTTAGGGGTTCTCTTTTCGCGCCTGTTGAATGCAGAAGTTCCTGCAGGTCTTTTGATTTGCCGGTGGCAATTTTGCCTTCGACTATAAGCTCTGATTCTTTCGGGATCTCGATCTGTATGTCTCCCCGCGGAAAGCTCTGGCAGGCCAGGACAGCGCCTTTTTTTATCTCTCCCTTTGTAAGTTTTGTTGTCGAACGTGTATCAACAGGACCGCTTTTAACGATTATTTTGCATTTACCGCAGGTGCCTTTGCCGCCGCACGAGGAAGTAAGGTGAACGCCCTCTTTTTTAAGGGCCTGAAAGACAGATACACCCGGCTCGACAGGGATACTTTTTTCAGAAGGCAGAATAATTTTCATTACAAGTAAAAATTATCAATTAGCAATTATCAATTAGTGATTAGCCTTCGGGTAAGCACAATGTAAGGATTTGATTACTATTATATTCGTTCACTAAACGCCCGCTGTGCATTTTAAAATGTTAAATGCTAATTTTGCATTTTGCAATTAGCATCTTAGAGTTGTTTTACGGCATCTATCGCGAAATATGTGATTATGAGGTCAGCGCCGGCCCGCTTTATGGAGGTCAGCATCTCCATAACAATTTTTTTTTCGTCGATCCATCCCTTTATTGCCGCGGCCTTGACCATTGAGTATTCACCACTGACGTTATATGCCGCGACAGGGACGTCAAAGCTTTCTTTTATGTCAGATATTATATCGAGATAACACATTGCAGGCTTGACCATTACAATGTCAGCGCCTTCTTCAATATCAAGGGCAACCTCCCTTAAGGCCTCTCTTCTGTTCGGCGGGTCCATCTGGTAGGAACGCCTGTCCCCGAACGCAGGCTCTGATTCAGCCGCTTCCCTGAAAGGAGAATAAAATGCCGAGGCATATTTGGCGGCATAACTCATTATCGGCATGTCCTCAAAACCGTGCGCGTCCAGCGTATCCCTTATAACCACAACGCGGCCGTCCATCATATCCGAAGGGGCAACCATGTCAGCGCCTGCTCTGGCATGGGATAACGCCTCTTTGGCAAGGAGTTCAAGCGATGGGTCATTCAATATCTTTCCGTTCTTTACTATGCCGCAGTGACCGTGGCTCATGTACTCGCAAAGACAGACATCGGTAATGACCACGAGTTCGGGGATCTTGTTTTTTATCGTCTTTATTGCTTTTTGCACAACTCCCTTATCACTGTATGCCCCGGAAGCGCGTGTGTCCTTACGCTCTGGAATGCCGAACAGCAGAACAGCTGGTATCCCCAGCTTGTGGGCTTTTTGCGCCTCTTTTACGGTCTCGTCCACGGACATCTGGAAACACCCCGGCATTGAAGGTATTTTTTTCTTCACACCTTTTCCAAACGTGACGATCATTGGATATATGAGATCGTCAGGTGAAAGGCGGGTTTCCTGCACCATTTTTCTGATCGAATTATTGTTCCTCAACCTGCGCAACCTGTGAAAAGGGAAAGACATGATGCCCTCCTTTAATATAATTGATAACTGTTAATTGATAATTGCTTAAGTATACCAGATTTTACCCCATTAGAAAGCCCCGCTGTATACCGTGAGAATACTGTACATGGAGATGTTGATTTTTTTTGGAGGGCTGACGTTCAAGTTCCTGTCTTTTCTAACGGGGTGACCGTACTGTTTCAGGCTGACAGTCGCTATTCCCGGTGCTCTTCATGTGAGCAGGTGCGGTTTGCGGATCTTTCTTCGCCGTTGATATAAGGTTCAGTATGGATAATAACATCGATCACTGAGGGCAGTGCCTTTTTAATGGCATCTTCAGCGGAATGGGCCACTTTGTGCGCTTCCTGCATTGTTATGCCGGGCTCAACAAGTATATGAAGGTCTATATTCGCGGCTCCCTCCTTGCCCCTTGTCCTGATCCCGTGACAGCCTTTTACGCCACGGATCCGGGTTAATATATCTTTTATCTCGCTGGTATCTATGCAGGCCGCGTCAGTAAGAACGCCTGTTGCTGACTTGAGTATTTCAAAACCCATTTTCCCGATGAGAACAGCTATGACAACAGCCGCGCCTGCGTCGATCAGGGGGAATCCAGCTTTTGCGGCTATAAGACTGACAACCACTGACAGGGAGACAAATATATCGGATTTTGTGTGCATTGCATCAGCCAGAAGAAAATCGCTCTTAAGTTCCCTGCCTTTTTTTGTTTCGTAGGTCATTACCCCGATATTGATCAAAAGGGTAAAGGCCATTATCACAAAACTTAAGGATGTGACCTCTATTTCATAAGACACCGTTAACCCGGTGTAGGCTCTCCTGAGTATTTCAATGCCGGCCATGAATATAAGTACAGCTATGGCAATGGTCGAAAGAGTCTCAAATTTTCTGTGCCCGTAGGGATGGCTTTTATCAGGCGGTTTTGAAGCTATGTAGATCCCGATCAGGCCGATGACATTGGATGTTCCGTCAAAAAAGGAGTGGAAACCGTCGGAAAGCATGCTTATGGAGTCTGTTTTGTAGCCGTACATGATCTTGGCCGCGGCAACGGCCATGTTCAGAAGCAGGGTATAGAAGAGGACCTTCCGGACTTTCTCGGTACGAGTAGATTCTGACTTAAGACGCGTCATGGTTTTCTGCAGACCTGATTGCTCCTATCAAATTCAGATTGCACCGACAATGCAGTCTTTTTCTGCATTATAAACTATTTAGAGCTACTTCCCAATACAAAAATCATTGAATATTTTATTGAGAACGTCTTCAGGAGTTGTCGCGCCCAGTATTTCCCCGATCGCGTCAAGGGCGTCTCTCAGTTCGACTGACAGAAATTCAGGGGACAGCTTTTCAACTTTCCCGGAAAAAGACTCTATTGACCTGAGCGCTGTTTCAAGCGCCTGAACGTGCCTTACGTTTGTGATCATACCCGTGCCGTATGAGGTCTTACCCTTTAATGCTGTTTCAACTACCTTTTCTTTTAGTTCATCAAGCCCCGTCCTTTCGGTTGCGGATACTTTAACAGCCTGTTTCCCGGGGCCTTTTTCAGCGCGGATCTCCGATATTTCCGCTTTCTGAGGAAGGTCGATTTTATTTATTACCAGGATAGTGTTTTTTGTCATTGATCTTGCGACAAGCTCTCTGTCTGTATCATGCAGAGCACGGCTTCCGTCAAGGACAAGAAGCACCAGATCAGCATTTTCCATTGTTCTCAGGCTTCTTTTTACTCCTTCTTTTTCAGCTATGTCTTTTACTTCCCTTATCCCGGCGGTATCCATGATCCTTACAGGGATACCTTGAATATTCAGGTACTCTTCAATAACATCCCGTGTGGTTCCGGGGCTTTCCGTTACAATAGCCCTGTCCTGCTCAAGGAGGGCATTAAGCAGGGAAGATTTACCGACGTTCGGCCTGCCGATGATCGCTGTTTTGATCCCATCCCTGAGGATCACGCCGTAGCGAGCGCCTTCTATAAGTTCTTTTAACGAATTCCGTATGATCGAGGCCTTTTTTTTCATATCCTCCATAGATGGGAGTTCGATGTCCTCTTCCGGAAAGTCAATATAAGCCTCAACAAACGCCGTTAATTCGGTCATTTTTTCTTTTATTGTTTCTATTTTGCTGGAGAGCCCCCCCCTAAGCTGTTCAACGGCAGCTTTCCGGCTCTCTTCGGTGAGGGAATTTATTACGTCAAGCACAGCTTCTGCCTGCGCAAGGTCGATCCTGCCGTTTAAAAACGCCCTGCGGGTGAACTCTCCTGGCTCAGCGAGCCGAGCGCCAGCCTTAAGTACAAGCTCTAAAATTTTCCTGATCGGTACCGGCCCCCCGTGGCAATTTATCTCCACAATATCTTCCCTTGTATACGAACGGGGTGACTTCATCACTGAGACCATCACTTCATCCACTATCTCATTTTTCGCATCAACGATATGGCCGTATATGAGCCTGTGGGTCGGTATATTTTTAAGGGGCGTGTTACCTGCGGAGACAAAAATCCTGTCAGCCGTTCTAATTGAATCCCTGCCGCTGAGCCTGACGATCCCGATCCCGCTACGGCCTAAAGGTGTTGATATTGCGGCTATGGTGTCGTCGGAAAACATGGTGGAGCTTATCCTCTAATATTCCGGTTTTATGATAGCATGAGCTGGCTGTCTTTTATGCTCTAAACCAATACTTTTTCTAATCGTTCTTTTCTTCTTTCCCAATCAGGCATACATTTAGATAAAAGGGTCATGAATTGTTTGTTATGGGAGGGTATTTTTAAGTGACAAATCTCATGCATGATAACATAGTCAATACAGTGGACAGGGGCCTTAACAAGCTCATAATTCAGGGTAATTGTTCCATTTTTGGTACAGCTTCCCCAGCGTTTAAGCATTTTTCTAAAGCGTAGTTTTGGCGGTGGAATTTTATGTTTTTTAGCTATTTTGGAACATATCTCAAATCGTTGGCTGAATATTTTATTTGCGTGGACAGAATACCAGTTATTTAAGAGTGTCTCTGTCTTTTTAACATCATTACGATTACTGGAATATATATAAAAATACTGCCCTCTTAACTTAACGCTGCTCTTATTCTGCTTTATAACTTTAAGCCTATATTGCTTCCCTAAATAATAATGGGTCTCGCCGCTTATATAGTTTCTTGCTGCCGGGAGGGGTTGAAATCGCTCAAAGTAGTTTTTTTGTTTTAATATCCAGGGGGCGCGTTTTCTTGCCAGCGTGAATATATCATCAAGCTTCATATTTTTCGGGGCATCTATTGTTACACTTTTGTCTGGATGGACACTGATTCTGAGGGTTTTTCGCTTACAGAAAGACAAAAATAAATTAATCTTCTCTCGTCCAAAGTCTAAGCTATGACATTCTATAGTTTCTCCTGCCCTAATCATGTTCAAGGAATCCTTACTTTCGCAATATCAAGACACTGATCCAATATTGAATCGATTTCATCAAAGGTCAGTTCAAAGCCGTATTTGCTCTGTAGTTCAAAAATATAGTCTTCAATTTTATTACGCATTTGATTTTGTACATCCGTATTCGTTGTCCAATTCACAATGCGGTTCTCCCTTATAATGTTATCAATTTCAAGGCTTGCTTCTGTTGCAGCACTAACTATATTGGCACCGTCATCTTTGTGAGACTCTAACACTTCGCGAATACTCCCAAAATATGCTTTTGCAATGGCATTATTTTTTAAAGATTCAGGGATATTGTCACCTGTCCTGCTTGCAACCGCCTCCATGATTTCTTCTGCTCTTCTGAGATACTCAGCATCTTTAATTCGTTCTTCATGAAAAGCCTTTATTACCTCTTTAAGGAGTTCTGAGAATTTCTTGTAAAATGCCGGGTCTTCCAGCATGCGTTCTTCAATTGTCTTCTTTGTCCGGTGGGCAATTGTATCTGCTTTGGCAGCGTCTCCATAGAGTGCCCTCACTTCTTTAACAAAACTATCCTTGTCAAATATATTAACAAGCTCGGTGATTTGTTCAACTTCTCCGGTGCCAACATGTGTATCAATGAGTTTCTGAATTTTAGGCTCGTACTCGGAAAAATCAATGACTTCAGCATATCTTCTCTGTACAGATGTGCGCATCTCTTTGAAAAATTTTAAATCCATATTGTATTCATCAATCTTTTTTTCGGGCGTTTCTTCAATGAATTTTAATGAGGAGAGAGCAATAGCCAGAGTTCGAGTATATTTTGAAAATCTCTCGTAGAAATTGTTGCGCAGTGCATCGTCAGCAAGCAGAAGTTCATAAGCCTCTTCATCTCTTTTATTCTTGACCTCGTTAAAAATATCCCATAAATCAGAATGTTTCTGCGGGAGCGTTTGAATTTGTACTGAAACATCTTCCAATGTATTAAGCAGGTCGTCTTTGTCAAATTCAGATAATTGACCATAGAGGTCTAAAGCATGATCAAGGTTTTCCAGTACTCCACGATAGTCAATGATATATCCAAACTCTTTACCTTTATGTAATCGGTTTACACGCGCAATAGCCTGCAATAGCGTGTGATCCTTCAACTTCCGTGTAAGATAGAGCACTGTGTTGCGGGGCGCATCAAAACCAGTAATCAGTTTGTCAACAACAATGATAATTTCAGGCTCTTCCCCATATTTAAAAGCATTGATAATTTGCCTGTTATATTCCTTTTCAGTGCCGTATTTGTCCATCATAACTTTCCAGAACCGAATGACTGCTTCTTTATTTTCTTTGTATATATCTTCTTCGCCTTCACGCTCATCAGGCCCTGAGATTAGAACTTCGGATATGACCATGCCGAACTCATCCAGGTATTTTTTATACAACAAGGCGGTTGCCCTATCTTGAGCAACCAGTTGGGCCTTAAAGGTGGTTCCCTGCCAGTTATTACGGAAATGCTCACTGATATCCCATGCAACACGCATGACCTTCTGTTCTGCCTTGTTTAATTGGTCAGTAGTTGCAAATTTCTTTTTAAGATCTGCTGCCTGCGCTTTGCTCAGCTTCTCAGTAATTTTTTCGAACCAGCTATCAATCGATTCAGACAGCACTCTTTGCTCTACATGCCGGCCTTCATATAAGAGAGGCACAACTGCCTTGTCTTTAACAGCCTGATCAATAGTATATGAGTCAATAAGGCCGCCAAATGTAGCAATGGTATTTTTCTGCTTTTTCATCACAGGTGTTCCGGTAAAGCCTATATAGCAGGCATTTGGCAGAACCTTTTTCATCTTGGCATGTAGAGGTCCGTACTGCCCCCTGTGTCCTTCATCTACAAGCACAAAAATGTTTGGATCGGTATTTTTCGCATCTTTTGCGCCCACAGCTGCATCAAATTTATCAATGATTGTTGTAATGATGCGTTCTTTATGGCCTCCAATCAATTCTATTAAATGTTTTCCTGTCCTTGCCTGTTCCAGTTCTTTTCCGCAGTGATGAAATGTTCTGTAAAGCTGATCGTCCAGATCAATACGGTCAGTAACTAACACAATCTTGTGATTTTCAATTGCGGGTTCCAATGCGATTGCCTTGGCGAGCATCACCATTGTAAGAGACTTTCCGCTTCCCTGTGTGTGCCAGACAACACCGCCTGAACGCTTACCCATATTATCAATAGTAGTTATCCGGTCCATAATCTTTTTTACACAGAAATATTGCTGATAGCGTGCTATCTTCTTTTCTCCTGCGTCAAAGAGAATGTAGCGGAAAGTCAATTCAAGAAGGCGTGCAGGTCTGCACAGGGCATATATAGCTTTATCCTGTTCCGTAACTTCTCTTCCTCCCTCAGCTTCCAGCGCGTCAAAATATTTACGGACATATTTAAATCTGGACCTGAAAAGCCTGTCTTTTTTCTCGTTTGTAAGAGACTTGTTAATCAGACTATGGACTTTATCCTCAACGTTTTTTTGCTCTTTCCATATTGACCAGAATTCCATAGGTGTACCGGTGGTAGCATATTTAGCTTCGTTTTTGGAAATTGCCATCAGGATTTGGGAATAAAGGAATAAGTGAGTAATACCGTCATCTTTCTGGTTGCGGATATGCTGTGAAATTGCCTGTTCAATAGGTTTCTTTCCTATACCAATATCCAGCCGCTTACATTCAATAACACAAAAAGGAATCCCGTTTACAAAGAGAACAATATCCGGATAGTATTGGTTTTTACTTCCGGAACGCTCAACGCCGAATTCTTCCGTTACGTGGTAAACATTGTTTTCCGGACGCTCCCAGTCGATATAATGGAGAGAGAAGCTCTTAATATCGCCAGAAATTGATTGCTGGAGACTTTTGCCAAGGCAAAGCAGGTCATAGACTTTTTCATTGGTACGGACAAGCCCGTCGTAAATAACATCTTTAATGGCCTGAACAGCGCTGATAATATTCCCTTCGGAAAAAGGATACTCCTGTCCCTTATACAGGATTTTATTCATGCTCCTGAGTTGTTCTTCCAGAATGCCCTCCAGTATGACATTCCTTGCCCTTCCGCCCCGTAATTGCAGGGCTTCTTCAGGCTTAAGATATGTGTATCCTATATTCTGTAAAAGCTGTAACGCAGGAAGCTGAGATATATGGTCTTCTTTCATTAATGGGGTTTTTGGCATAGCCCCCTCCGATCAGTTCTCATCTTGTTTGACATAAATGTTAAACAGAAAGACATGGATTGTTACTTGGCGTTCTTCATCATCCTCTGCCTTAATAATATAACGCCACTCGCTATGCTCATTCGATTCAACAGGTCTTACCATATTGGGGTGTTCGGCAATTATTCCAGGTAGTTTTGCCTGAATATCCGAGAACTTTGCATTTTTTGTATTGAAAACAACTAACGCTGCTTTACAGTCTCTCCAGATCAGATATCCCAAAAGCTGGTCCAGTGCCTTTAAAAGTTCAGCCTTGCCACGCCATACTTTACATTCAGCAACAAACGCTGCACGGTTTTTATCTTCAATACGAATGTCCGTCTTTCCTGATTTTCTGAAAGTTTCACCGGTTGCCTGTCCTTCATAATGTCCGTTAAGGTGTGCAAGAATTATATCTCTCAACTCCTCTTCCTCAAGCTTGGTAAAAGTCGAAGGTGTCGCCTCAAAAGAACGCCCTTCATGTCTTATGACTTTAAGAATATGCTCGTATTCTTCTTTTCGAATCCCAGGTTCAGAAGGGGTGTTTGGTGGAGCTGGCAAAGGCTTTACTATCTTCTTTCGGATAGGCAGGGCAGAAATATCCGGCGCTTTTGAATCTCTTTTTAAAGGAATATTGAGAGCTTCTATAACTTTGCCGTGTTTCTTTAGGCGTTCACGGCGAGCGGATATACATTGACGTATTTTGCCGGGCAATTGTTGATTATACGCCTCAACGTCTTTTTTAATATTTTCGAGGTATGATTTTATATTGTTGAGTATGCTATCTAAATCGTTTTTAAGAGCTTGACCATTATTAAGTGTGTCCGAAGGGAGATTAAAAGTTATTTCCAGATACCCATTGAACCCCTCTCTCGATGAAGTATTTATATTTGCTCGTGGCGGATTTAGAGTGTAAGTACTCGGACGACACTTCCACAGGTTTGGATCGCCTGTAAAAGGAACAGAAACAGCTATTTGTAACCCAGGCACATAACATGGTTCGCTTGTATCCCTGATGAATCGATGTATGTCATATCTAACATCTACTTGTGTTTCCTTTGTATCCTGCGTCATTGAATCCTCGTGAAGTTCAATAGAACTCATTTCCATTATAGAGAATATATGTTCGACTAGTGTATCATCGTCAGAATGAAGAAACTGCCTTTCCTGAATTGAATCAACCTCAGTCTGAACTTTTTCCAAATTATTTCTAAGAGTCCCGGATAAGTCATACTCATAAAATAATATATCTTGATTGTTTCTCATGCTTTCCTATCCTCTATTCCTTACACGCACGTTACCTGTGAGCAGTTTCTGCATGAGCCCTTTCTTCTGCTCAGTAAAGGCTTTCAGACGGTTTCTTAAGAAGTTAATTTCTCGATCCAATCCATTTAGGAAAGCTCCAATCTTCTTTTGTTCAGGCAGTTGAGGAATAGAGAGCACAAGATTAAGAAAATCTTTCTTGCTTAGTACGCGATTCCGTCCAGCACCACCGGGGGATATAAGACCAAGTTTATAAACAAATTGTTTTGTAAGTATTATATGTCTGAAGAATTCAGGAGTGGCTTTATTTTTTTTGAAAACATAAGTCGGGAACCGGTGAGAGACAAGCGCTCCTTCGTCTGATGTATTGACAATCGCAATAGCTCCCTCCCATGCAAAAGTAATATTAACAATAAGATCATTTTCTTTAACTTCGTAAAGTGTATCCATCATAACTTCTTCAGGATTATCAACTGTCCTGAGAAAAGTGCCTTTTCCATGACTGCGAAGACCTAGGGCTAAATATTTTTTATCAGGTCGGGATACTGGCCTTGAAACAGGTTTTAATAAATCGTGTAACTTCATTTTTTCCCATTTATTACTTTTAAACTCCTTAAACCGATGTTTCCCTGTGAGAAGCTGCTGCATAAAGGCTTTTTTAAGTTTTGATTTTGCAGTGATTAGTTTTTCTAAATGCTCAATTGCTTTGTCCCATTCAGAAAGGATTTCTGCGATTTCATTCTGTTCGGAGAGAGTAGGAAGAGGGATTTTTAATGTCCCCAAGATTCCTAGATTAAGCCCTCCACGACCACCATCACCAGTCGACAATCTTCTTAATTCTTCATACCGATTATCTAAATTGAAAAACAAATATAAATAATATGCTTTTGTTGTGTCTGGAAGGATTGCGGCAACAGATTGGTTGGTGCATAAATCTATTTCGTTAATGGCTACAGTGCCTCTTGTTTTACCCTGTCCAGCAAGACCAACTAAAACGGAATGCTTGGGAATAATTTTTGTACTAGAATTTTTTAAACCTTTTTCTGAAATGCGACCCTTAACCGACAAAACCTGTTTTAAATTTAATTCTCCTGAACACATCCATGATATTGATCCGTTCCAGTACTCGGGATGCCGAGTAGATGGAGTTCCACCTGCTGTAAGCTTAGCAAAAGATTTAAAGGCAACACACTCCCACTCTTCTGGTATCCACCCGACTTTTGTCATCTTATATCCCATTCTGTTTTCGTTTCGCTTACTCATTTTTTCTCTATCCGCTGTTCCAGTAAAGCCCTCGACTTCTCTATTGCCGCATGAAGTTTCTTTTCAAGCAGCTCTTTGGGAGGGAGTTCAGTCAAATATTCCGCTATCCTGATGGAAGATTTATGCAATTCCAGTAATTCAATCTGTTCATGAGAGCCTTCAGCACACAGGATCAGTCCAAGCGGATCGTTTTCATCCTCTTCTTTTTCATGCTTTTTTAACCAGCGCAGGTAAAGCTCCATCTGCCCCTTGAAGGCGGCTTTGAACTTACCAAGTTTCAGCTCAACAGCCACCAGCCTTTTCAGCTTGCGGTGGAAGAAGAGCAAATCGAGGTGGAAGTCTTCATTATCAATGGTCATTCGCTTTTGTCTGGCAACGAAAGTAAATCCAGCCCCAAGCTCCAGGATAAAAGACTCCAGTTCCCTGAGAATTGCAGCCTCGACGTCAGATTCGCTGTATGTGTCCTTCAGGTTCAGAAAATCCAGCACGTAAGGATCACGGAACACAATGTCCGGAGAAATTTTATTATTGGCACGCAATTCATCAAGTTCCTGCTTTGCCAGTTCTTTCGGTTTCCGGGAAATGGCAGTACGCTCGAAAAGCATGGAATCAATCTTTTTGCGCAGGGTACGCACATTCCACTGTTCCAGCCGGCACATTTGAGCATAAAACTCTCGTTGCAGAGGCTCTTTTAATGGAATAAGCGCAATAAAGTGGGTCCAGCTTAAATGTCGTATTAGAGATACGACAATCTCCTTGGATGGGTAAACATTTGCAAATTGAATCATTCTTCGCAGATTTTTTTCAGAAAAATTGTTGCCGTATTCCAGTACCAATTGTCGTGCCAGTGATACGACAATCTCCTTGCCATATTCTGCTCTCTCACCTTTCAGGATTTCATCATTAATCCGTTTACCGATTTGCCAGTAGAGCATGGTCATACCGGCGTTGACCGTTAAGGCAACTGAAAGGCGGGCTTCCTCGATAAGACGGCGAATATCCTGATAAAAATTGCTTGCGGCAATATCTCCCATATTTTTTCTTACAACTTTATTGCTCTGTTTGTTTTTATTCTGTTTTTTCATCTTATTTTTTTATAAAAAATAAAAACCCGCCATAATTGAGCGTGCAGAGCAGAGGCTTGGCGGGTGTGCCATTTACAGTATATTTGCTGTTGCTGCAGCATATAAAGAAAAAATTGCTCATAATCCAAGCTCCTTCATATACCTGTTCATCTCTTTACGTGTGCTGGTAATTTCTGACTCTAATTCCTGAATTTCTTTCTGAACAGCGTTGATATCTATTTCCTCTTCTTCCTCAAAGGTATCCACATAGCGTGGAATGTTCAGATTAAATTCGGCGTCTTTTATTTCATCAAAGGTTGCGCGGTAAGCATATTTATCAATCTTCTTAAAGTTTTTATGAGTTTTTACGATTTTTTCAATGTCCTCAGGACGAAGGTTGTTCTGATTCTTGCCATCATGATATTCCCTGCTTGCGTCTATGAAAAGCACATCTTTAGTTTTCTTCCCTTTATTAAATATAAGAATGACAGTTGGAATGCCTGTGCCATAGAACAGGTTTGCCGGAAGGCCTATAACTGCTTCGAGCATGTTCTCCTCAATTAGTTGTTGTCTTATTTTGCCCTCGGAACCGCCGCGGAAAAGAACACCATGAGGCGCTATAACGCCTACCTTACCTTCTTTTTCAAGGGCAATATGGACCATATGACTGATAAAGGCATAATCGCCTTTACTCTTGGGAGGAATTCCCCGCCAGAATCTCTGGAAACGGTCTTTTTCAGCAATGTCTGCCCCCCATTTATCAAGTGAAAATGGTGGATTTGCTACAACAATGTTGAACTTCATAAGTTGGTCGTCTTCCATGAGTTTAGGATTACTTATAGTATTGCACCATTCAATACGGGCGTTATCCATTTTATGGAGAAACATATTCATCCTGCATAAAGACCATGTGCTTCCATTGCTCTCCTGACCGGCAAGAAAAAAATTGCCGCCGGGCACCTCATGTGCCACACGGATTAACAGTGACCCGGAGCCGCAGGAAGGATCACAAATACGATTGCCCGACTTGGGTTTCAGCAATTTAGCCAGTAATATGGATACCTCTGAAGGGGTATAGAATTCTCCTGCTTTTTTCCCAGCTCCAGCCGCAAATCTCGCGATAAGGTATTCGTAAACATCTCCGATAATGTCATTGTTCCCGATTCTTGACGGACGAAGGTCGAGCTTCGGATCATTAAAATCATCAAGCAGGTGCTTAAGTCGGCGGTTGCGCTCTTTTGTCTCTCCGAGGTTTGGCTCACTGTTGAAGTCGATATTTCGGAAAACATTTTCCAGCTTGGTTTTATTGGCATCTTCAATATGATCAAGCGCAATATTTATCAGATCACCTATGTTGGAGGCATCCCTCTTTGAATAGAGATAATCAAAATCGCACTTTTCAGGCACAATAAAACGTTCACGGCTTAATGCTCTCTGAACACGTTTTTTATCGCCCTTATATTTTTTTTCATACTCCTCCCACTTGTCTTTCCTAAGGTCGCTCATATATTTAATAAACAGCATGGTTAGAATATAATTTTTATATTCAGAAGGATCTACTGCACCCCTGAATGTATCGCATGCTTTCCAAACGATATTAAATATCTCTTCTTTTGTTATTTTATTGGCCATACCAGTTCTCCTTTTTATTTATTATCAATATTTTTTTTGGCAGCTTTCAGGCATACAGAGCGAATCAATAAAGTTCGCTTCTGTTGTAGATTAGTTAAAAGATTTTGTTCTTTTTCAATAAGTGAATTTAATTTTACAATTTTCTCCTGCGTTTCCATATCAGGAATAGATATTTTGAGGTTCTCGAATACTGACTTTGGCACAATTGGTATATGAGTCCCGCGTCTTGCAAGGTTGTGTAGATATCCCTGTGCGGGAGCCTGATTAATAAACCAGGCTAAATACTCCGGGATAATCTGCTCTGTCTTAACTCGAAGAATAAAAAAATAGCTTGCAGCAATAGTATTTTCAAGCGCCACTTTTATAGGAATAGCATAATTATGATGGCCTCGTGAAAGGAACAGAACGTCTCTCTTGTTCACAAGATACCGTTCAGCGTTATATTTTGGCAGCACTTTATAAAGACCGGCAACTTGCAGATTTTTTAGTGCGTCAAAATCCCTTATCTGAATGACCTTGTGAGTTCCTTCCGGATCAGTCTCTATTCTGCCTCGAAACTGATAACCAATCTGAATTTCCGCAATGTTTTTAATTTTCTTTTTCATAACATTGTTCAGGCTATCTCAGCCTGAGTAAAGACAAAAGGCTCTGTGTCATTAGCACAGGGCCTTTTATTTACAGGCCATACAGGTTTAAAGAAATATGTATTGAAGTATCCCGCATTGTTCATGATAAAAGCATAACATTCTCGCAAGTGTTTGTCAAGGAAATGTTGAAGTATCAAGTATACTGCTCTTTTTAGTGGATTTTCTAACTGCTGAAATTTGAACCTTTAGGAGCTTAACAATATGTTTTTTTAAAGCTTTCCTGATTTGTCGGGGCAGGTAGTCAACACACCCAGAATGTTGTGATTTGAATAGCTTGAAGGTTTGTTAGAAGATTATTTATGAAGCAGCAGTTTTCATTTTTTTATTCACAAAGTACTGCTGAACAATACCAAGAAGGTTGCTTACAAGCCAGTAGATAACAAGGCCAGAGGGAAAACTAAGGAACATGAAGGTGAAAACAACAGGCATGAGCATCATCATCTTTGCCTGCTTGGGGTCCATGCCTGACGGGGTCATCTTCTGCTGAAGTATCATGGTAGCTCCCATCAATACAGGGAAAACATAATAGGGATCTTTTGCTGAAAGGTCATGTATCCACCAGATAAAAGGCGCGCCCCTGAGCTCAATGGCTATCAGCAATATCTTGTATAGCGCGAAGAATACCGGGAGCTGGATCAGCATCGGAAGACAGCCGCCCATTGGGTTTACCTTGTGTTTCTTGTAAAGTTCCATTGTTTCCCTCTGCATTCGCTGGGGGTCTTTTTTATGCTGTTCCTTTAGCGCCGCCATATGGGGCTGCAGCTCCTGAAGCTTTCTCATGGATTTTTGTCCCTTGTTGATAAGCGGGATAAACGGCGTCCTGACAACAATGGTAATCAGGATTATTGACCAGCCGTAATTGCCGATAATTTTGTAGAAAAGGGTCAGGAGCCAGAAAAGAGGCCTTGCTATTATGGAAAAAAAACCGAAATCAACTATATGTTCAAGCCCTACATTCATTGTCCTGAGCAGGTCGTATTTTTTCGGTCCGGCATATAAAAGGAAATCGCCTTTTTCTCCGGTTATCTTGTAAGAGATCTCAACTCCACTGTTTGAATTATCTCTCCAGTTCCATATCCTTGCATCATTCGCATTATTCATTGAGACAAGCGCTGAAGTAAAATATTTGTCCTCCTGCGCGATCCAGCGGACATTTTCCTTATATTCAAACTCATCCCCGCTTTTTGTCCCCAAAAGCTTGCTAATAAAACCTATTCCCTCAATATTGTCGCCCTTTATATCTATCTTGTCAGTACCATGCAGAAGCAGAGGACCTATGTGGACCCAGGTCCCTTTTTCGTCAAAAACACCAAATTTAGAACCTAAGGCAACCTGATAGGACGGTACACCTTTTACAGTTGTGGAAAAATCTACCCTGTAACTGTCACCATAGAAAGTAAAAGTTTTCTTGATGGAAAGTCCTGAACTGTCCGAATAGGAAAGTGTGAGAGTGCTTTTATTTGTTCCGCTGAGTTTAATGAACTCCCTGTCAGTGCTGAAGTTGACTTTTGACGGCAGTTCCGGCTGCCGGCTGTCGAGGATTATGGATACGGGCGGTATTTTCGGATCAGTTGATATAAGGGAGACAGGATTACCGTCCTTGTCAGCGTATTCTTTCAGGTCCCACCTTTTTATTGTGCCGCCTCTTGTTGTGAATACTGCTGAGTACAGGTCGGTCTCAACGCGTATTTCTTTCTCCAAAGCAGGCATATCCACTGGCCCGGCGGGTATTTCAACCGGCGCTGGCTGTACTTCTTCGATTTTCTCAGGCACTGCCGCTTCCCGGGGTTCTGCCGGCATCTGCACAGGTCTTTGCGGCGACAGATACGAAAACACTACGAGAACCATTATTGACAGGGCTATTGCTAATAGAGTGCGCTTATTATCCATTATTTAATATAATGATCATTATATTTAATTACACCGATTTTTAAAGACGATTTTACCGATTATGGTATGTTTTTTATCTGTGTAATCTTTTCTGTTCATATCTGTGAAATCAAGCACCCTTATTTTTATAGGGTGCTACCGGATCATATCCGCCGGGGTAAAAAGGATGACATTTTACAATACGCCTCATGAAAAGCCAGACGCCTTTTAAAAAACCATATCTTTCAACAGCTTCAAGACAATAGGTTGAGCATGTTGGATGAAATCTGCAGGAATGCGGCAGAAGAGGGGAAATAAATTTTTTATAGCCTTTAATGGCAAAGATCGCTAATGTCTTCAATTTTTTCCTTGTTTAAACGGGAGTTATTAAGTGCTCAGGGGTATGGATAAGAAGATCGTCACTAGACCGACAATTTTTTGCGGCCCTTGGCGCGCCTTCTCTTTAAGACCCGGCGGCCGCCCTTGGTGCTCTTTCTCTCCAGAAAACCATGAGTTCTCTTGCGTTTTATAGTGTGAGGGCGATAAGTAGTGTAAGTCATTGCCTCTCCTTTATTATATAATTTCTATTATATTTGATTACACTGATTTCAGAACACGATCACACAGATTTTGTTATGTTTTTTTATCGGTGCAATCTATATTATATCTGTGAAATCAGCAGGTTGTTATTTTACTTAATGTGCTCCAAAAAATCAAATCCCTGGGATAAAGGGTAGTGGGTCAGTTTGGGGGGAAGAAAAAATTATTCGCTTATTCTTTCTGTTTTTGGCAGAGTAGAAATAGGGTTTTTTGCTTTCGTATCAGTTGTAAAAACTTTTTCACCATTGATCCCAAAAAAATCGAGGGCAACAAAGATAAGCGCAATTAAGGCAATGATTACTCCAAAAGTAATTATTCTATCTTTTTTTATTGTTTTGTTGAGTTCATCACGGCTATATTTAGTTTCATTGAAAATGATATTAAGAGATTTAAAGTTTTCTTTGCATTCTTCAGTTTGTCTATGTCTCTCTTTTTCGTTTCTGTTGTCAACAAATGTTTTTATTTTATCAACTGTTTGTTGGTAACCTACCCAACCTGGAAGAATCTTTGATATAACAGTTTTCCTATAATCTTTCCCAAAGTTGTTAATTTCGTTGATGAAATAAATAATACCCGTTTCATAAGCATCATACATTGCACGTTGACAATGATTTGCCGCTTTTCTTAGTTCTTCTTTATCGTTCGCACTTATAAAACGTGTAAGATGTTGACCGGCGTACCTTAACTGGTTAATAGTGGGGATGGTGACTTCTTCTGCTACTCTTTCAACTAATTTTAAAGCACTCTCAGCATCTGCATATAATTGTTTTACAAGCGCAGGAGTAATGTTACCATTAACATAATGGTATGGCTCGGGCATCTAGCGTTTATGCCCTAATGCTTTTGCTCTCAGTTCCTCAACATCCGAACTTGATAGATAGCGGCCAAATTGAAGAAGAATATTCCCAGATGTAGTCTTTTTCACAGCATCTCTCATAAGATCTTTTCGTGTTTTTTCAGAATACTTGGGAATGGTAGGCGGGATAAAAAGAGAGAAAATGTATCTTAAATTGATCATGTTCTTCCCCTTTGTTTTTTCTTTCTTTTAAGTGACTTATTACCTTTAACTAAAAATTATAGTAGAAAGAATACTCTTTGTCAAGAATTATTTTATATATCGGCACATCCATATTAAAAGTTTAGGAGGCCGTGTTTAATAAAGCTACAATATCCTCAATATCCCACAAACGATTAGTTACGCCTGCCGCCATAGCAGGAGTAATCCTCAAAGATTTGTGTATCCGGCAGAAATTGTAATGCATGAAATGAAGGGCTACGGCATACTCTAAGTTCTCGATTTTCTTAGAAAAAGCGTTAGTTAGCCTTGTGAACCGCCTCATGCTCATACGCATAGTAAGGTTCTGTCTTTCAACATAGCTTGTTGATATTTTATCAGGTTCAGGACTGCCATTAATTTTGACAGGCTTAGCACCTATGCAAGTGGGTGGGCTGTATCTCACTTCTTTTGTCTCAGCTTCTTTGCCATACATCTTTATTAACTGGCTGTAATCAACTTCTGCTCCAAACGCATTTTCAACAGCGTCTAAATATGGGTTAAATCCGTCTGTAGTTAACTGAATCTTGTGTTTCATACGTTTTGCCAGATCATGTATAAATATCTGTGTAGAAGGCATATCACGTTTACCAACATACCATGTAGGCACAAGCTTGCTGTCAGCACAAATGGAGGTAAAGGTATAAACATCACCATAACCGTACATGCCTTTTTTCTTGTGTGGTACATTCTTTTGTTTCGCATAGCAGAAAGACCAGATTTCATCACATTGGATACGCTTACAGGATAAATCCCTCATAACTTCATTCTGGTATTCAGCACACGCCTTGCCGATTGTTGCCAACAGCTTTAAGACTGTTCCTTTAGCAACGCCTGTCATACGGCATGTTGACCTGATAGAATTACCCTCTACAAGGGCGGCTATGACCTGCTTCTGTTTCTCTGGTTTTAGTCTATTCATGATTACATTATACTTGACCGGTCAAGCAATGTCAAGAGTTATTTTCAAGCATGAGTTAAAGTATTGCTTGCATTATAATCTTTTTTAGTGTATTATGCAAGCATAAGTATCAACTGGAGGTGCAAGCATGGAAATGAAATATTCTGGCAAAGCAAAAGGTGGGTATGCACGGGCAGCAAAACTAACTGCTGAAGAACGCAAAATTATCGCTCAAAAAGCAGCTAAAGAACGGTGGGAAGGATCAAGCTTACTAAAAGAAACTCATAAAGGAACCTTGAAAATTGGAGATATAAAAATACCATGTGCTGTATTAGACAATGGCATAAGAGTATTGAGAGAAAGAAGCGTTGCGACAGCATTTGGGAAAAAGGGTGGCGGCGCTCATTGGAAAAGAAAGAAAAATGCTCAAAACGGCGCTCTTTTACCGGAATATGTTTCTGCTCAAAATTTACAAGGATATATAAGTGACGAAGTAAATAAAAAACTAACAAACCCGATAAGTTACATCGCAGCGGCGGGAAGTAAAGCGTGGGGATTGCCAGCAATTCTTTTACCTGAAATCTGTGATATTTGGCTGAAAGCGAGGGAAAACGGCGCTCTTTCTGATATTCAACTCCTCACTGCCAGCCAAGCTGAAATAATTTTAAAAGGATTCGCCCATATAGGCATCATAGCTTTAGTTGATGAAGCTACTGGATATCAAGAGATAAGACCCAAAGAAGCCTTGCAAGCATATTTGGAAATGATTGTTCGCAAAGAGCTTGCGGCATGGGCGAAGAAATTTCCAGATGAATTTTATAAAAATATATACGAACTTAAAGGATGGATATGGCCGGGCATGAAAAAGAACAGATTTAGCATTGTGGCTCGTTACACTACTGATTTAGTATATGAAAGGATTGCACCTGACTTATTGCAAGAATTAGAGAAACGAAGCCCTCAAGATGAACATGGCAGAAGAAAAAATAAACTACATCAGTGGCTCACTGAAGATGTTGGTAATCCTATGTTAGCACAACATTTACATTCACTGATTATGTTTCAAAGGCTTGCAATATCAAATGGTTTCGGGTGGAAAAGGTTTGTTAAGATGGTAGACAAGGTATTACCCAAAAAATATTCAACCCTTGAATTACCAACTAACCTTGAACCCGATGCCACCGAGCTTTAGCGGCCTTCTGAGCGATCTCTTTACGCTTCTTAGCAGATAATTTGGCGGCACGGGCTTTCCCACCCTTCAAGCCACCCAAACGACCCAAAGCTACTGCCGCAGGGTTCTTACCTTCAGACGTGGCTTTCTCTATGATGGATTTAGCAAGCAGATTTATGTCCTGTTCTTCTGTGGCTTTCTTGCTTGTCCGCTTAGGCATACTAAATTATAACATGCCTTGAACCCAAAGTCTATACTCCTAAAATTGAAATTGACCCACTACCGGATAAAGGAAGTAGAGGGTAGAGAGTAGAGAGATTTTAGATGCTAACCCGCGTTTTTTTGAACAATCACATTATCGATCAGTCTTGTAGTCCCGATCTTTACCGCGAGGCATAAACAGGCGGGTATGGATATTTTTATCATTGAGGAAAGGTCTTCAGGGCTGACAATTTCCACGTATTCCGGCTCTGCCAGGGGCTCTGATCCGATCACTTTCTCCATTTCTTTTATCACCTGGGACGGATCATCCGCCCCCTTTTTCATGAGATCTTCGCCGTGTTTCAGGGCCTTGTGCAAAACAGCGGCGGCTTTTCTTTCCCCGGTGTTTAAATAGGCGTTCCTTGAGCTTATCGCAAGGCCGTCAGGCTCTCTTATAATCGGACAGACAATGATTTCCGCGTCAAGTCCCTGTTCCCTGACCATTTTTTTTATGACAACTGTCTGTTGGTAGTCTTTCTGACCGAAATATGTCCTGTTAGGCATGACGGCATTAAAGAGTCTTGCAACCACTGTTGCCACTCCGTCAAAATGTCCCGGCCTCGACGCCCCGCACAGTATCTCCCCGATATGTCCGGTATGAACGGATACAGCAGGGCCCTCAGGGTACATCTCCGTGTCATCAGGGATAAAAACAGCATCTGTTGACAGGCCGGAAAGTTTACCCAGATCACTTTCCATATTTCTCGGGTATTGTTCGAAATCCTCCTCAGGGCCGAACTGCGTGGGATTAATAAAGATACTTACGACCGTCACATCATTTTCGCTTTTAGAGCGCCTTACAAGGCTCAGGTGACCTTCATGCAGGGCACCCATTGTCGGGACAAAGCCTATTGTTCTGCCTTCAGACCGGAGCTTATTGCTGAAGGCCCGCATTTTTTTTATGATTTTGATGGTTTGCATGAATAAAGCTAAGAAGTTATTCGTTATTAGAAAAAACAATTATTAGATATGGGTTGGAGCTTTCTTCTGTGCGTATAACGTATAACGGTTAACTATTAACGAAGTAAAATTATAGCTTCTTTATCTCTTTCATCAATGCGCTGAAGAGTTCACGCTCTTTTAATGTTTTTACTATTTTCCCGTGCTTGAACAGTATGCCTACCCCCCTGCCTCCAGCGATCCCGATATCAGCTTCTCTTGCCTCTCCCGGACCGTTCACAACGCATCCCATTACAGCTACTTTCACCGGATTTTCCATCTTTGACAGCTTTGCTTCAACCTTCTCGGCCAGCCCGCGTATATCTATCTGACAGCGTCCGCATGTTGGGCAGGAGATTATCTCCGGCCCTTTTTTTCTTAAATGCAGGGATTTCAGTATCTCGTAGGCAACTCTTACCTCTTCAACCGGGTCTGCTGTCAGTGATACCCTGATGGTGTCTCCAATGCCCTCTGAAAGCAGGATGCCCAGCCCTACCGCGCTTTTTATCGTTCCGGTAAAAGCAGGGCCTGCCTCTGAGATCCCGATATGAAGCGGATATCTGAATTTCTTTGAGAAAAGCCTGTAGGCCTCAACTGTTCTCATGACATCCGAGGCCTTAAGAGAAACCTTAATACGTGTAAATTTCAGGTCCTCAAGGATCTTTATGTGCCTTCCCGCGCTTTCGACCAGCGCCCTGGCAGTCGGGTGTTTATATTTTTTCAAAAGCTTTTTTTCAAGAGACCCCGCGTTCACCCCGATCCTTATAGGTATTTTTCTGTCTCTGGCAGCACTGACAACCTCTTTTACCTTAAGTTTACTGCCGATATTGCCCGGGTTTATCCTTAAGCCGTCAGCGCCGCTGGCCATTGCCTGCAGGGCAAGTCTGTGGTCAAAGTGGATATCAGCTATCAGGGGGATCTTGATCTTCTTCCTGATATGTTTTATCGCCTGTGCCGCTTCAGAGTTCAGTACCGCGACCCTGACAACTTCGCACCCTGCTGATTCAAGGCTCTTTATCTGGGATACTGTAGAGGCTATGTCCCGTGTGTCGGTCTTTGTCATGGACTGGACAACAACAGGGGCCCTGCCGCCGATCTTCACATTACCCAGCTTTATTTGCTTTGTCAGCATTCTTTTTTTCATTTTATAATTAAGTTATTAAGTAATTTAGTTATTGAGTTATTTTTTAATGACCTAATGACTCAATGACTTTTTTTGAATTATCTGAGGTTTGGTCTTTTTTGTTGTTTCCGTTTCGCTGATAGAGCATAACTGCCTTTAGATGTTCTTCCCCTGTCTTTGAGAAAAAGTGTGTACCGTCATTTTTCGAGACAAAAAATATATAGTCAACATCCGCTGGATAAAGGGCGGCCCTTATAGACCTTATGCCCGGCGAAGATATAGGGCCGGGCGGCAGTCCTTTTATCACATATGTATTATACGGGGTTGGCCTTTTAAGGTCGGTTCTTGTGATTCCCTCCTGCATTCTTTTAATGCCATAAACAACAGTAGGGTCTGCCTGAAGACGCATTTTTTTCTTTAAGCGGTTGTGATAGACCGCGGATATTATAGGCCTTTCACGGTTATACAGGGCTTCATTCTCAATGATGGAGGCGAGCGTAAGAACCTCTTTTTCGCTCATGCCGAGCTCTTCAGCCCTGCTTTTCAGCTGCGCGTCAAAGTTGTCTCTAAGCCTGTGAACCATCATCCTGAAGATATCTTCAGGGTCAGCTCCTTTAGCGAAATTGTAGGTGTCCGGGTACAGGTAACCTTCAAGGCTCGGGGCTTCTATGCCCAGCTCAGCAAGGAAGTCCTTATCTTTAACAAGCTGCCAGGAAGTGTCGTCGACAAGCCCTTTTTTCTGAAGTTTTGCCCTTATGTCATCAAGAGTGGAACCTTCCGGTATGGTAATAAGATACTCAACGATCATGCCTTTTCTCAGGCGGTTGAATATTTTCCAGGGCGACATGGATGTATTAAGATTATAAAATCCTGCCCTGAGTCTTGTTTCAGTTTTTGTGATCTTGCCCAGCACCAGAAAGACCAGCTCGTTCTTTATCAGGCCTTGCTCTTTCAGGATGCCGAGACCCTGTGTATAAGTTGAGCCCTGGGGGATCCTGATCTCCTTCCAGGTGTCGTTATAGGAAAGAGGCGAGAACAGGTTGAAATAAATTATAAGACACGCCAGACAGAAGGAGCTCAGCGCCACAAACTTTATCTCTGCCGAGAATTTAGGTTCTTTTCTCATTATCTCTTTAGCATGCCAGAAAAAAAAGACAAAAGTAAATCCCGTTAGATGTTTACTATCTAACGGGATAAACCAGAGGAAAAGGCCGGCAATGCAGATTTTTTATTGTTTTAGGCAGGTTATAAGCAATGAAGGCGAGTAGCAAGTAGAGAGTAAAGAGATTTTAGATTATTTTAATTTCTATTTTTCTCGCTACCTGTCGGCCGATAGGTAGGCTCGCTACCTGCTACTTTAGTTTTAGTTACTTGAGGGTTTTTATAAAGTCATCGACCGTGAGCGCCGGAAGCGTTACAAGCTGGACAGTTCCTCCCGATACGGGCTCAACCGACATCTTCATCACAGCCTCATTATCCGGGGCATCGAGCAGTGTTACAAAATCATGGGGCCCCAGCACTGCATACTGCTCCAGTACCTTGATCCCCATTGCCTCAATCTCTTTATTTACTTCCTGTATCCTGTCAGGTTTTTGTTTTATGGTCTTTCTTCCCTCATCAGTAAGATTACTTAAAGCAATATAAATAGCCATAACGCCTCCTTTAAATAGATATTTTCCATATCTTCTATATACCCTTATTAAGATGGTTTGTCAAGATAGTAAAAATGATACATTTTCTTATACAATAGGGAAATGAAGGAGAATAAATGAAGAGATCGTATCGTCATTCCTCTATTGACTGGACAATGAAGCTGAAGGCCTTAGCTGACGAGAGCCGCCTGAAAATTATCAGGGAGCTGTTAAAGCATGATGCTTCAGTGTCAAATCTATCCAAAGCCCTGGACATTAAAATATACAATATATCGAGACACCTGAAGATACTGGAAACATGCGGACTGGTAAATAAAAGAAAAGAAGGCAACAGCAGGATCTACAGTTTGTCGGATATCGTCAAACGCAGTTATTCAAGCAGGCATCAGACTTTGGACCTGGGCTGCTGCAAGTTCATGTTCAATGAGCTGAAAAAATAATTTACCCCGTTAGAAGGGCGAAGGGCTTCTAACGGGGTAAACTTCTTGACTTTATGTCAAAGATTGCGAAGCACTGAGCAAAAGGGAGTCGCAACCAACACGCTGTGCCTTATGTGTACGGCCGGTGCGGGCGCCAGCTGCAGCGGTGCGCTGACGTAGGATCTCAGGGGCCATTTCCCAAAAAACTCCCCTGAATTTGCTTATAACTAATTTTTATTTGAAAAATCTGGAGATTCTGATAGAATTAATCCTATGCGGTTAATAAGTAAAAGACGCTTCAGCAGGCCTGTTTACAGCATAGTTATTGTCCTGTCTGTCCTGCTGCTGGTTTCATATTCATACGCGCAGAAGCCTACTGCCAAAACTTTTCTTGACATCGGGGTCAAGAACGCCAGGGAAACAGAGTACTCAGAGGCGATCGACGCGTTCAGGCATGCCGTTAAACTCAAACCTGATTATGCCGAGGCGTATTATAACCTTGGCCACGCGTATTACAATCTCCACAGGTACACAGAGGCGATCGACGCGTATAAAAAGGCCGTAGAGGTCAGGCCAAAATATGTGGACGCCTATATCAGCCTTGGTGTTGTCTCTTCCATGCTCAGCAATTATGATGAGGCGGTTGTCGCCCTTAAGAAAGCTGTTAAATACGGCCCCAGGAATGCCGAGGCGCCTTATCGTCTTGGTATTGTTTATACCGAGCTTGAAAGACATGAAGAGGCTGTTAAAGCGTTTAAAAAGGCTGTTAAGATCAACCCCAGGTTTGCCCAGGCGCGCTTTAATCTAGGGGTCGCGTACCTTGAATTAAGGGGAAAACTTTTAAAGTCGGCAAACCGGGAATACAATACCCTCAAAGGGCTTGATAAGGATCTCGCTGGCGAGCTCGGCAAACGAATAAGAGGGAAGAAATAACTTAATTATAACCGTTATTGCAAATCCGCCTTTGTTAAGCCTCTGATAAATATCTCTCTTTTTTCCTGAGAACTGCTGCTACTGTATGATTGACTGTATTTTACTGTCCTGAAACTTATTCGAAAACTTGACATTATATAAATAATTATTTATATTAAAAAAAGTATTAAATGCAATTTTGAGTTACAATAGAATGATTAATAAAGACAAAACATAAAATAGTATTTATATTTAACAGTCATCTGTATTTTATCCGGCTATTGCGGCAAAAGGGGGGAGATAAATGGAAAAGCTTTTGCTGATTTTCAAGGCATTATCTGAGGAGACAAGACTCCGTATACTCAAACTTCTTGAAAATAGAGAATTGTGTGTTTGTGACATTACAGATGCGTTAAATATGACCCAGCCGAATATCTCTTTTCATCTGGGAATGTTAAAAGAAGCAGGCCTGATAAAAGACAGGAAAAACGGACGGTGGATACACTATTCGCTTGATGAGTCGGATATGTTCGTGAGATTTCTGCTTTTAGGGGTATTTGAGAAGATGGGGAAAAGACTCTCGAAAAAAATCAGGAAGAGTAAGAAATGCTGAAAAGGAGAAGTATCAGATGCACTCCTCACAAACTGTAAAAAAACTATCTTTCCTGAACCGCTACCTGACACTCTGGATATTTCTGGCAATGGCAGCGGGTGTCGGGACCGGCTGGCTGATACCTGAAACAGAAGCATTTATCAATTCATTCCAGGTCGGGACGACAAACATACCGATAGCCCTCGGCCTCATATTGATGATGTATCCACCACTCGCGAAAGTGCGCTACGAGGAGCTTGGGGAAGTATTCAGGAACAAGAAAATATTGGGTCTCTCTCTCGTACAGAACTGGGTGATCGGGCCTGTGCTGATGTTTTTTCTGGCCATTGTCTTTCTCCATAATTATCCCGAATATATGGTCGGGCTCATAATGATCGGCATTGCACGCTGCATCGCGATGGTGATCGTATGGAACGAACTGGCTGAAGGCGACACTGAATATGCAGCTGGACTAGTTGCCTTTAACTCGATATTCCAGGTGCTCTTTTACTCTGTCTACGCTTATGTATTCATCACGATACTCCCGGGATGGTTCGGCCTGAAAGGCGCGATAGTCGAGGTGACCATGGCACAGATCGCAAAGAGCGTTTTCATTTACCTGGGCATACCGTTCATTGCAGGAATAATCACACGTTTCAGCCTTATCAAAATAAAAGGCCGCAAATGGTATGAGCAGATTTTCATACCCCGAATTAGCCCTGTCACTTTAATTGCCTTGCTATTTACTATTGTTGTCATGTTTTCCCTGAAGGGCAATTACATTGTCAAGCTTCCGCTGGATGTTGTCCGGATAGCAATTCCGTTATTGATCTACTTTGTGCTGATGTTCCTTGTCTCGTTCTATATGGCAAAGAAACTCGGAACTGATTATAAAAAATCGACATCATTGTCCTTTACCGCGGCAAGCAATAACTTTGAACTCGCAATAGCCGTTGCCGTGGCGGTCTTCGGGATAAATTCAGGGGCCGCGTTCGCAGCCGTGATCGGGCCGCTCGTAGAGGTACCGGTCCTGATAGGACTTGTTAATGTATCATTGTATTTCAGGAAGAGATATTTCTAAAAAATAAAGTGGTAATATGAATTCGGAGGTATCAAAATGAAAGTTCGGATATACGACCCTGCAATGTGTTGTTCATCCGGGATGTGCGGGCCTGATTTAGACCCTGCGCTTGTAAAGATGAACGATGCTGTCCTGTCCCTTAAGAAACAGGGAGTGGAAGTAGAACGCTATAATTTGGCGCAGCAGCCAAAGGACTTTATGGACAACAAGCTTGTTGCAGAGCTGCTCCATAAAAACGGCAAAAAAGCCCTGCCTGTAGTCATGGTCAACGGCGAATTATTCAAGACAGGAGAATACCCGTCATATGAAAATTTATGCAAAGCGCTTGATATTGAGCCGTTGAAACAGGGACGGCCAATGACGTTGATATAATGGCGAAGTATATTTTCTTTTCAGGAAAGGGCGGGGTCGGCAAGACGACCATGGCATGTGCCACAGCCGTCTACCTTGCCCTTTCAGGCAATAAGACCCTGATCGTTACCACCGACCCTGCATCAAATCTGGCAGATGTGTTCGAGCAGGAAATAGGACACAAGGTCACGCCTATCAAAGGCGTAGGGGTAATTTACCCACAGGGCACTGCGCATGAATCGCCCTTACATGCAATGGAGATAGACCCTGACGAAGCGACCCGTGAATATAAGGAAGGCATTATCGGGCCTTTACGGGAGATCATGCCCGATGATGTAATCGCATCCATCGAGGAAAACCTGAGCGGCGCCTGCACAACGGAAATGGCGTCCTTTGACCGTTTCATAGACTTCATGGGCACCGCCGATGAATATGATGTCGTTATCTTTGATACAGCGCCTACAGGCCATACAATAAGACTCCTTGAGCTCCCTGTTGACTGGTCAAAGCACATAGAGGAATCAGCCGAAGGCAGCGGCCAGACCTGCCTCGGCCCGGTGCGGTCAATCCAGGGTTCAAAGGAAAAATACGACAGGGCAATCTCGCTCCTGAGAGACCCGGCAGAGACAAATTTCATCTTTGTAATGAGACCGGAAGAGCTATCTCTGTACGAAACGATCCGTGCCTCACGGGAACTTGCGGCCATTGGAATCAATACAGGGGAGATCATTATTAACGGAATATATCCCGAGGAAGCCTGTGAAGTGGATTTCTTCAAAAAGAAGTTTCTTGTCCAGCAGGATGTCATCAAAGAAACGGAAAAACTCATTGACAGGCCAAAGCGGTATATGCTTTTAAGGGACAATGAAGTCAAGGGGATTGAAGCATTAAAAGATGTGGCAGAAGAATTGTTTCATGAAGTCAGTGCTCATGGCTCAAAAAAAATGTCATTCTCCGGTCGGAGCGACCCCTCGCGGAGATCCGCATCGGACTTGACCGGAGAATCCAGTTCCTCTTTTCTGGATTCCCCGATTAAATCGGGGAATGACGGACAATGGACACGAAAAACGGATATTGACCATCTCTGGCTTCCTCATGACAAGCAGACAAAGGCCCTCTTCTTCACCGGCAAGGGAGGGGTTGGTAAGACTACTGTCTCGTGCATCACCGCCCTGCATATGGCTGATAAAGGTTTCAAAACGCTCCTTGTTACCACCGACCCTGCCGCCCACATCGGCGAAGTCCTCGGCAAAAAAGTCGGCACCGAGCCGTCAGAGATTACGGACAATCTTTATGCAGTGATGATAGACCAGGAAACCGCATTCAGGGAGTACAAAGAAAAGGTATTAAATGACGCCCGGGGGAAATATTCCGAAGACATGCTTTCTGCAATGGAGGAAGAGCTGAACTCGCCCTGCATTGAGGAAATGGCGGCATTTGAAAAGTTCGCGCAGTTTATAGAAAGCAGAGATTATGATCTCCTCGTCTTTGACACCGCTCCCACGGGTCACACATTGAGACTGCTTGACCTGCCTTTTGATTATGCCCGTCAGATGGAGATTATGGTCGATGCATCTTCAGGAAGCTCAGTAACAGGCAATATTACAAAGGAGAGATTCGGAAAGATCATCGATATGCTGAGAGACAGTTCAAGGACCGTTTTTACCCTCGTCTTGTATCCCGAGTCAACGCCCATCGAAGAGTCCTACCGCGCCATGATCGACCTGAAAAAAGCAGGAGTGGAAACTCAACTTGTTATAGCAAACATGGTATTGCCGGAAAAGGTCTGCACAAATGATTTCTTCAGAAGCAGAAGAAATATGCAGATACATTATCTCAACAAGATCAATGATAAATTCAAACTGCCCGTTGCCATCTATCCCCTGATGGATGAAGAAATAAAAGGAATTGAACAGTTAAGATCTGTATCTATGGAGCTTGGACATCGGTAGATACCGTGCGTGGAGAACAAAATGAAAAAAGTATTGTTTGTATGTATCGAAAATTCCTGCAGGAGCCAGATAGCAGAGGCATTTGCCAGGATTCACGGGGATGACGTGATTGAACCATATAGTGCAGGCTCCAGGCCGTCAGGAATTGTCAATCCAAAAGCAATCGCGTCAATGAAAGAAGTCGGCTACGACATGACAACGCACACATCAAAATCACTCTCCGACATCCCGGATATCGAGTATGATTATGTGATTACGATGGGGTGCGGTGACGCGTGCCCTTTTGTAAGAGCAGAGCAAAGGGAAGACTGGGGCATCCCTGATCCAAAGGACATGGATGCGGAGGATTTCAGGAAAGTCAGGGAGACAATCGAAGAGAAGGTGAAGAGGCTGATTGCAGACTTGGAATAAATTGAGGTTAAATTCCCATTCTACTTTCCGTATTCATCAGCAATTATAGCCCTTATCTTTTTCAGCAGGGCAGGGATAGAAGCAGATGCTGCATTCCATAATTCATCTATGTCAACATGATCATAGGCATGAATGAGAATATCCCGCATACCTGCCATATTTTTCCACGGGATCTCAGGATGCTCTGATGTGAATGTTTGAGATAGCCGTTTTGTTGCTTCGCCAATGACTTCAATCTGCCTGATGACAGCTGACTGAACGAGAGCACTTTCTTCAAACTGCCTTTTATCAATGTCCGCAATAAATTCTTCTATCTGTTCGGCAGCATTTATAATATCAGTGAGATAACTTGAATCACGCTGCGGCATAGATTACCTCTGCCGATTTCAGTATCTCTTCACGACGAATATGATTCCGGCTTCGTTCAATTCCCTTTCTTGTGACAAGGTCGACATCACGCCTGAAAAGAATTTCCAATTCATCCTGCATCTGAACATGATCAAGGAGACTCCAGGAAGCATCAGGGCTGAAAGTTACAAGAACATCGATGTCGCTGTCATGACTGAAATCGTCTCTCAATGCTGAACCAAATAAAGCAAATTCAGTTATCATCCAGCGGCTGCAGAAATCAGCCAGCGCTTCTTTTGGGACATCGAATCCTTTGACCATTTTTCAAAACCTTTTAAACAGCATACCGAACCTGTTAATTTCCAACAAACAACAAAAGGAATATATTAAAAAATATCAGAAATATCATTAAAAGACAAGCAGTTTAAACTATTTCAGCAGATTACAAGTTATCTCTGACAGCAACGGGGGCATCCCTGACCCAAAGGACATGAACATGGAGGGATTCAGGAAGGTAAGACATACGATTGAAGAGAAGGTGAAGGGAATTATTTTTAGAGTTAAGAGGTTAGCATCATTCGTTGTTTGCAAATATCGAGTAACTTTACGAATTGTAATAAAATATATCCATGATTATAATGGGGGCGCAGCACGCATCTGGAGACATATTGTTTTTCCTCCATTCCGACACTCATCTGCCCGCCGGGGCATTGGAGAAGATTCAAAAGTGTATGGATAATCCAGAAATTGTCTGGGGCGGGTTCAAACGTTGTCTGAATTCTCGCGGCTGGAAGTATCGGCTGCTTGATTTGTGGGTAATGTGTTATAACAGGCTTTTTAAAATCATTACTGGAGACCAGGGTATTTTTTGCAGAAAAGGTGTATTTATGAATATTGGCGGGTTCAGGGGGATGCCGATATTGGAAGATGTTAACCTTGCCGCACGTTTGAAAAAGTCAGGGCAAATGATACTTATTAAAGACTGTATCCGCGTTTCAATAAGAAGATATGAAAAAACAGGAATTTTTAAAATCTCTTTCTTAAACCTGTTCTTGTCATTTCTTTATATATGCGGCGTATCTCTTGACAGGATTTACCAAATTTATTACAGGAAATTTAAACGGTAACGTGCGCAGCTCTTCCACGATGAAGATTATAACCGATTTAAGGAGGCCAAATGCTTATTGCGAAGTCGATTACATTATTTATATTAGCCGGTTTATGTGAGATTGGAGGCGGATACCTTGTCTGGATATGGCTAAGGGAAAACAGAAGTCTCTGGTTTGCCGGTGCAGGAGCTATCATACTGATAATATACGGAATCATACCGACTTTTCAGCCCGCGCACTTCGGCAGGGTATATGCTGCATATGGCGGTATCTTCGTTGTTCTTTCTATTTTATGGGGCTGGGAAATAGACAAAATTGTTCCTGACAGGTACGGCATGATTGAAGGGCTTATCCGCCTTCTGGGTGTCTCTATAATTATGTACTGGCCAAGAAATGTAAATTAGATGGGTTAAGGTGGATAAATACAAACTATCGCACAGGTAAGACTTTAAGCGGATCAGTTATGTTTTCTTCCCCTTGTTGTTTCCGGTTTCTTCAGTTGAGCTTTTTAGAGTTTCATTAATCCCGGACAGCCCGGAAGTTGATTTCTTGAAGTTTTTTATACCCTCCCCAATGCCTTTGCCGATTTGCGGCAGTCTCGATGCACCAAATAAAACAACAACGATTACCAGAATAACGATAAGTTCTGTTACGCCGAGTCCGAACATGTTTTCCTCCTTAGGGTCTTTGTTTTTTCCTTAATTTTTCAAATACTTTAATGTCCATTATATCTCGCAGTTTTTTTATTTCAGGTTACTGATCAGAAGAAATCTTATGTCCTGACCTGCTTAATTCTTCTTCTATTGTTTTTCTGATGGTTTGGTATGTTTTCCCGTCAGCCTCTGTTATGTTTAATAATATGTGAACCATAGCTAAACATAGTTTCAACTGGGGGTCTACTGTTTCCCCGGCCTCAAGATACTTTTTAAACCTCAACTGTTCTGCTTTATTAAGATTCCTTGAAGAGCATCTTTGCATAAAGAGCTTTTGTGATATTTCTGCCTCTGACAGATCAGGGTTTTGAGCCTTATTTTTTGAATACGCCTCAGAAGCAGATCTTGCCAACATTCTCGCTTCTCCGCGTTTTCCAAACCAGTTAAAAAGCCCCATAAATATTGTATCTCTTAGAGTTCAAAACTTAATGTAACCGAGTATATTAGGCAGTGTACAAATTCTCTAATGCTTTTGCTGCTCTTTAAGATCAACGATCTGGTGAAAGAACTGTCCCGGCTTCAGAAATATATTTATTTATCTCATCTTTTTCGAATTCTATAAAATGTTTTGTTACTTCTGCCATTTCCCGATAGAAAGGCAGTTCTGCCTGAGAAATAACTATGTCACAAAAAATAGGGATCCATTTTGCAAGGTGCTCGTCAATAAATTTTTTTTCCATTTTCAGACAATAGAGAAGCCCCTCGCTATCGTTTTCTTCCCGCGCCTGTGCCTCACGCCTGGCAGCTTCCTGCATGAACTCCAATTCAACGCTGATGTGGTCGGGCAATCCGGTGTATTCAGACTTATATTCAAGCCCTGCTGTTTCAATAAATTTTTTAACCTCAACAGTTGATTTGCCCCAGAACTGGCCCCAGTCACCATCGCCAGTATCGTGATGAATCGACTCATGGGGAGAAATATGTTTAGCGGGACCCAGGAAGAGTCTCGCGTACTCAACAGCAAGGTCTTCGATCAATTCGTCTTCAGGACCCGTTAAGAAATCATCCTCCAATTTAGCGCCCATGTCTGATAACACGGAAAGAAACTCCGGGTCTCTGATATGTTTTAGTAATTCTTTCGTAACTTCAGCACGATAAATGAGCGTAAGCAGGCCATAGATATTGCTGCGCTGTCTTGCTGTTTCAGGTATGTCTTTAGTTTTTTTATTCTTTTCCATATTCTAATCCTGTAAATTATAGCGCTTTCGGTAGTATTTTTGTGAACAGACGTCCTGCCTAAGGCTATTGATTAATACTCTCTTATTGGGAACATAAATCTTAAAAAATATCCCCTCCCGTCTCAGGGAGGGGATATTGAGCTTGATCCTGCATCTGCTGAAGATTTCAGTAATCAGCTATGCCCTTGTAACCGTTACAACTGTATCCATCCAGCGCTGTTGCCCGTTTATCGGGTCATCCGAGTTCGGGATTATCCAGTTAGGATGCATGCCATAGGTATCCCAGAACTTGTTCTTGAGGTCCGGATCATTGTCATTTGCGCCACCTGCAACAGGAGACTTTCTGCCCGAGCCGTACCTGCCGCTTTCCTCGCGTCCTACATGATAGGATATTGCTATGACACCGGGAACAATCTTTTCTGTAACACGGGCATTAGTTACTATCTCGCCTATCGGTGATTTCACTTTTATCTTATCCCCGTCCTTGATTCCACGGTCTGCTGCTGTTTTAGGATTCATCCATCCCGGGTTATCATGATAAATTTCACTCAGCCACTTTCTGTGTGTACTCCTTGAGTGGACGTGAACTGCTACTTTATAGGTAGTTAAGTGCAGTTCATCCGGTTTCATTTTCTCATGTTCGGGTATCGGATAGTATGTCGGAAGTGGCGCAAACCCTTTCTTCTTCAAAAGGGCGGAGTAAAGCTCCAGGTATCCGGACTTGTTGACCTTATCAGGGGGAAAGCTTTTATAGACTTTCTCTCCTATTTTCTGGCCAACATAGCCTTTGTATGCCTTTTTAGTCTCGGCGTAACCCTTTTCAGGATTCTTGGCGTGGGCCTTCTTCGGGTTCCAGTATACTCCGGTTGCTTCATCAAGGATTGCGTCTTTCAGTTTATCAGCTTTGATTTCCTTTTTGTGCGAGTAATATTTAGGCTTGGCGTTCGGGTCATGCCAGACACCATGTTTCTTCATGTAGTCAAAGCCCGGGAAGCCTTTTACAGCCTTGGCGGTCATTTCATGGGATTTTTTTACATACTCCTCTTTTGTACTGCCGACCCCTAATGGCATTCCCATCTTCTCTGCCAGCTCTATCACTACATCTCCAAGGTCCCTTGCCTCACCGAGAGGTTTGATTAAAGCCTGACGGATGTAATATTCCGGCACCTGGTTCGGAGACACCATGTCTTCCCAGTCCCATCTTTCAAGATAAGTGGCATCAGGCAGTATCATGTCTGCGAGTTTGCTTGATTCGTCATAGACAATATTTGATGTCACAGTAAAGGGAATCATCTTTTCATCTTTCAGGACTTCTCTGTTACCCTGGTTGTCACCATTAACATAGACAGGGTTATGGCAGTACCACATGTAGATCTCAGGTCTTCCCGCCTTGCCGTCTTTGATCATAGGCAGTACCTGTTGACATACTCCATGATTCGGGTAAGCTACTGTTCCGGGAAAGCCGTGGGCCAGTTTCAGCTTCTTTGCCTTTGGTTTGTCCTTTGGACCTTTGGGATACTTCCAGTGAGGGCCTATCCCCCTGCATCTTCCGCCGGGGTTATCAATGTTGCCTGTTATTGCGGCAAGCATCTGACAGCCCCTCTCTGTGTCATTGCCGTTGTAGTGGGCTACCGCGCCCCTGTAACTTATCACTACGGCGGGTTTTGCTTTTGCGAATTCCTTTGCTGTTGATTCAATCTTTGAGGCGCTTACTCCGGTTATCTTTTCCGCCCACTTTGGTGTGTATTTAGAGAGGTGAGATTTCAGGGCTGATATTTTCTCATCAGCTGAGGCGTTAACATTCTCTGTAGCCCTTATGAACTTAAAGAACGACTTATCATAAAGATTATTCTTCATGATCACATTACATATTGCAAGGACAACCGCACCGTCAGTTCCCGGTTTGATTGGAATCCATTCATCGGATTTTGCAGCTGTGTTTGAGTACCTGACATCAAAAGTTACAGTCCTTACACCCCTTTCTACCTTTGCCCTTATGAGTCTCTGTGATGTCGGGATATGGTTGGTATGGGCCTCCTGAATGTTACTGCCGAAGTTCAGGACAAATTTGGTTTTGTCAAAGTCCCAGTTGTCATAGTGTTTGCCCCATGTCAGTTCCTGGGCAACCCATTTGCCGCCTTCGCAGATAGATGTATGTCCTGAAATAGTTCCTGTTCCGTAATTAGCAAGAAAGACACTCTTTATCAGTTTGCTGGAGCTGGCTTTCATCCTTCCGTAGTGAAACATGAATTTTTCAGGATGTCCATTGTCACGGAGTTTCTTCATCCGTCCTGACAGTTCTGTAAGCGCCGTATCCCATGTAATCCTCTTCCATTTTCCTTCTCCGCGCTTTCCGACCCTCTTCATCGGATACAGGATCCTGTCCGGGAAATAGACATCATTGGGGCCTGACTGACCTTTTGAGCACATCTTGCCCAGGGTTCTGATAGACTCGGGGTTGGATTCCATCTTGACGAGTCTTCCATCTTCCACAAAGCCCATGGCAGCACATCTTGTAACACATGACCAGCAGGCAGTCGGAATGGCTTTTCTTTCTGTACCTGTCTTGAAGTTGAAATCCTTACCGCCCATCTGTAACTTTACAGTGCCGGCCAGGGCCTGAGACTTCAAGCCTTCCCCTGCTGCAAGGAGCGCGCCGCTGGCTATACCAAATTTCATAAAGTTTCGTCGATTTAAACCTGCCATCTTATTTTCTCCTTTCTTTTTAATCTTATTCAAACCTGGATTTAAACTCTTCTAATTTTGTCTCTTTCGTGATCTTATAACGTGCCAGTATGCCGTCCGGATCAATGTACAGATTGTAAGGTTCTGTTTTTTCACCCGGCAGGAGCGTTGTTTTATCCCTGTTCTCCAGCAGTTTGAATTCCCTGGCAAGTTTTGCAACTTTGCTGTCAGGGTCGTTTAAATCTCCGAATATTCTTGCCCTGCCCTGACAGGTATTCACACATGAAGGAGCAATCCCTTTGTCAACGCGATGCTGGCAGAAAGTGCATTTGCCGACCCCGAAATCCTTTTCCCTATCAGGTCTGGTCAGTTTTACAAAAGGATCAATAGAGCGCACTCCGTAAGGGCAAGCGTCAATGCATTTGTAACAACCGATACAAAGCGACATATCAAGCAGGATCATCCCGTCAGGACGTTTATATGTGGCGCCTGTTCTATAACGTGTTTTCCCCAGTTTCATCCTTTTCCCGCTTTTTGCCTCCGGACATTTCTCAACGCAGGGCGGTACATCTTTTTCCCCTCCGGAGCAGTGGTTACACAGGCGCGGCAGGAAATATTTTTTAGGAGCGGGATATTTGCCAAACTCAACGTTCTTGACGACTGTGTTGTACCTGCCGAGAGCGGCGCCATATTCTGACTTGTCTGCAACACAGCAGCCCCTGCAGCCGATGCATCTGCGAAGGTCAACGATCATTGCCCAGCGCGGGGTTCCATTTTTTGCGGCTTCTGCTTTTTTAGGCAGAAGGCCTGCTGCTACCACGGCAGCCATAGCTCCGCCTGTCTTGATTATATCCCGACGGGATATTGAATCTTTCTTACTCATGATTACCTCCTTTACTTAAAGATTTTATTAAGGTTTTTTATTAGCCTCATCCATAGGCATCCCCCTTTTCATCATTGAAAATTTTCAATTGATTATTGTCAATCATAGATATTCAATCGTCAATTGTCAATTGATTATTTCTCTCTGCCTTTCAATCCTGCTCTTCACCTATCAAATCAATCGCATCCTCAAAGTTATTCATTGCATTATCAAGGAGCATTATAGAGTACTTCTTATTGTGAACTCCTCCGCCGTACTCAACAATGCGCATACTCTTCCGCCCCTCTTTCAACATTGCTTTTGCCTTTTTCAGTTTCGCTTCGGATATTTTTCCCTTTGCATTTTCAATTGCATCCACAGCCTCTTTCTCAATCTCTTCAGCATTCTTCAGCTCATCGGCGGTCTTATCCTTCCACTCCTTTGCCATCTCCTCATGTTTTGGAGTATGGCAGGCAGCGCATGCCTTTCCCGAGCCGCTCTCAACCTCTTCACCTTTTACGACTTTTTTCTCCACATGACAGGCAAGACAGTTTGTCTTTACATCAAACATCAGGGCCGGCATTTCCGCAACCCCTTTGCGTTGTTTGCCTGCCAGGAGCATTTCCTGGTACTTATGGTGCCCGGGATGACATGCCCGGCAGTCGTTCTTTACGACCGATATAAAGTCTCCCTGTTTATGCTCAACAGGCTCATGGCAGTTAAAACAGCTTGCGTTCTGTCCTGCAACGTGCTTCTCATGCATCAGTTTTTTATTCGACGCTTCTTTTATAACAGTCTTCTCTTTGTCATGGCAGTTAAAACACTCTTCCAGCCTTACAATGCCCTTGCCTTTTATCATCTGGAGGTGGCAGCTCTGACAGGGGACCTTTGCCTCTTCAATGGTTTTGTGTGTTATGGTTTTTTCGCCGGGCTTTGCTTCTCCTTCTTTTTTCTGCTTCTGCAGCGGCTTTGTGGGGATTTCATGACAGAGGGAGCATTTTGACCGCCCCTCATTGAATTTTGCATTTTTGAAGTGGCACAAAAAGCACTTTTCTTTTGATACCTCAAAATGTGTCTGCCCTGTCTCGCGCTGATGGCATGTGGTGCAGTGCATCTCCTGGCCTTCCACCCATTTTGTTTTGTCAAAATGGGTCTTATGGACAAAGGGGATAATCCTTTTTGTCTTATCTTTCCTTGTCTGTTCAATAAATTTGATTCTTTTAGTCCAGAACTCCCCTTCTTTGCCTATGCCGGTTGTCGGATGGCATCTCTGTGTCGTGCAGCTCCGGTCGTCGATTCTCGGCCTTGTCCGGACAACCGATTCATCCATATTGAGGATAGTAGTGAGTTTTGAGAGCACCTCAAGTTCGGTCTTCATATACTCCATCTCCGATTTACCTTTAACTGCGCCCTCATCATCATTAGGAATGCTCCTGTGTCCGGCTATACTCTCAAGCTGTCTTTCAGGCGGGTAATGGCACTTTACACATTGAATATTCCTGTGTTTATCCCGCTTCCACGACAGATATGCCTTTTTTATCACCCTCGGATAGGTCAGGACATGACAGTACCCGCAAAAGAACTGGGATTTGAGCCTCTGGTTGATCAGATCATCTATGGGGGATTTTTCCGCGGAATATGACGGAAGTGATATAAACATTAACAGGACTACAGCAGCAAATACTATGCCCTTCTTCATTGTATGATTATCCTCCTTTGAAAAGACCTTTTAAACAATTATCAATGAACAATTAAGCTCAATTGTATTAATAGAAATATCTATCATTTAAATAATTTTAAACAGTCAAAAAAGGTTCACGATGTTATGAGCTAAACCCGTTAATTAATAAAACCTACCTCCCGTGGACCGTATATGGTCTCGGCATGTCCGCCATCTTCACTGCATTAAGGAATTCAACAAGATTCTCCGGCGGAGTGTCTTTATGATGATGGCAGTTATTACATGAATTGGGCTGCTTATCAAGACCTCCTGCCTTAACTGTCTCAGCAGGGGAAATAAATGCAAATGTATGACTGTGTTTATCTCCTTTTACCCTGGGCATGTGGCAGGCTATACAACTGCCGAAGGTATGGATTCTGTGCACACCCCTTCTTTTTAATGTCTTATGGCAATCCATGCAGAGGTTATCTGCAATAAGTTTCGTCTGCGATGTCTGCCCGGTAGCCGCGCCCATTACTTCGCTCGCGCTTACCTTGTGCACGTTGTGGCAGTCTGTGCACATAATCCCGGCCTTCGCGTGCCTGCTCTCTTTCCATTCATTGTACTGAAGGGGGCCTGTCTGCTTCTCCCCCGGCTTATCAACATAAAAAAGATAGAGCGGTTTCCCGGGCGCAAACCCGTAGGCATAGCCATATCTGTCGGGGAAGCCGATTTTATACGGGGAAACCCCGGCAGTGCTCGCGCCCCGGCTGTGGCACTGTCCGCAGACCATGGCCCGCAGTCTCCAGGGCAACTTCGCGGGATTGACTATGGTCTCTTTTTCGTAGTCGAAATATTCGCTTGCCGCCCTGACATGGTTGCTGCCCGGGCCGTGGCACGCCTCACACCCTGTGCCTGCATCAGCCCACTCTGAATTAAAAAAATCATTCTCCTTGTCATAGTTCACTTTTATACCGGTAACGTGGCATCCCCCGCACTTCAGTTGCCATATATTTTCAGGATCGCTCCAGTAGTTGCCATTGCCGGGATAGTTCTCTTTCAAACCGTTGAGGTCAACCCATGCCCTGTTCTCAATATCCCAGCCGACAGGAAGCACATGCATTTCTCCGTTGGGAAATATTGTGATGTAGTTCTGTTTCTCTCCAATGCCGATGACGTTTGTAATTTCATAATCGTTGAACTCTTTGTCAGGGCCGATGGTCTTTACAAAAAACTTGCCGTCTTTTCTATACATCCTGTTAGTGACCTCTCTGCCTGCCAACCCCGGCGCCTTATCCGTAACTTTTACGGTCAGCCTGTTGTTTCTTTCGAAATCACCTATGACCGTGTAATCATTAGCTGCCTGCAAAGACCTTGAGTGCAATGTGCTTTTCCATGCATCGTATTCCCTCCAGTGGCAGTCCTTGCACCTCTTTGAGCCCAAGTACCCGGGTTCGCCGAAGTCCGGGGGACTGGCTGCTTCAGCAACTTCTGTCTCTCCATTGCTGCCAGGCGCATGCCCGGTAACTTTTATCGCTAAAAATATAAACAAGACCGCCAGTACCACCCATATTCCCCAATAACTGACAAAAAAGTTTTCCTTTTTAACCGGCGTTTTCCTGTATCCGACTCTTTTAGGTTTATCCGGTGACTGGTTCAATTTCTTACCTCCATGTATCTTTTTTTATTTTTCTTCCACAAAGTCTTTCCCAAACCTCTTGACGCATATACCGGTTCCGGAGCTGTTTCTTCCATTGGAAGCACCTTTGACAGCACCGCATAAAGAAGAATTACCAGCGCTATTAATCCCAGCGCCACTGATATCTCGGAAAGTGTCGGGTGGTAGTACAACTCACCCATACCCGGAAATAACGGGGCTAACTGTCCGACTGATACAAGGTCGATACGATATGCTATTATCGCCACCTGTATTATAGATGTAGCTAATAACAGCCCATTGGCTGTTCTTCCCTTTTTAAATGTCAGTATTAGTAAGGATAGTATCAATCCGCCTTCATTTATCAGAAATATAGGGAGATATCTGCCTGTCAGTATGTGCCATCCCTCCATTGCCTCTTTTTTAGCGCTATACCTGAGGATAAAATAGTCGAAAAAATCAAGGAAGAGGGTTAACAGTACAAAGAAGGCGAGTATCTTTCCCATATGGTTTAAGGTCTCATTGCTCAACAGATCCCTCTTTTCAACTTTTGAGGTTATGACTGCCACCAGTATCACCATGGCAAATCCGCTTGCAATGGCCGATATAACAAAATGCACAGGCAGCATGGGAGTGTTCCACATTTCCCTGGCTTTGACTACTCCGAAGATTGATCCGGTAAAGGCATGCACTATCCATAGGGCATAAGGCACTGCAATGATTCCCAGCCATTTTGCCATCTTTTTATCCCGCTCACTCGCTTTCCCTGTTGCTACCTTTATTGAGAAATAGAGCTCCCCACTCAAAATTGCCATAAATCCGTAATAGCTTGATGAGGAAATAAGGAAGAGTGATGTCAGATTGTGGAGGATGATAGGAACCTTCAAACCCCTGAAAGGGACACCGAGGTCCACCAATACGAATTGTGTGGCGCCGAAGATACAGAGCAGTCCCAGAAGGATTGCGCGGATCCCCACCGGCTCATAGTCATGACGCCCGAAGGCATGTATCAACAATCCGACAATGGTTGCGCCCGCGCTTACGCCTATAAAGTATGCCAGACCGGATATATATATTCCCCAGGGCACTACGTCGCTTGAGCCTGTAAGTCCGGGGCCGTGTGATAAAAAACGTAGCCAGTTGAAACCGCCCCAGCCTATAAATGCCAGCAATATCGCAATAAAGATGTAAAATGATTTGCCCGCATTCTTCATGACTTCACACCTCTGATATTTTTTGGAGGAGGCAGGGGACGATACCACCTCATTCGCTTCTCTTTGGGTTTTGTCAGATACCATATACGTGGCTCCGTATTAAGTCCTTCCTTGAGCCGGAAGTTCCTTTCGGATTCAATTAATTTTGAGACCTTGCTGTCGGGATCGTTAAAGTTTCCAAAAGTTCTTGCCTTATTAGGGCATACTTCAACGCATCGTGTGAACTTGCCCCTTCTTGTTCGGTGTACGCAGAAGGTGCATTTCTCCACAACACCGTGCCTGCGCATGGGAACAAGGGGATTTCTGCGGTCACGAGACACATGGGGTTCCCACCAGTTAAATCTCCTTGCGCCGTACGGACATGCGGTCATGCAGTACCTGCATCCTATGCATTTGTCATAATCTATCAGCACAAGACCATCCGGATCTTTGTATGACGCCCCGGTAGGGCAGACCTGAACACACGGGGCGTTATCACAGTGGTTACACTGCACCGGCATGTACCATTTATCTTTACGGAGTTTTGTGTAAAACATTGTTGTTCCCTTACCCATCATTTCAGGAGAAGCGAAGTGGCCTGTTACGCCCGTAGCCGATTCGGTTTCAAACACCATTATATAAGGAGGAGAAATGGTATCAGGGACGTTGTTTTCCCGCTTACAGGCATACATGCACCGCCTGCATCCAATACACTTGCCAAGGTCTATTACCATCCCGAACCTTGCGCCCGTAACAGGCTCAGGGTAATATTCGCTTGCAGGCTTCTTTTTGGTTCCAAGTAACTGGCCGACTGCATCGTTGAGCACCTTCAGAGGGTCAGGCATCAGGAATCCGCCTCCGGCTGCGGAGGCGAGTTTGATAAATTCTCTTCTGTCAAGTTTTTTCATTAGTTTCCGGGAGATTGCTCTGCTGCACTCACAATGACAAAAACAAGTAATGAGGCCGCTTTTCCGTCATTGCAAAAAGCATTGGCGAGGATGCAATCTCACGCTTATTCAGCGCCTTTTTTACAAATATCCATAAACGGTTTAATCAGATCTATAGGTATCGGGATGGGAGCTACTACAGTCGCCTTGCTTTCGGTGGCCACTTCCACCAGTGTCTGAAGATACCTGAGCTGCAGGGCTATGGGTTCGGTTCTAATTATTGCCGCTGCATTTTTGAGTTCTTCAGCAGCCTGATGTTCACCCTTTGCATGAATAATTTTCGCCCTTCTTTCTCTTTCAGCCTCTGCCTGTCGCGCAATCGCCCTCTGCATTGTTTCCGGCAGGTCGACATTTTTTACCTCAACATGTGTAACCTCTACTCCCCACGGCTCTGTCTGTTCGTCTATGATCTTCTCAAGTTGTGCATTCAGT
>BDTR01000021.1 GCA_002897775.1 bacterium BMS3Bbin08 | reverse complement strand
AGAATATCCTGTTGCTTGCCGGTGGTAAGGGCTGGGAAGAAACGGCTCTTAAGCGGGCAGTGACTCTTGCGAAGAACAATAAGGCAAAGTTGAAGGTTGTTGAAGTTATTGAAGAATTGCCGCGGGAAATGCAAATATTGATCACATCAATGCATCTTGCAGATCTCCAGGAGGTTGCTATCGCGGAACAGAGCAGAAAACTTGAGCGTATCATTGCGCCAATCAGGGATAAAGGAGTTCAGGTCACTGCTAAAGTCCTTATTGGAACACCATTTCTTGAGATTATTAGAGAAGTGTTGCGAAACAAACATGACCTGGTGATTAAAACAGCAAGGGGTAAAGGTGGACTTAAGGAGATTTTATTCGGCAGCACCGCCATGCACCTGATGCGCAAGTGCCCCTGTCCGGTATGGGTGATTAAGCCGACACATCGTAAAAAATACGCCAGGATAATGGCTGCTATAGATCCAGACCCTTCTGACGAAGTAAAAAACGCTCTTAATTTTAAGATCATGGAACTGGCAACTTCCATGGCCCGTTTAGAAAGAAGCGAGTTTCATGTAGTCCATGCCTGGGATCTATACATTGAGATGATGCTGTTAGGGCGCGCAAGAGTGAGTAAAAGTGATGTAGACAGGTTGGTTCGTAAAACCCGTGAAATGCATAAAAGCTGGATTGCCGAACTTGCAGATAAATATGCGCCGGAGATCCCAAATGACAAGATACATTTATTAAAAGGCGGTGCGGAAAGATTGATCCCTGCACTGGCAAAAAGGAAGCGGATCGAGCTCATTGTCATGGGCACAGTATGCCGCAGCGGTATTGCAGGATTTTTAATCGGCAACACAGCAGAAAAGGTTCTTCAACAAGTAGATTGTTCAGTTCTAACACTCAAACCGGACGGATTTGTCACGCCGATTAAACTACAGTGAAGAAACGAGGAAGAGGAGGATATTTATGCTTGAATATCTGAAGAAATTCGAAAGAATAATCATTACTGCACTTATTGTCATGATGACCACAGTCGTGTTTCTTTCAACAGTCGAACTCGGATGGATAATTATCAAGGACATCATGACGCCGCCTGTTTTACTGCTTCAAATTGCAGAACTCCTCGAAATATTCGGACTGTTCTTACTGGTGCTGATCGGAATCGAGTTGCTGGAGATGATTAAAATATATCTCCAAAAAAATGTTATTCATGTTGAAGTCGTGTTCATGGTTGCTATGATAGCCGTGGGCAGAAAAGTGGTGATCCTGGACGTAAATGAGCTTCCGAGTCTTACTTTGATAGGGATAGCGGCGATCATCCTCGCACTTTCTCTCGGTTACTATTTAATCAGGCGGGATAAAAAATGAAACATCCGGTGGCAGGTGAAAGCCCGCATTCCAACTATCTTACTGAAGAACATGAGAGGTAAGAGTATAATATTTTTATCAAATTATCGGATAGAGAACCAAAAAGGAGGTTATGGCAAATGGAAAAATCAGTTAAGGGAACAAAGACTGAAAAAAATCTGCTGGCAAGTTTTGCCGGAGAGTCACAGGCAAGAAACCGTTATACTTATTTTGCTTCAGTTGCAAAAAAGGCCGGCTTTGAGCAGATAGCGGCAATTTTCCTTGAGACCGCTGAAAATGAAAAAGAGCACGCCAAGAGGTTCTTTAAATTCCTGGAAGGCGGAGATCTGGAAATTACAGCAGCTTATCCGGCAGGGACCATCGGTGATACCGGAGCTAATCTGGGAGCCGCAGCTACAGGGGAGAACCTTAGAATGGACTAAACTTTACAGGGAAGCGGAAGAAACTGCCAGGGAAGAAGGCTTTGATGAGGCAGCAGGTGTATTTAAGGAAATTGCGGAAGTGGAAGAAGAGCACGAAAAGCGGTACAGGAAACTATTGAAGAATGTAAGAGAGGGCGGGGTGTTCAAAAAGGATTCAGTAGTTAAGTGGAAATGCCGGAATTGCGGATATGTCCACGAGGGGGAAGAAGCGCCCGATGAATGCCCGGCGTGCGCACATTCTCAGGCATATTATGAACTGCTATGTGAAAATTATTAATATATGATTTTTTATCAATTTATTTGACAATTCATATATATAAATAATTGGATAGTGTAGATTCCGGAAAAGGCATTACTATGTAAGGGATTATTGACGCCCACAGGGGAAGCGTGGAGGTCAAGGATTTGCACGCACTTGTAGAGAAGATTGAACACCATGTGGGCTTAAACACAAAGAATACAGGTTAGCTGTTGAACTCTTTTTCATAATCTTCCATAGGCATTTTTTTCTCAATTACTATCCTGATTAAATATTGTAATTCTCTGGAAATATATAGATACCTGAAGCGACTTTTTGATAAATTTTCAAAGTTATGTAACTAAAGTAGCAGAAGTGAGGGGGTATAAGGGTTTATTTTTAAAAAAAGGGGCTTAACATATCCTGTATTGTAAGAGTCCATAAAATAAAAGGAGGTATAATCATGGAGAAAAAGATAGCGCTCATCTTTGCAGCAGGTATATTAACAGCAACTTTCATATTTACGAGTACTGTTTTTTCCAAAACCATTGAGGAAGAGATTACTGCCACACCTGTCAGAACGGTCACTCCCGGGGATGAAGACATCATATCCTCGGCAGCCCTCAAAGTTCTGCGCCACATTGTGCAGGCGCGGGGCGACATCCATGATAAGAAAATTGACCGGGCTATAAAGGCTGTCAAACAGGCCCGTTGGCTGATCGGCATTATCAGGGAGGCACGGCCCATTACCCTGGTCAAGGACCGGATCTGGGTGGCAAAAAAACATCTTTCTTATGAGGACACTGAAGAAGTTATGCCGGATTTAATTCCAATCTATGCATCGCTGGATGAAATAGAAGACTTCGTCCCTGTGGAAAAATCCAGACGACACATTGACAGGGCAAAAAAGAACCTGAAACAGGGAAACAGGGAAAAGGCAAAAGAGGAACTGAAACTGGCAGATGAAGCATTAATCTACACGGAAACAGACCTGCCCCTTGCTTCAACGGAAAAACATGTCATTGCCGCGCAGGGCTATCTGGCACAAAATAAACCGGATCTGGCTGAAAAAGAACTCAGGGCGGCTGAACACGGCGTATATTTTATTGCATCGGTGGTAGAAGCCCCTGTCACACAGGCAAAGAAAAGCCTGTGGAAGGCAATGAAAAATTATGCTGCCGGAGAATTGACTGCTACAAAAAATGAGTTGAAAAAGGCAAAGACATCTTTAGAAAAAGCGGTTAAAAGCGGGGATGCCAAAACCAGGACTGCAGCTAAAGAGCTGTTGAAAGAAATTGAAACAGCAGAGGGAAGGCTCGATAAAGGCGGAGAGCAGATTGAGGCACATATCAAAAACATGTGGGAACGGACTAAAGCCCTCTCTGAACGCGGCGTGGAAATGGTTTCAATGGGATGGCAGAAAACGGGCTCCAGCAGCGCTGTCAAAACAAATATAATAGATATCAAGCTGCATGTTGCTTATGCTGAAACATATCAACTCACGGCCGGTGAACCCGATAAGGCACGGACTGAGATTGGTAAGGCATTGAAGTATATACCCAAATCCATGCCGGGTGCGGATGACGCGACAAAAACCCAGCTTATTGAGGTTGAAAAAGAACTGAAAGAAATGAAGGCAGATACTTATAAAAAAGATATTGCTGTTAAAATCGTTTATGAAGACATCAAGGCTCAACTGAGAGATCTGATTAAGAATCAATAGGTTCTTGGAATCTGTGTGGCGGAGCGTCACATAATGAATTATTAATTGGCCGGGGATATGAACATTGGGAATTTTTGATTTAGCAATAGCGGCCGGGGCATTGGTTCTGGTATTCATGGCTGGGAAACGGGCTTTTCGTAATTGGAAACTCAAACAACTGGCGGTTTTGCCGTTTCCTGCCGAATGGGAAAAGATTCTGGAGCGGAATGTGACCCTCTATCGGCACCTTCCTGATGAATTAAAGGAACAGCTCCATAACGATATCAGGATATTTACAGCTGAAAAACATTTTGAAGGGTTAGGGGGATTGAAAATAACCGATGAGATGAAAGTCACCATAGCAGCGGAGGCCTCCATGTTATTGCTGAATCGAAAAAACAGGGACTATCCCGGACTTTTCTCCATTCTTGTGTATCCCGGAGCTTATGTGGCTCAACAGAAGACCCCTGTCGGAGGAGGGACGCATATTGATCTACAGACGGTTCGTGCCGGAGAATCCTGGCAGCATGGGTCGGTGGTTCTTGCCTGGGATCATGTGAAGCAGGGAGCGGTAAATTCCAAAAATGGTCACAATGTAGTACTTCACGAATTTGCCCATCAGTTGGATCAGGAGGATGGAATATCAGATGGCGCTCCGATCCTTGAAAAACGGTCGAGCTATGCAACCTGGGCTCGTATTATGAACAGGGAATATGAACAACTGCGGTTCAATATGGAACACCATAAAAAAAGTGTTATGGATGACTATGGGGCAACTAACCCGGCAGAATTTTTTGCTGTCGCTACCGAGACATTTTTCGAGAAACCGGAACAACTGAAGAAAAAAGAGCCTGATCTTTATGCGGAACTCAAAAGCTTCTATAAAGTTGACCCGATTGAATGGTTGCAGAGTATATCCTAATGCGTCAGCAGTCTTAATAGGCGCAGCAATCCCCGGATTACTGAGGATAATTTAAAGATTTCATATGCATTAAAAGGACAGGAATCCGACGAGCAATTTTTCGATAAATTTTCGCACACTGTAACTTAAGTAGCAGAAGTGCGAGGGTATAAGAGTTTATATTTAAAGCATCTTTTAAGACGTTGAAATCAAAAAAACCTTTAAAAGGAGGGGGATTATGTTTGAGAAACAAAATTCAGCTGTCTCTATCTTCAACACCCACACCGAGGCGGAAGATGCAATCAGAGAGCTGCAGAAATCCGGATTCGACATGAAAAAACTGTCCATTATGGGTAAGGACTATCACTCAGAGGAACATGTGGTAGGTTACTACAATACCGGAGACCGTGTTAAATACTGGGGCAAGCTTGGAGCATTCTGGGGAGGATTCTGGGGGCTTCTGTTTGGGTCCGCATTCTTTTTTATTCCCGGGTTTGGTCCGATCGTTGTAGGCGGTCCGCTGGTATCGTGGATTATTGGCGCGCTTGAAGGAGCTGTTGTCATTGGTGGATTGAGCGCTGTTGGCGCGGGACTTTACAGTATCGGAATACCGAAAGACAGCATCCTGAAATATGAGACGTCTCTCAAGTCTAATAAATTCCTGCTGGTTGCCCACGGCACAGGTGAGGAAGTTGAACATGCCCGCAAGATACTGGTGGCAACAAAAGCGACCGAGACAACAGTTCATAACGTTTGAGGTAATATTGTTAATAATTGTCATGCCATACGGTTTTGCCGTATGTCCTTTTTCGGTTACCCGCATGGTAAACGCCCTGCGGTATCGCAATCAGGATTCACAAAAGAGAACAACTCCTGTATTGCAAGAGACCATAAAATAAGGAGGTAAGAACATGGAGAAAAAGACAGCTCTCATTTTGGCGGCAGGTATATTAATATGACAAACCATTAAACAGAATCGCAATTGAGGAGACAAGCTATGGAAGATATTAAACGAATTCTTGTCATAAGCAGGATGACTAAATACTGCCGGAAAGCAGTTCATTATGGAGTTTCGCTATCCCGGAAGTATGGATCTGAACTCTATGTTATTCATGTGATTCATGATCCTTTTTCACTTGAGGGATGGAATCTGCCGATGCCGTCTCTGGAGGAGGAATACAGGAGAATTCTACGGGACGCAAAAGAGGACCTGGATACAATTATAAATCTCGAGAAAACGAAAGGGCAGTCTATAAAAGAATTGATCAGAGAGGGAGAGCCTACAGAGGAGATTGTAAAGGTTGTCAAAGAAGAAAATATAGACCTCATCATTATGCTTGCCCATGAGGAGGGTCATCTGGAACAGTTTCTTTTCGGTCGCAGCAATAAAGAGATTATTAGAAGGATGCCCTGTTCCATTCTTATGGTAAAGAAGGAACCTGAGCCGGTGGAATTCTGAATTAAGGATAAACCATAAAGAAATTCTGAGAGATATTATGAAGAAACCGGTGTCCAACGAGGAATACATAGTTGAACGACCCCTTTAGAGATTGTGGACGAATCGGTTATGAATAAGATTGCAGCGATAGAACAGGAAATTGATGTTCTCAAGGCGAAGATTCACAGCAAAGAAGCTGCTGCCAGGATGCATTATGAGAAAGTAAAGGCAGATCTGAGGCAGTTGATACGTGATATATAAGTGTTTTAAGAAGGAGGATTAAACATGCATGAAGAAGCTTATTATCAGCGATCTCCAAGTAAAACACAGGAAAAGACGCTGCTGCGCTCTGTTTATAACTGGATGATGCCGGGTTTATGCATATCGGGTATCACAGCTTATTTTGCCAGTCACAGCTTAAGCATCCAGCAAATGATCTTTGGCAACTCTTTCACGATATGGATTTTATTTATCGCGGAGTTAGGTCTGGTATTTGCAATATCCGGGGGGATGAACAGAATGACCGCCTCTACTGCTTCCGGGTTATTCCTTGTATTTTCTTTTATAAACGGACTTACCCTCTCTTCAATTTTCCTGGTTTATACTTCAAGCTCCATTGCTTCCACTTTTTTTTGTTACCGGTCTTACCTTTGGAGCGATGAGCGCGTACGGCTATTTTACAAAGACGGACCTGACTTCCTGGGGGAAATATCTGTTCATGGGGCTTATCGGCATTATTATTGCCTCGGTAGTGAATATATTTTGGCGCAATCCGGCAGTTGACTGGCTTGTAAGTTATATCGGAGTTGGTATCTTTGCAGGACTCACGGCTTACGATACCCGGAAAATCCGGCGGTTAGGAGAAAACATGGGCGCAGCGGACAATGAGCAGTATGGCAAAAATCGCAGTGGCCGGGGCGTTGGCTTTATACCTGGATTTCATAAACCTTTTCCTGATGTTTCTGCGTATTTTCGGCAGGGGGCGGGATTAAATCAAATATCGCTTGTATTGTTAAGATTTTCATTATAAATTATAACTGAAACCAATTTCACCAAAAGAGATTGGATCGACACATGAAAAAAGACCAGAAAATCATACAGATAGAAGATTATGAGCAATATGCAGGAGCTGAAACGGTTGAGCGTATACTTAAGAAGGCAAAACCGCTTAATGACCTACATGTCGTTAATGTGAATTCAACGTATTACGGAGGCGGCGTGTCAGAACTCTTGTCGTCATTAACACTTCTCATGAACGGTCTGGGAATTAAGACTGGCTGGAGACTGATACAGGGGTCTCCCGACTTCTTCAGTATTACAAAAAAAATGCATAATGCCCTGCAAGGTGAGGACATAAATCTGAGTGACCGTAAGA
>BDTR01000020.1 GCA_002897775.1 bacterium BMS3Bbin08 | reverse complement strand
CTTGTGGTGGGATTAAGCAATCATGATGAGCCTTTTTATTTTTCCAACTATTTGCCACATAAAAAAAGTAATTTTTTCTATTACCATACATTTACGTACCACAACACTTCTTGTACTTCTTACCGCTTCCGCATTGACATGGATTATTCCGTCCGATTTTTTTAACTGGGAACGGCTTGTTGATAGGTGATCCTGGCAGGCGCTGCTTCACAAAGTCGATACGCTCAATAGATGGGTATCTATAAGAAAAAGTGGTTTTCCCGTCTTTATTAGTTACCGCAAAATCTCCCGCGCAAATAATATCCATCCCAACTAAAACATCACACCCTTTTAAGGTGCCTTCAGTCACTCTTACGTGATAAAACTCGACTTTATTGGGAAGAGAAATATTAACAATGTAAACAGGCTGCGTCGCAACGCCATTGGCATGATGAACCTGCACCATGCCTATTGGCTTTAGCCCGCACTCATTTACTACTTCCTTTGTGATGACAGAGTTATTGAATAACGCAAAAGCAATGTCCGCAATATCGTCATTCCCGCAAGCAAAGCGCGTCGGGAATCCTTCATAGGGAACGATTCCGGACAAGCCGGAATGACAGAATTAAATGAGTATAGGACATTAGTTATGCATGTCTCAATAGTTGCTCCGGTATCCCAAATGGCAACGAATTCTTTTGGGGAAGGCAGTACTGATGTTTTGGATGGGTCAACTCCTATCGATACAGAAACTTTCGTTTTAAGAACATTAACTATTCCCTGGCGATCTGCTGTAAAAGAATGAACCTTTATCGTGGGAGACATTTAGAAAGCTACTCGTGAATGGTAGGTCTGAGTGTAGCTTTCGCTGCCAGGCTCACATTTTTGAACAAGGAATGTGCCCAACTCATGATTCTTTGATGTTTCCTCTATGGCTTCCATCTCCGAATCATAAATACCAATTATCTCCTGCCCCTTGATAACCAGAAACTTACCTTTATGCTTCTGGACAAGATCTTCCTGATTATCGATATAATACTGAAACTCTTTCTCCAGGTTAGTCATAATCCCGCTCCTACTTAATATTATACTAAAGAATTGGTGGTTTATCTATATATCATAAACCGGGGCTTAATATCAAGCCACAGTCAAGGAGTAATCAGGTGTGCATTTCTGCAAGCTCTTAAATTATAAAGAAACCAATGGTGGGACGCTTAGCTTTGGTGGAACGCTTAGCGTTCCTTTTAACCACGCTTAGCGTGGTGCCGAATATTAAAAATAGTTCGACCCCATTTCACTGCGTTCGGTGTCTGTCGAAGGACAAGTTTTTCCTTGCCCCGTAGTGAATGGAAGAAATTCTACTATTGGGGTTTGGCGGCAAATTCTTTTTAAATATTATTTTTTTTCTTTGAAATATTATACTTATACTGACAATGAAGCGTCAAGAAACTATAGCGTGTGTATTTATACGGTTTTCTTGATATCATTCCCAAACGCGTGTTATACAGAAGGTTAAGCATAAGAAAAGGGCAATATCAAGAAAAGTCTGTTATTTCATCACCCAAATTCGCTAAAATATAGAAAAACTATATAATCACTTGCACAAAATAAAGATTGAAGTAATATAGCTAAGCAAAGCAATATTTCCTTGACTTTTGAATGGCAATACTGTATTATTAGTTAGGCAATGTTGCCATACTTTCAATTGGAAAGGAGAATGATATGTGTTCAATCCAAGAATTACCAGACGTAAAGGCAAAAATTCTCGAAAAAGTAAAATTATCAGTGCAAGATGCTGACATAAGTGCACTTAGCAACTGGAGCAAAGCGGCTGAGCAGTGCGAGAAATTTATTCAAGAATCCTCAGACTTGACCTCTCGAGTAAAAAACTTCATGGATACTCTGTGGCATGCTCGGGATATTGACTTAACAGAACAATCCCTTATCTCAACACCTAAAATCAAAATGTCCCCAAAGCTAGAAGGTTCAAAAGCGCGTCGTGGATGGGTCAGCATGCTTTCCTCAAAGGGCATTCTATTAAATGGCCACAATAAAAGGTACTATACTAAAAGCGGTCAATCTGTGGGCATTGCTTTTGCAAATGAGATTGACCGCCCTAATTTGATAGACAAATGGTTTCTTGGCCTAAAGGACGAACCAACAGATGTCGTGGTTCTTCTTTGTCGTGATCTTGAAGGAAATCTAAATGATGTCATCCTGCCTGTTGCCGAACTTAACTCCACTTGGAAAACGCTTAGTCGGAGTGGGGGGCAGGTTAAATTTAATGTGCGCAGTAGACAGGGCGAATACTTCCTTTTAGATCCAAACGGAGAGGCATTAAATATCTCAAAATATCGTGGAAAATATCAAGTGTTAAAATAGCACCGCATAACAATTAAATCGAGGCGACAGGGAATGGTCTCTGCGATTTTTTGCAAAGGTTGGTTGCCCCTGCGCTGCATTAGGCCCATTGATAGAGAAAGGATAAACCTATGAACGTATGGGAAATCAGTATCCTTCGATGCATTAAAGAACTCAATGGAGATGCAAAATTGAGTCAAATTTACAAGAACATCGATCGCTTCATAGATCTTACAAAAGATCATCTACGAGAAACTGTATGGGGCGGCAGGACGGCTTTTCAACACCAAGTAAGAAGCCACATAACAAATTTATGCCAGTCAGGCGAATTAATTTGGAAGTCAAGAGGACGTTATTCAATAACAAAAAAGGGCCTTCAAAGGGTGGAGAGTACAAAATTATAATGGCAAATATTTCTTAATTATTTCAAGGGCCTAACAAGAGGCTGAAGCTGACGGATCACCTGCCGAACTTCCAGAGTGCCCGCAGCTTAGCCTGAGCGTTAGACGATAACAAAATAAGGAGGACTCAATCGTGAAAAAATGTCCTTTTTGTGCCGAGGGAATACAAGATGATGCAATAAAATGCAAACATTGCGGCGAATGGTTGAGCAATGAGAAAATGAAACTTCCCACTAAATCACCTGATATTCAACCCATTGGAAAAAATAAGGACAATGAAAATTACGAATTCAGATGTGCGTTCTGTAAATCAAATGTTGGGATTAATGATTTAGAGTGTCCAAATTGTGGGAAAAATCTGGGAGAGAGTGAAATCAATGAGGATGAATTGGAGAATATTATAAGCACGGGGCCTGAAAAAGCCTATACTACTCTTGCCACATTACTTGATACCGGGAAAAAAGAGAAGACTATTGCATTAGGTGAACGATTCATTAATAAATACCCTACTAGCAGACAAGCTAAGTGGGCATCTAAAATTATAGAAGATGCAAAAAGACTTGAATCGAGAAAGCTTAAGATTATAAAAGAAAAGGAAAAATTTTGCCCTAACTGTAAAAGAATTATGGAAATGACTCAAGCAATATGCCAATGCGGATATAATTTTGACGAACCGAACATAGGGCTGATAAAAGAGGTGCAACGCAAACGAATGCTACGCAATCGTCTTGGCGGCATAGCAATGGTTATAGTAGGGGGAGGATATGCAATTATACGGTGGCCATCTTACTTACCAGAATATCAATCACTATCCCACCCCAATATTTTTGACCACCTTGTTATTGGTCTGCCTGCGTTACTCATAATTTTTGGAATATACGCATTGATTTCAGGTAAAGCGTTAAAAAAGCCAACCGATACGGTGTTTGATAATATTTTAGGAGATCCAAAAGCAAAAGATGCTAAGGACGATATACCTTATATAATGTGTGGTTCATGTGGAAAACAGATATTAGTTGAGCAAAACTATAAAAAGTGTCCCAGTTGTGGTAAAAAACTTCGGACTAATCGTAAAAAAATAGCATGGTTAATTGGTCTCCTAGTAGTAATAGGTATATTATCTTATTTCGCCTTCCAAATTGGTTTAAGCGCAAAAGAATCATTACATGTTGCGGCTATGAAGGGCGATTTGCTTGCTGTTGAAAATCTTATTAAAAAAGGCAAAGACGTTAACGCTAGCACTCCGAAAGGTTTTACTCCACTTCACGCTGCTGTCATGGAAAATGGTAGAGTTACTTCTATCTAATGGAGCCTATATCGATCCCCAAGATAAAGAAGAGCTGAATACGCCGCTTCACATAGCAGCTAATAAGGGGTTTAATGAGATTGTAGTGTTACTGACAAATGGGGCAAATGTCAATGCACGTGCTGTAGAGAATATCACACCACTCCATGCAGCTATTTTAGGGGGTGATAAGGAAACTGTCGAGATACTCCTTTTATATGGAGCGGATGATACTTTGTTAATTGATGGTCAATATACTCCATTGCAACTGGCTGAAATGCAGGATAAGAAAGAAATGGTGAAACTTCTAAAAAAGCAAGGCAGATATAGATAGGAACTTATAATCATTATAAGAATATTCAAAATAAAAATGAAAAATTTTTCTTTTACCCCGAGTAGTATAAAGCTTAGCTTTAACTGCGAGACAGGCTTAAATGTGGTTTCCTCCTTCGCTGCCGTGTTCCGCCATAGCGAGGCTTCGCGACGGCGAGAAGTTGCGGCGAGACATGCGAGCCGATTCACAATTATTTAAATATTTAGTAAGGCGTCCATGGAAATATCTGCAAAAATGATATAATGAAAAAAGACCCGATAACAGGGAGGTTTTATAAATGTTACGACACTTTACACTTGAATATTGGATAGACGATAGCTGGTATGTCGGCAGACTGAAGGAAATTCCAGGAGTTTTCAGTCAAGGCGAGACATTAGAAGAACTGGAGCGCAATATAAAGGAAGCATATCAGCTTATGATGGAAGATGAGGAAGCAGTTCCTCATGTCAAAGTTCACAAAAAAGAAGTATCAGTAGAAGTGTGAAGCGGCGAGGTTTTATCCGCAAGCTTGTGCAGGCCGGTTGTTTCCTCAAACGCCACGGCAGCAACCATGATATCTATGTAAATCCTAAAAATGGAAAGAAAGCGCCAATACCTCGTCATCAGGAAATCAGGGACAGCCTCTGCGAATTAATCAGAAAACAGATGGGACTTAAATAAATTATCTAACAATCCAGCCCTGCCCTGCTCAGGGGGTATCCGCTTGCAATTTTGATAAACTTATATTAACCCAAAATTAGGTCAAATGATATAATTTTAGATAAAATTGGCGATCAAGATGAAATTCCATAATTTCCTGGATGACATTCTTTCCTCAAGGGTAAAGCTTGACATCCTCAGGGCCTTTTATAAACACAGGACCAAAGAGTTTACAGAGAGAGAATTGGCAGATTATATCAAAAGGTGTCAGTCTCCTGTCAACTATGCTATCAAAGATTTAGTGAGCTCTAATATCCTATGGATGAAAGTAATAGGAAGGGCAAATGTCTATACCCTCAATCCGGAAAGCTATTTTGTAAAGAACTGCTTACTGGTGTTTGAGGCTGAGAAAGGTATCTTGGCTAACCTGATCAGGCTTATAAAAAAGGATCTGAAGAATACCCTGTCAGTCATCTTGTATGGCAGTCTTGTCAATGGAAAGGAGAAGCCTGAGAGCGATATAGACCTCCTCATTGTCTGCCGCAACAAAAAGGCAACTGAAAAAAAGATAATATCCCTTCAGGATAAGGTCTCAAAGGTTTTTGGAAATGCTATCGTCCCCCATATTCTGACTGAAGATGAACTAAATAGAAAGAAGAATAAGCCCTTTATTAAGAATGCCTTAAAAAAGGGCATTAGAGTGATGGGCAAGCTATGAGAACTACAAGGGTCGATAAAGTGTCAAAAACTAAAGAAGGCAGATCAGTCTATATTCAGACAGCAAAAGAGGCTTTAGATAAAGGACGATGGAATGCCTCCGCCATAAACTCTGTCCATACTGTAATATCCTCCTGTGATGCCTTGACCGTCTTTTATCTGGGGCTAAGGTCATCTGGAGAAAGACACGAAGAGGTCATAGACCTGATGTCAAAGACAAATATTAAGGAAGTGGAATTTGCTAAAGTCAAAAGACAGGTCTTAAGGGTTTTAGCCAAAAAGAACTTAGCTGAGTATGAACAGAGACTGGTCTATCAGAAAGAGGCAGAATCAATCCTTAAAGATGCGGAGAGAGTGTATGGTTGGGTTAGAAATAAAATAGGATATTAAGGGCAAAGTATAATGGTGGGACGCTCAGCGTCCCCGTCAACCACGCTAAGCGTAACAGTTCAAGCTCAAGTTAACTATATTTATATTTAATCTTTTTAAAAGTATCTTCTATCTGTATTTTTAATTCAGCGTGTCCTTTCCCTCCCTTTAGAAATATTTCTCGACGCTTAGCGTCGCGCTCACTGATATATGATTCATAATAAATAAGTGATAAGGGACGACGATTTTTTGTTGCCGCTACATAACCTTTGTTATGTTTCTCAATGCGTTTTTTCAGTTCTGGTGTTGAACCAACATATAATTTCCCATCTTTTTTACTGTATAAAATATAAACATAATACATAAATATTAATATATTGTGTGGTGGGACGCTCAGCGTCCCCGTCAACCACGCTAAGCGTGGTGCCGAAGGCGGGACTCGAACCCGCACAGGTTGCCCCATACGCCCCTCAAGCGTACGTGTCTACCAAATTCCACCACTTCGGCATTTTATGTAAATATTCAAACTTTAAGCTTACGTGCCCGCCCGTACTAATTGGCGGGTAAATCTACTCCCGTATGGTGCTGACGCACCAAAACAACGGGACAGGCAAATTCCACCACTTCGGCATATAACTACAGTTAATCGTAACTCGTTATTCGTTAATCGGATAAAAGCAAAAAACAACTTTCGTTCTTCCAGGCCTGCCTGCCGGCACCTGTCTGCCGTAGGTAGAGGCAGGCTTACGAGCTTCCAGGCTAATCAGGCGATATTCCATTATAATTAATTTAGCCTTTATTATGGAACCCGCGGGTAAGCCTCGCCATAGGCGGGCAGGCCCGCGATATATCTTATTACCCGCCAAGTGACATCTCGCCGAAGCATTATATTCTTATTTCCATCCTCCGAAGCAGACGCCCTGCCTCTGCGGAGGACGGTCATCCACGGGTAAACACGTGGTTTTCTGCGAAGGCGGATAAAGACCGGATCCATCCGGGAAATACTACCACAATCGGATAAAAAACGTGAAGCGGGGAATCAAACACCTTCGAGACCACGACTGAGCTCGGTCGAAGTCCAGGCTCAGGACAAACAGGCAGGGAAAAACCGTATCAGTCTCTATGAAATAAGAGACTGGACATAGTCTGTATAATCAGCGGGAGGGTCTATCAGATGAACTCCCATGCCGCTCTTTGACTCGCCAAGAAGCCCGGCAACCGTCTTCATGCTTCTGACGACCTTTCCGGTAAGATGTATCTCTTTTAAGCCCGGCAGGTTAAGTTTAATATCAAGAATACTGCCCATGGGGATGCCCCTCTTGGTCCTGATGAACAGGCCTGATTCAGAGAGGTTGCTTGTTATGGCGGTATTCTCTACTATTGTCCTGAACTGAACTTCCAGCCTTTTAAAGACTCTTTCTGATACACGTTTTTCAGGCATAAGGTAAAATATCGTAATACTTGAAATTAGTCAAGTGTTTTCTGAAAATATAAGATCAAAAACAACAGGCCAAAAGCCCGGAAACTTTTTAACCCATTGAAAAACCGCGAAAATATCAGGCCTTTAGCCCAGGATCGACTGCTTTACAAAACTCAGGAGATAGAAGGGATAAACACCTATAAAAAGGATCATTACAGTTGTAATGGCAAGGGCTATGCTCATGGGAACAGACGTTGTAACAACTGCCTCTTCTTTTGGCTCCTTCATATACATATATACGACCACTCTTAAATAAAAGAACGCGGAGACCATACTGAACAAAACCGCTATAACTACAAGGGTCACATTATCAGCCCTGACAGCCTCCACAAAGACATAGAACTTGGCTATAAAACCTGCTGTCGGGGGAATACCTGCAAGCGAGAACATAAAAACAAGCATCAGTGCCGATGTTACCGGATGACTCTTTGCGAGTCCCGCATAGTCCTCGAGGTTCTCACCCTTAACCCCCTCGCTTCTGAGCATGATCACAATAGCGAACGCGCCGATATTCATAAAGATATAGATAAACATGTAGTTCATCATGCTTGACAGACCGCCGTCAGTGCCGGCAATAATACCGAGCAGGGCATAGCCGGCGTGAGCGATCGATGAGTACGCAAGCATTCTCTTTATATTTGTCTGGGCAAGCGCGATTATGCTACCAGTCGCCATTGTCAGCACAGCCAGCACCATCAAAATATATGACCATTCTGCCTGAAGACTTCCGAAGGCCTCAAAAAGGACCCTTCCCATAACCGCAAACCCTGCCGCCTTCGGGCCTATTGACATAAAGGCCGTAACAGGAGTCGGCGCTCCCTCATAAACATCAGGAGCCCACATATGAAACGGCACAAGCGCTATCTTAAAGCCGAACGCCACAATAAAAAATATCAGGCCAAGGACAGTAATAGGGTTATCAATGAGGTTCAGCTTATAAAGCGCGGCGGCTATCTCTTTTAAGTTCGTAGAACCGGTCAGCCCGTATGACAGGGATATCCCATAGAGAAGAATTGCCGATGAGAACGCTCCCAGGAAAAAGTATTTAATGGCCGCCTCGCTTGAGCGGAGCTCCTTTCTGATTATGCCTGCCAGCACATAAGTGGACAGGGCCATCAGTTCAAGCCCCATGTAAAGTGTGATAAGATCAGTGGCCCCTGCCATCAGCATCATGCCTGCCGTGGCAAAGAAAAGAAGGGAATAATATGCCCCCAGTGCTCCCCTTTCAATGACCGTATATCTGAGCGATATCAAGATCGTAAGAGCAAGATTGATGTAGAAGATCAGTTTAAAGAAATTGGCGTATCCGTCAAACATGAACATGCCCACAAGGCTTGTATCGCTCCAGCCAAGGGCGACCAGCCTGAAGTTCACATAGGCGGAAATAAACACGCCGGCAAGCCCGGCATACGCGATGATCTCTTTTCTCCTGACCATCAGGTCCAGTAAAAGCAGCATTAATGCCACCATAACCAGGATGATCTCAGGTGACAGGAGTCTGATATTATAAAGGTTGACCATATTTAGAACGCTCCCCGGAATATCTTGATATATTCAGCCAGCAGGTGCCTGCCGCCTGAGCCCGCGTTTACCTGTTGAATAAGGTTCTCTACTGATAAATGCATATAGCTTAAAAACGTTTCGGGATAAAACCCTATCCAGAAGACCAGGACGATCAGGGGAAGCAGGGTTATAACCTCCCTCAAGTTCAGGTCCGGCAGGGGATGGTTCTCATACGAAGAGTTGAGTTTTTCAAAAAATACCTGCTGATAAAGCCTGAGCATGTAAGCCGCTCCGATTATTATTCCCAGCGCGGACAGCACACCGATGATCATGTGCGCTTTGAACGCCCCTAATATTATAAGGAACTCCCCGATAAAACCGTTTGTGCCCGGCAGTCCTATTGAAGCCAACGTAAATATCATAAAAATACCCGCATACCACGGCACAGCATGGGCAATGCCGCCGTAATCAGCTATCACCCTTGTATGTGTTCTTTCGTAAATGATCCCGACCATCAAAAACAGGGCGCCGGTAATTATGCCGTGGTTCACCATCTGCAGTATTCCGCCCTCAAGGCCCTGTGAATTAAGGGCAAAAAGCCCCAGAGTGACAAAACCCATATGGCTGACGCTGGAATAGGCGATAAGACGCTTAAAGTCCTTCTGCGCAAGGCAGATCACCGCCCCGTAAATAATGGCTATGATGGAAAGGATAAGTATGGGCCAGGCAAACAATACGGTCGCGTCAGGGAACATGGGCATGGAGAATCGCAGGAATCCGTACGCCCCCATTTTGATCAGCACACCCGCAAGTATGACACTGCCTGCTGTAGGCGCCTCTGTATGGGCGTCAGGCAGCCATGTATGCACCGGGAACATGGGGACCTTCACGGCAAAAGCGGCAAAGAACGCCATAAAGAGCCAGACCTGTATGTGCAGCGGATACTGTACACTGCTGAGCGCCAGTATGTTGAGCGTCTGGCCTCCGTAAAAATAAGCCACAACAATACCGACCAGCATCAAAAGGCTTCCTACAAGCGTATAAAGGAAAAACTTTATGGCGGCATAAACCCTGTTCGACCCTCCCCATACTCCTATAAGGAGAAACATGGGGATAAGCATGGTTTCCCAGAAGATATAGAACAGCAGGAAATCAAGAGAGACAAACACCCCAAGTATCGCCGTTTCCATTACCAGGATGCTCATATGGAACTCTTTGACCTTTGTTTCGATCGACCTGAAAGACACAAGCACTGAGAGCACGCCGAGCAGAAGAGTTAGAAAGATGAACAAAACGCTTATGCCGTCTATTCCTATGAAATAGTTTATTCCCATTGAAGGGATCCAGTGGTACAGTTCAACAAACTGCATCTTATAAGTGGTCTTATCAAAGTGGCTCCACAGGGGCAGCGCGGCAATGAAAGCAGCAATGGTCACAAAAAGGGTGGCCCATCTTATATGTCTTGCCTTCTTCAGGAACATAATGAGCAACGCGCCGAGAACAGGCAGAAATACTATCAGCGAAAGTATCGGATAAGAAAGTTTATTTAAAATTATTTCTTCCATTTTGCTATTTCAAAAAAATCATAGTTCCGATTATTATAAGCGCTCCAAGCGCCATTACAAGTCCGTAATAGGAGAAGATCCCCGTCTGTATCCGCCTTAACCTCCGGCTGAAAGCGCCTATCAACGCGGGGACCCCGTTCACAACACCCTCGATTATCTTCGCGTCAACAATGCCGAGGATCACTTTCTCAGAGCCTTTCAGAAGCGGCTGCACAATGGTTTTATCATAAAGCTCATCCACCCAGTATTTGTTGAATAAAAGCCGGTGAACCGGCTGGAATTTATCCATGATCTTTTGCGGCAGTTCAGGCCTCTTTATATACATTCTGTGAGCAATGAACCAACCCCCAAGGGCAACGGCTATTGATGCTCCCAGCACCATGAACTCTTCCGCGTGCGTGCCGTGCCCTTCAGAATGCCCGAGCACAGGCGCAAGGAACGCCCCGATCCTGTCACCATGCTCCATAAACAGCGGCGGAATACCCACCCAACCGGCAGCGACCGCGCCGACCGCAAGAAACATTAACGGCACTGTTATAACCGGTGATGACTCACGAAGGTGACGCTCCGATTCCTGTGTTCCGCGGAATTTACCGTGGAAAGTCATGTATATGAGTCTCCAGGAATAGAACGCGGTTAAAAGCGCCGCGGTAGTACCCAGGAACCAGAGGAACTTACCGAGGTTCCCGCCCATATACGCCCTCCACAGTATCTCGTCCTTGCTGAAAAAGCCCGCAAGGCCCGGGATACCGGTAATGCTCAATGTGGCAAGAATGAACACCAGATAAGTTATTGGCATATACTTTCTCAATCCGCCCATCTTCTGCATATTCTGCTCATCATCATGTTTGGCATGATGGAGGGCATGAATAACACTTCCTGAAGCAAGAAACAAAAGGGCCTTAAAATACGCGTGAGTGTAGAGATGGAATATCGCGGCTGAAAAGGCGCCCATGCCAAGGGCAAGGAACATATAGCCCAGCTGGCTCACTGTTGAATACGCTATAACGCGCTTTATGTCATTTTGAACGAGCGCAATAGTGGCCGCGAATATCGCCGTTACTCCCCCGACCACTGCCACAGTGTTCATGGCAACAGGCGAAAGAACAAAAAGCGGATTGCACCGGGCTACCATGAAAACACCGGCCGTAACCATTGTAGCCGCGTGGATCAGCGCGGACACAGGCGTGGGCCCTTCCATAGCGTCAGGCAGCCACACATGAAGCGGTATCTGCGCTGACTTTCCAACCGCGCCGCAGAAAAGAAGCAGGCATATCACAGTAATGGTGTCGACCTCATGACCAAAGATGTTAAGGGTCTGACCGACAATACTGTGAGCGCCGGGAAAGACCTGAAGATATTCAAGGCTGCCAAATGTAAGAAAAATAAGAATAATCCCGAGTCCGAACCCGAAGTCCCCGAACCTGTTGACCACAAAGGCCTTTTTGCCGGCGTTCGCGGCTGACTTCCTGTCAAACCAGAAGCCTATCAGGAAATAGGAACACAGGCCGACCGCCTCCCATCCAAAATAAAGAAGCAGGAAATTATTGGCCATAACAAGTATGAGCATGGAAAAGACAAACAGGCTCAGGTACGCAAAAAATCTGTAGTAGCCTTTGTCGCCGCGCATGTAGCCCACTGAGTAAATAAAAATAAGCGAGCTTATAGATGTTACAACCAGAAGCATTACGACTGTAAGCCGGTCTATCAGAAAGCCTATTGTTACATTAAAATTGCCTGATACGATCCAGTCGTAAAGATTTATATTAATGACTTTACCGGCCTTAACATCCATAAAGGCCCCGACCGCGAGTATAAAGGACATTATCACCGCGGGCACAGAGACCCAGTGCGCCTTATCCTTTATGTATTTGCGGCCGAAAAGGATATTTATGGCAAAAGCTATTAACGGCAGTAATGGTATTAATACGTATTTCATAATTATAGACCGTGAATCGTAATTTGCACGTTATCCTTTTAGTAAATTTATTTCGTCAGCCTCAACAGTAGGCTTGTTCCTGTAAAAGGCGATCAGTATTGCCAGTCCGATCGCGGCCTCGGCGGCAGCAACAGTAATGACAAAAAAGACAAGTATCTGCCCGTTAATTGACTGCAGGTAATGACTGAAAGCCACCAGGCTGATGTTAACCGCGTTCAGCATAAGCTCAATAGACAGAAATATGATGATCAGGTTGCGCCTGACAAGAAAACCGAACATGCCAATACTGAACACGATCGCGCTTAGCACTATATACCAGCTTAATGGAACCACCACATCCTCCTGTGATCTATATTATTCGAGCCTCTTCTTTGCCAGGACTATCGCTCCGATTATAGCAACAAGAAGTATGAGAGACGCTATTTCGAAAGGCAGAAGGTATTCAGTATACAGCACTTTTCCTATTGTCATCATCATACCTTCGGCCTGTATCCTGTCAATGCTGTATTTTCCGGGCTCCGGGAACACCGTCAGCTTGCCCAGTACCGCGGTGATAAATACCATGAACGTTCCCGCGACAACCAGGCCCAAAGGCCATGGTTTTAGAAATCTTCTCTCAGTCACTTCTTTTTTAAGGTCAAGGAGCATGATAACAAAAAGGAACATCACAAGTATTGCCCCCGCGTAGATTATTATTTGTATCGCGGCCAGGAACTCCGCGTTCAAAAACAGGTACACGCCTGCTATATGCACGAACAGGACCAGCATCAATATAACGCTGTGGACAGGGTTTTTCCTGGTCACAACCATTATTGATAACCCTATAAGCATAACTGCGAAATATCCAAAGAAAAATTGCGGTACGCTCATTTGTCCTCTCCGCCTCCAGAGCCGTTGTTGTTCACAACGGCAAAATCTCCTGATTTGGGTCCCCAGAACTTTTCGAAATATTCCTCGCCTTTCGGCCCTGCCATGTATTTGTCCCAGTTATCAAGAAGCCGGTCCTTTGTGTAATAAAAGGCCTCTCTTGTAAAATCCGAATATTCATAATGGTCCGTGAGAACAATGGCCCCGTAAGGACACGCCTCAACGCAGAAAGCGCAGAAAACGCATCTCAGTACATCGATCTCATATCTGTCAACGACCTTTTTGTTGTCCTCCCCCTCGCTCGTGTAGATGTGTATACACTGTGAAGGGCACATGGCGGCACACAGGCCGCATCCCACGCATTTGGCATTTCCGTCGGCGTTCCTGGCCAGCGCGTGAAGCCCGCGCGAACCGGGGAAAGGCTCTCTTCTCTCATCAGGGTACTGCCTTGTGACCGAAGGCGAGACCATAGTTTTAAAGGTCAGGGCCAGCCCCTGGAGTATCTCCACGAAAAATATCTTTTTAATAAAATCTTTTAATGTCATAACCGTAAATCTAAAATCTCAGTTCGACAAGCTCACTGTCCCGAGCTAAGTCGAGGGAAAAATGTTAAGTTTTACAAAATTTTCACCACTGCCGCGACCACTATACTGGCCAGTGTCAAAGGCAAAAATATCTTCCATCCAAGGCCCATAAGCTGGTCATATCTGTACCTGGGCAGGGTCGCCCTTATCCAGAAATAGAAAAAGATCAATGAATAAACCTTAAGCATGAACCATATCCAGTTCGGAACAAAAGAAAGAAATCCGAGCCACGGGATCCAGGCGTCAGGACCGTACCATCCTCCGAGAAAGCAGACAGTAATAAAAGCGGACATAATAAACATGCCCGCGTATTCCGCTATAAAAAACAGGCCGAACCGTATCCCTGAATACTCTGTCGCATATCCGGCCACAAGTTCGGTCTCTGCCTCAGGAAGGTCAAAAGGCGCCCTGTTCGTCTCTGCTATAGCGGCCATAAGGCAGACAAAGAACGGAACGATAAAAATGGGGTTCGCTATAAACGGGTATTTAACCTGGGCATTCACTATATCAACAAGGTCAGTGCTCCCGGCAAACAGGATGACCGGCACAAGGCTCAGCCCCATTGATATCTCATAACTGATCACCTGGGCTGCGGACCTGAGACTGCCGAGAAAAGCATATTTTGAATTCGAGGCCCAGCCGGCAAGGATAATACCGAATGTCCCCACAGAAGAAAGAGCCAGTATATACAAGAGACCGATATTGATATTAACAATTGAAAATGCCTCCCATATCGGTAGAACTGCCAGAGATGCCAGCGCCGCGATCACACTGATCACAGGCGCTATATAGAACAGGGGCTTATCAGCATTTGAAGGAATAATATCCTCTTTAAAGAAGAGCTTGATACCGTCCGCGATAGGCTGCAGCAGTCCATGCCAACCGACCCTCATGGGTCCCATCCGCGCCTGCATGTGCCCGATGACCTTTCGCTCGAAATAAACGACATACGCCACATGGAGCATTGTTATCCCTATCACGATCAGGATCTTGATAAGCAGCCATGCCCAGTCCATTATGCTCATGATTTATCCGACCCGGCGGACGAGTCCGCCTTTTTTTGTATTTTCACCGCGCAGCCCTCAATTCCGGGGGCCTTTGTTACAGGATCAAGTCTGTAGCCCATCAGGCTCAAGACACCCCTGTCCTCAAAATTATTACTGAGATATACCTTCCCGTCACCCAGGCAGTCATCTACTGACAGCGTGACGTCAAAGCCGCCCTTTGAGGTGGAGACATCAACAAGATCGCCGTCTTTTAATCCCAGTTTTTGGGCGTGTCCCGGGCCGATCCTGAGCAGCGGCTCAGGACAAATTTTTCTCAACGCCGGTGACTTCCTCGAAAGTGAGCCCGAATGGAACAGGGGCTTGTCAATCACGAGGTATAGGTCCTCTTTATAGTCTTCAGGCGCTTCAGCTGACGCAGGAAGCTCGTTTATTTCTCCTCGCAGAGGCTTGCCGTGATAAGGCCACAGGCAATGTCCGGCGCTTATCTCCCTGTACGTCAGGTCACTGTAAAGCGGCGATACCGTCGCGATCTCATCCATGACGTCTTCAGCCGAAGAATATGTCATCTGATATCCCATTTTGATAGAGACCTCTTTAAGTATTTTCCAGTCTTCCATGGATGACGATGCTCCTACTGCCTTATTCAAAAGCTGGATCCTGCGCTCAAGGTTCGTATATGTGCCCTGTTTCTCCGCCCAGCCGGAAGAGGGGAAAACCACATCCGCGATCTCTGCTGTCTCCGTGAGAAATATATCCTGGACAACCAGGAGATCAAGGGATTCTAATGCCTTCCTGGCAGAAGAGCTGTCAGGTAGATTAAAAGCAGGGTTCTCGCCCATTACATATAATGCCTTTATGTTCCCGTTTTCAGCTCCCTCTATTATTTCCAGCAGGCTCAGACCCTCATTTTCCGGGATTGTTCCATTCCACTCGTTCTCAAACTTGTCCCTGAAATCGTGGACAGTAACAGGCCTGCCTCCCGGAAGCGTATCAGGCAGACATCCCATATCTATAAGTCCCTGCTCGTTCGGCCTGTCCGACAGGAGTGTCAGCCGGGCCTCAAGCATGTACGTAAGACCCGCGATCGCAAACAGGGCCCTGTGCCCGTTAGCACGCTGAACAAGGTCTGATCCCAGAATAATTGATATGGATTTCCCATCCAGCAGTATTTTCTTAAGCTCTCCCGTATCAACTCCCGCGGACCCGCCGGACAACTGGCTAATCCCCTGATCTACGGCCGGTCTTTCGTTACGCGGGTCCTTGGCTTCAGCCACCTCTGACAGCAGTGACTCGAGCAGTTCAGCCTCCCTGAACACAGGCGGGACGACCTTGAGCGTCTTGAACTTTTCAAGCCCCTTTGCCTCTCCTATCACCGCCACGGCCGCGCCGTTTCTTGCCGCTTCCCTCACGGCTAGCCCGAGTATGGGATTTACGGCGGTCGGGTCGCCTCCGACAACCAGAATCGTATCCGCGTTCTTGACGCCGGATATCATATTTGAAGTCACGCCCTGCCCCAGCAGGTCTTCCAGGTACTTCTGGGCAGAGGCAAATCCCATTCTTGATACAGAGTCTATATTGTTCGTCCCGCACGCCATGCGCATAAATTTCTGGAACACATAGTTGTCCTCGTTCGTACACCTTGGTGATGCGATACCGGCAACGGCATCCCCGCCGTGAGAGTTCTTTATCTCCGTCAGTTTTTTAGCGGTAAAGTCTATTGCCTCGCTCCATGTGCTTTTCTCGAGCTTTCCGTTCTTTCTGATCAGAGGCTCTTTAAGCCTTTCTTCGCTGTTTATATACTCATAACCAAAACGGCCCCTTGAACACAGCAGGCCGTTGTTCAGCCCCAGTCCGAACCTGGGTATTACGCGCTTTATTGAATCGTCCCTCACCTGCACGACAACAGAGCATCCCACACCGCAGTAGGAGCAGACCGTTTCCACTTCCCTGTCTATCTGCCACGGCCTGAAGCTGTGCAGATAAAGGCGGCTGAGTATCGCGCCCACAGGGCACACTGACAGGCAGTTCCCGCAGTATTCACAGTTAAAAGAGGCGGAAGAGAAAGGCTCCATCCTCGATTTGTTTCCCCTGCCTATAATGTCAATAGCAGACGCGCCCTGGACCTTATTACACATCCTTACGCATCTGGTGCATACCACACACCTGTCCATATTTCTGACGAATATCTCATCTTTATGGCTTGCGGGCACCTTTCTTTTTATTTCTGTATATCTCCCTACTGTGGGGCCGTACTTGTCCACAAGGTCCTGAAGTTCACATTCCCCGGCCTTGTCGCAGTAAGGACAGTCAAGCGGATGATTGATAAGCAGGAGTTCGAGTATTCCGCGGCGCACCTTTGATATAACCTCGGACTCGGTCGTGATAACCATGCCGTCAGCCGCGATCAGCGTGCACGCGTTCTGCAGTTTGGGCATTCTCTCTACCTCAACCACACAGAGCCTGCAGCCGCCGTAGGTCTCAAGGGCGTCGTGATGACACAGTGTGGGTATCTTTATCCCGGCCTTGCCCGCGGCCTTCAGGACCGACATCGGCTCGTCCAGTTTTATGTTTTTTCCATTAATGGTTATTGTGATCATATCTCAATTTGCAATTGTCAATTGTCGATCGACAATTTGCAATGTCCGCTCTTAATGTGTTCTTCAAATTCATCCCTGAAATGCCTGAGCATGCCGGTCACCACTCCCGCGGCGCCGTCCCCTAATGGACAGAACGTCCTCCCGGACATAATGTCCGTGATATCAGACAAAAGCTCTATGTCCCCCTGTTTTCCCTTCCCGCTCTCGATCCGGCCCAGGATCTGCCTGAGCCAGCCTGTACCCTCTCTGCACGGAACGCACTTGCCGCAGGATTCGTGCTCAAAAAACTTCAACGCCCTGTGCGCCACTTTGACCATGCATACGGATTCGTCCATAACAATAACAGCGCCTGAACCAAGCATACTGCCGTGTTTGGGCATTGAAATAAAGTCCATCAGGCAGTCTATCCTGTCAGCAGGCAGCACCGGCGTGGAAATCCCGCCGGGGAGCACGGCCTTAAGTTTTTTATTGTTCTTTATACCGCCGGCATGTTTATAAATTATGTCGCGCAGGTTCGTACCCATAGGAAGTTCATATACTCCTGGTTTTACAACGTGTCCGCTTACGCAGTATAATTTCGGTCCGGTGCAGTCCTCGCGCCCTATTTTGGAATATGCCTCGCCTCCGATAGCAATAATGTACGGCACATTGGAAAGCGTCTCTACATTGTTGACAATTGTCGGCATCTCCCATGCGCCGACATTAACGGGAAAAGGCGGTTTGGACCTGGGCTGACCCTTTTTACCCTCCAGGGATTCGATCAGGGCGGTCTCTTCACCGCAGATATATGCCCCCGCGCCCTGGTACACTGAAAGCTCGAACTTTACATTCTTGCCCAGTATGTTCTCTCCCAGATAATTCTTTTCACGGGCCTGGGCTATGGCATTATCAAGGATATCCTTTGCAAGGGGATATTCACCCCTCAGATATATGTAACCGTATTCAGCTCTAAGCGCGTATCCTGATATGACCATTCCCTCTATCAGCAGGTGAGGGTTTTTCTCAAGGATAGGCCTGTCCTTGAACGTTCCGGGTTCGCCCTCGTCAGCATTGCACACAAGATATTTGGGAAACTTGGGGTCCGCGTTGGCAAAGTTCCATTTCATTGCCGTGGGAAAACCAGCGCCTCCCCTGCCCCTGAGACCCGAGCTCTTAACTTCCTCTATCACGTCCCTGGGCTGCATTTCAAAGGCATTTGAAATGCTCTGGTACCCGCCGGTCTTCTGATACTCCCTGATATCAGCTGAGTTCGGGTTTTCTATGTTCTTAAGTAAGATCTTTTCCATAATAATAAACGCAGATAATCACAGATTATTAACAGATGAGCACAGATATTTCTGCGATAATCTGCATCCTTTCATCAGCGATCATCTGTGATTTTTCTCATTTGTATTTCCCCATTATCTCTTCCAGGTTCTGCTCTGTAAGGTTATCGTGAAAATCTGTGTTAACCAGCATTGCCGGCGCCGTACCGCATGCCCCAATGCATTCCATTATTACAAGCGAGAACCTTCCGTCTTTGGTTGTCTCGCCCGGTTCCAGGTCAAATCTGCTCTTAAGCAGGTCCAGGAGCCTGTCAGAGCCCAGGATCATGCACGACACATTGGTACAGAGCTGGATAACATTACGTCCCACAGGGTTATGCCTGAACATAGCATAAAAAGAAGCCGTGCCCCTGACCATTGCCTCAGGCAGGTTAAGCGTTTTCGCGACACATGTCATGGCCTCAGGGCTTAGCCAGCCGAACTCTCTCTGCGCGACGTACAGAGACGGAAGCAGCGCGCTCCTCGCGTCAGGGTACTTTGCCCTTATCCCATCAATTTCTTTTAAAACGGTTTCGTTGAACATGGTTTTTGACTCTCTACTCTCTACTTGTCGTAGCGAAGCGGAGATCCCGACTTTTCGGGACTACTCTCTACTTTTTTCACCTATCGCATTCACCAAGCACAATATCGATCGTCCCTATATTAGCGATCACATCCGCGACAAAACCGCCTTCGCACAGCTTCGGCAGAACAGCGACATGCACGAACGACGGCGCCCTTACCCTCATGCGGTAAGGTTTGCCTGTTCCGTCACTTATAATATAAAAACCGAGTTCTCCCTTCGGGACCTCGGTGGCAACATAGATCTCCCCTTCAGGCGCACTCTGCGGACCTTTGGTTATGAGCACGAACTGGCGGATAAGATGCTCCATGTCAGAGAGAACCTTATCCTTGGCAGGCAGTATAAATTTCGGGGCATCCGCCATTACAGGGCCGTCAGGGATCTGCTTGATGCACTGTCTTATGATGGAGTTTGACTGGCGAAATTCCTCCATCCTAACCCGGTAACGGTCATACACGTCCCCGTTTTTGCCCACAGGCACTTCCCACTTTACTTTGTCATAAACTCCATAGGGCATATACCTTCTTATATCGTACGGAACGCCGGAACCTCTTAACGTGGGGCCGCTTATACCCCAGTTTATGGCATCCTCCGCGGAGATGATTCCTATACCTTTTGTCCGGCGCAGCCAGATGCGGTTCTTGTCTATAAGCGTCTCATACTGCTCTAACCTCATTGGAAATTCATCGGTGAACCGGTAAAGATCGTCCAGCCATTTGGCGTCAACATTATTCTTAACGCCGCCTATCCTTGGATAGCTGACAGTAAGCCTCGCGCCGCTCATCCTTTCAAACAGGTCCAGTATCACTTCCCTCTCTCTGAAACAGTAAAGAAATACGGTCATCGCGCCGATATCAAGCGCGTGGGTGGCAAGCCAGAGAAGGTGGTTCGTTATGCGCGCCATTTCTGCCGCAATTGTCCTGATGTACTGGGCCCTTTCAGGCAGCTGTATATCAAAAAGTTTTTCCACGGCAACACAGTAGCCTATATTGCCTGCCATTGAGGATATATAATCCAGGCGGTCGGTAAGCGGTATTATCTGGAAGTAGTTCCTGTATTCGGAGAGTTTTTCAACCCCCCTGTGGAGATAGCCTACATAAGGCGTGCACTTTACAACGGTTTCTCCGTCCAGGTCAAGCACAAGTCTCAGAACACCGTGCGTCGCGGGGTGCTGCGGCCCCATGCTCAGGGTGAGCTCCTTGGTAGCTATACGGGGGGCATCGTCTGTTTTATTGTCCAGGCCGCTTTTCATATCTTCCATCATAAAAATCCTGTTCCACTGAACAGTTAAACGGTTTGAAAGGCACTTACTGTTCAGGACTTGATTGTCCACTCATCATCATGAGTGTGCAGTTCCTTAAGTTCCTCGTACTTTCTGTATTCAAAGCCCTCCGGCCCGCGAAGCGGGTAGTCCTTTCTCAAAGGATATCCTTCCCAATCCTCGGGCATCAGAATACGTCTCAGGTCAGGATGGCCGTTAAAGACAATGCCGAACATATCACATGCTTCCCTTTCGTGCCAGTTCGCGCCGCTCCAAAGGGGCACAACACTGTCAATCGAAGGGTCATCTTCCGGGATCAAAGCCTTGATCCTTATACGGTGTTTATATTTGAGGGAACAAAGATTGTACACTACCTCAAAACGGAGTCTTCTCTCAGGATAATCAACGCCGCACAGATCCGACAAAAAATCCATACTGATATCAGGATCATCAATAAGGTAGCGGCAGATATCACTGATCCTGTCCCGTTTAACAGAGACCGAAACCTGGTCCCTGAAGTTTGTCACATCCTGCACTTCAATCGGGAACTTCTCTTTTAAAAGCTCTGCTATCTCTAATGGTTCCATTATCTTAGTCCAATAGTTCATAGCTCATGGTTTTTTACTTCAGCCAATAAGCTACAGGTTATAATTATGTTTTTTAGCCCTGTTATTACCGCCACGGGCTCCATCTGAAGTGCTCCTTCTGAATCTTATCCTGAAGCTTAAGCAGGCCCTCCATTAAAGCCTCGGGCCTTGGCGGGCAGCCCGGAACATATATATCAACAGGTAAGAATTCGTCACATCCCTGGACAACGGCATACGTGTTGAATATCCCTCCGGAACACGCGCAACTGCCCATTGCCATCACATATCTCGGCTCGCTCATCTGGTCGTATACCCTGCGCACAACAGGGGCCATCTTCTTGGTCACGGTGCCGGCCACGATCAAGAGGTCCGACTGTCTGGGGGAAGCGCGAAAAACAATGCCAAAGCGGTCAAGATCATAAACACTTGAGCCGGTCGCCATCATTTCAATAGCACAGCAGGCAAGACCAAAGGTCATCGGCCAGATAGAGGATTTTCTTCCCCAGTTGATGAGTTTATCCAGTGTGGTGATAAGCGTGTTCGCTCCGGGGATCACTTTTATCCCTTCCGCAACCTTTACCAGTGAAGGATTGTCCGCGTTCTGTGCCTGCCTGTCCGGCAGGCCGGCTCTGGTCCCGGCCTGCCCCAAGACGAAGTTTTTCGGGGTGTTCCGGTTATCTATTCCCACTCAAGCGCTCCCTTTTCCCATGCATAGATGTATCCGACTAAAAGTATGCATATAAATATCATCATCTCCGCGAATCCATATAGCCCAATCGTGTCATAGGCAACCGCCCATGGATACAGGAACACAGCTTCAACATCGAACACAACAAAGAGCATCGCGACAATGTAATACCTGACAGAGAATTTATGTCTTGGCTCTCCTACAGGCGGGTTACCTGACTCGTAAGGGGAAAGTTTTATATCATAAGGCCTCCTCGGCCTCACGACAAGGCCCACGATCAGGGCGCCGAGACCGACCAGCGCCGCTATTACTATAATTATTAAGATTGGCAAGTAATTTGATGGGACATAGGTTCCAGGCATATTCTTTTTTTTTATACATAAAAACAACGACTGCTGTCAATGCATATTTAATTTACTTATTCGTAGTTTTAATTAATTAATCCCATTCAAACGTACTTTAGCAGGCACACTTCGGCATCTGAACCAGCTGAAAAAAAGTCAGGGACATTTTCCCTGTTGCAAAATAAGCCTGAATCCGTATAATTTATTTATAGATTCCGCGCTGAAAAACAGTGATTACGCTTTACAACCTTCTTTCAGGCGCAAATTAGTTATGAAAAATATTTTCCGTGATCCCAGAAAGTCTCTTGCCGCGAAACTCATCATAGCCATCGGCCTCCTAATGGTCGTGGGAAGTTTTATTTTCTGGTTCTCTATCCTGCACAAGCAGGAAAAAGACATCATGTCCATCGCGGTAAATTACGGCGGATCTTTTATTGATTATGTCAAACGCCGGACCAGTTTCAGCATGCTCACTGATCACAGGGCGGTTATTCAACAGACCCTCGAAGACATAAGCATGGCAGAAGGAGTTGAAAGGGTAAGGATATTTGATCATGACGGAAACATATCCTATTCAACTGACAGGCCAAGTGTCGGCAGCTCCGTTGATAGAGATACACTTGCCTGCAGGGGGTGTCATGTGGAGGCCAAAAGTGACTTCCAGCTCTTATCAGAACGGAAGACCTGGAGTGTTTATAAAGATTCGCTGGGTTTTACGGCTCTGAAACTTGTAGAGCCTATTCGCAATGAAATAACCTGCTATACGTCTGACTGCCACGTGCATCCTCAGGAGCAAAAGATCCTGGGCTTTATTGAGGCTGACATGTCCCTGGCGCTTCTTGATAAGGCAAAGTTCAAGCAGGGGCTGGCCCTTACAGCATACGTGCTCGTTTTTTTTCTGGCGATATCTGTCGCTCTGGGGATAATTCTTTGGAAAATTGTCTCAAAACCTGTCACCGAACTCACCCTTGGCATGGGTAAGGTGGCTGAAGGCGATTTCAATTATTCTGTCCCCATAAAATCCATGGACGAGATAGGTGTTCTGACATCTACGTTCAATTCCATGATAAAAGACATAAAGGCCGCGAGGGACCAGAGGGAGTTGTGGACGCAAACACTGGAGGCGGAGATCGCGAAACAGACAGAAGAGATACAGAAGACCCATGCCAGCCTTCTGCAGACGGAAAAGCTCGCCTCTCTCGGCAGAATGGCCGCGGGTGTGGCGCATGAAATAAATAATCCTCTGACAGGGGTTGTAACTTTTTCTCATCTGATGCTGCAGCGTGTTCCGCCGGACAGTCTTGACGCGGAAGACCTCAAGGTCATTATTGAACAGGCCGACCGGTGTTCAAAAATAATAAGGAACCTGCTGACATTCTCGCGCGCGACACCTTCTGAAAAGGGCGAAATAAATGTGAACAATGTCCTGAGCAGGACCATATACATGGTAAAGAACCAGGAGAAATTCCATAACATCAAGTTCAACACCAGCATTGATGACACCCAGTTCATTTCAGACGGAGATCCGTCACAGTTCCAGCAGATATGCCTGAACATGTTCCTGAACGCCGCTGATGCCATGAACGGCAGAGGGGAAATAACCGTCGCGACACGCAAGATAACGGAAAACGGCAAAAATTATGTTGAAACAGAGTTCACGGACACTGGCAGCGGCATTAAACAGGAGGACATGGAGAAGCTTTTTGAACCGTTTTTCACCACAAAACCGGTGGATAAAGGCACCGGGCTCGGCCTCTCTGTAAGCCACGGCATTGTCAAGCACCTGGGCGGAGAGATCAAGGTTTCAAGTACAGTTGGCAAAGGCACGAGCTTTTTTGTTAGACTACCGCTTAAGGAACAGCGGACATGAAAAAGATCCTGGTTATAGATGACGAACACATTGTAAGGGTAAGCTGTCAAAGAACCCTTACCCCGGAGGGTTTCGAGGTAATAATAGCTTCCAGCGGCAGTGAGGGCCTTGAACTCCTTGAAAAAGGGCCTGTTGATCTTGTACTGCTGGACCTGAAAATGCCGGATATGGACGGGGTCGAGGTGCTTAATGAGATCAAGGCAAAATGGCCCGACACAAATGTCATGATGGTAACCGGATACAGCAGTGTGGAAACAGCGGTCAAAACACTAAAGCTCGGCGCTCTCAATTATATCGAAAAACCGTTCACACCGGAGACCCTGCTTACAGCTGTTAACGAAGTTTTTAAATCATAAAACCGGAATAGCTGTCCTGCCTTACTATCCACTATCCAGGCATGTTTCTGATCTTATGATCTCAGGTCTTTAAGAAACTTCTTCATGAAATAAAAAGTTCCTATCCGCGGCAGAGACGCCGGCACATAAAGAAATCCGGCAGGTATTAGCTTATCAGAAGATCACTGGCAAGATACGTAACCGCGCTCGCCGTCATAACTGCCGCCATATACGGCATAAAAGGACTCCTTTTCTTATGGTCTGCGTCTGGATTATATGCCTGTTATGGCATATAATCTATATTATGCCGCTAACTTAGGATGAACCGTTTAAAATGTCAACAATATCATGAAAAAATACGAGCAGATCGATATTTCAGGAGATGTCGGTCTTCACATATCAGGCAACACGCTGAAAGAGCTTTTTGAAAATGCCGCCCTTGGAATATCAGACCTGAGCACTGACATATCCGGCCTCAAGGAGATTAAAAAAAAGAGATCACCCTTGATTCCGACAGCCGCGAGAACCTTCTGGTCCTGTGGCTCAACGAACTGATCTTCATGTTTGATACTTATGGATACATAGGAAGATCATTTTCAGTAAATCTGAAAAACAACAGCCTTAGCGCGGTAATATCAGGGGGAGTCTTTGACCCCAGGGTCAATGAAAGCCGGCTTCTTATCAAGGCGGCTACTTATCACGGCCTGTCAGTAAAAAAGGCCGGATCCGGGTGGGAAGCAACAGTAATATTTGACATATAACTCAAAGACCGTGAATAGTGAATTGTGAACAGTGAATAGTTTTAGAAAGGAATACGATGGCCGTTGAAGGGTTGAGAAGAATAGACAGTACAAAGATCGAAATTCCCAGGGGCTACAAACCGGGGATGCGGACTAACGGTATTATTTATGTGGATAGGACCCTGGAAAAAGACCTTGATATAAGATCAGTGGAACAGGTAGCGAACGTGGCAACCCTGCCGGGCATTGTGGGCCCATCCATGGCTATGCCTGATATTCACGCCGGGTACGGTTTTGCCATTGGCGGAGTGGCTGCTTTTGATCTGAAACAGGGCATTATCTCACCCGGGGGCGTTGGCTATGACATTAACTGCGGCGTCCGGCTGGTAAGAAGCGGTCTGCGGAAAGACAAGGCCATACCGAAGATGAGGGATATAGTGGAGGCCCTGTACAACAGGATACCGGCAGGTGTCGGTTCAAAGGGGACCCTGAGGCTTAATGCCCAGGACCAGAAAAGGGTCCTGCTTAAAGGCGCCGGGTGGGCTGTTGAACAGGGCTTCGGAAGCCAGGAAGACCTGGAACACACGGAATCAGGAGGGTGCATGGTGGGCGCTGACCCGGAAATCATAAGCCGGAAGGCATATGACAGAGGGCGGGCACAGCAGGGCACGCTCGGTTCTGGAAATCATTTTACAGAGGTCCAGTTTGTTGAAGAGATCTTCGATGAAAAAGCGGCCTCCAGCCTGGGGCTGTTCAAAGGCGATATCACAGTAATGATACACACAGGCTCCAGGGGATTCGGCCACCAGGTATGCACTGATTTTCTGGATGTGATGCAAAAAGCCGCGCATAAATATAACATTCAGCTGCCTGACAGGGAACTTGCCTGCGCGCCTTTTAACAGCCCTGAAGCGCGGGATTATATCGCGGCGATGAAGGCTGCCGCAAATTACGCGTGGGCAAACAGGCAGTGTATAACGCACTGGGTAATAGAATCGTTCTTAAAGGTATTTAACACCGACCCGAAAGCCCTTGGTATGGGCCTTGTATACGACGTTGCCCATAATATCGCCAAAGTTGAAGAACATGATATTAACGGCAGGAAAACGAAGGTCATTGTGCACCGCAAAGGCTCGACCCGGGCATTCCCGCCGGGCCACCCTGAAGTACCTGACGCCTACAAACATATTGGTCAGCCTGTTATAATCCCGGGTGATATGGGCAGGGCATCCTATGTGCTTCTTGGAACAGAAAAAGGGATGAAAGAGGCGCTCGGCTCGACATGCCACGGCGCAGGCAGGGTAATGTCAAGGCATCAGGCAATAAAACGCGCGAGAGGAAGGTCAATACGGAGAGAAATGGAAGACATGGGCGTAACTGTAAGGTACACTGGAAGATCAACTCTTGCAGAGGAAATGCCCGAAGCGTATAAGAACGTCACAGATGTCGTAGATATTGTTCATAATGCGGGACTGTCTAAAAAGGTTGCCAGACTAAAACCTCTGGGAGTCATCAAAGGATAAGATTTAAATAAAAAACAAGTCATTTAGTTATTAGGTCATTAAGTAACTAAGTTATTTAAATAACTCAATGACTAAATTACTCAATTACTGAAAGATGAAAGAACATTGAAAAAAACAAAGCTAAGGGTAGGCAGGATCCCGTACGCGAACCTCTTCCCGACATTTAATTATCTGGAGAGAAAATGCGACCTTTCGGATTACAGGTTTGTCGAGGGTGTGCCTTCTACACTGAACAGAATGCTGCGTGAAGGTAAACTGGACATCAGCCCGTCTTCCTCCATTGAATATCTGAAAAACAAAAAAAAATATTTTATACTTCCGTGGTTTACGATCAGCTCGACCGGCCCTATAAGCAGCATACTTCTTTTCTCAAAGCTCCCGCTAAAAGAGCTTCACAATAAAACAGTAGCTGTAACCTCGGCTTCCGAAACCTCTGTTCTTCTCCTCAAGATCATTCTGAATAAATTCCTCTCTTTAAAGTGCAGGTTCAAAAAGATCAAACGCACCAGTGTAAAAAACATCCTCTCATCTTATCCCGCGGTACTGCTTATCGGGGATCAGGCAATGAAGCAAGCGAAATTACTGTCAGCTGTAAAAAAATCACCTGTTTCGTCTATCGTCTCTCGTCCATCGCGGCTCTATATCTACGACCTGGGGGAATTATGGGCAGAGCACACCGACCTTCCATTCGTGTTCGCGCTCTGGATAGTCAGAAAGGATGCGGTCACAAAAAAAATGGAGCTCATAAAGAAACTCTCAGCCGACCTGCTTAAAGCCAAAAAGTTCGCGCCCAAGCAATTGTCTTCAATAGCAAAACAGGCGCCGCAGAAAAAATGGCTCAGTGAAAAAGACCTGGTAAATTACTGGAAAAAAATATCGTATGACTTTACTGAACAGCACATGGAAGGATTGAGGTTGTTCGAACAGTATGTAGTTAAAACGCGTAAGTAAGGTTAATAACGCCTGCCAGAAGCCGGGTCTCGGTCTCAGGGATAAAAAAACCGTTTATCACATCACTCTTATCGAGTTTTATCAATGTATAACTGCCGCCCGCGTAAAAGCCCAGGGTATCTGTAATACGGCGTGCTATGCCAAAACCCATGTCCAGACATGTACCGCTGGTGTCAAATGTGAACTGACTCAAGGCGCTGTCATCCACATCAACTATGGGATTATAGGAATAAGCAGCCCTCGCGTCCAGAGCCCACCTGCCCAGCCGATAACCAAACCCGGTTCCCAGACCTGTGCGCCACAGGCTGTAATCCCTTGTGTTCCTGCCGGAAGGAACATTAGCATTTCCCCGCGTAAAATTCTTCCTTTTAAAATACAGACCGTCCCACCCGCCTGATACGTAGAACCTGTAGTAGAACCTGTCAAAGCTGTTCTTGTACCCGAATCTAAGGTCATAGAACTGCCCTGTGATCTTTATATCGTTCGTCAGGACCTGCGTATCATTGACAGTCCATTCCTCCTTGTCCTCAAGTCCAATGGTCCAGTCTGTAGTGATACCAACAAAAAATTTATCGGGTTTAACAAAAGAGTATTCCCCTGACACTCCAAACAGAATAACATCCTGGGTAGATCTCGCCTCCTGGCCCTTATCTATCTCCTTATGCTTGAAGACCCCGTAGCCAATATGCGCGCCGACCCCGAAATTACCGGCAAGCACACTGGAATAAGTAACAAGAACCAGAAATAAGACAAGGAGAACCCTGAACAATATCATTATTTATATTATTACAAGGCGGCAGATATAGGCAAACAAGCTGTTATATCTATAATCAGAAGGTATTTAAAAAATCAATTATGTTGGAGATCTGCTCATCCGCAAGATACGAAAACGAGGGCATTCTTCTGTATGGTTTTTTTAGCTGGTTCGCTATATTCTCAGGAGTCGCGGGTTTTTTGCTTACAGGCAGGCGAGGTTTTTTAAGTATGCCCTTAAGCATTAATGGGTTTAAGTTATATAGATCACCAGTATTCATCAAAATCAGGTACAATAAACCGTATTATTTTAAAGTATATCAAAAAAATGGGCGGTTAATAAAAAGGAGAAGGAAAACATGGAATTGTCGCCGGGTTGCTCATGTTTTCTGGTAAGCTATAATCCTTTTTATTTATGACCAGGGCTTTACAAAAGAGCAATTTTAAGATATAAGTTTTTTATAACCCTGAACAGGTAAAGAACGGAGATAAGACAATGAGGATAGGCCTGATCGGTCTTGGGAAAATGGGCGGAAACATGGCTCAGCGTCTGTTGAACAACGGGCATGAAGTGGTCGCTTATGCCAGGACAGTTGAGTCAGTAAAAAAAGCGGAGGACAAAGGGGCAATTGGCGCTGATTCCATTGAGGATATGCTCAGCAAATTGAAAACCCCCCGCATAGTATGGCTAATGGTCCCTGCGGGCAGGGCAACGCAGGAGACAATCAACAAGATCACTCCACTTCTGGAAAAAGGCGGCATCCTTATTGACGGAGGCAATTCTTTTTACAAGGATTCCATGCGCCGCGCGCGGGAACTCAGGGAAAAAGGGATATCTTTTCTTGACGCGGGCACAAGCGGCGGGATATGGGGGCTGAAGACAGGCTACTGCATGATGATAGGCGGGGATAAGCAGGCCTTTGATAAAGCGGAGCCGATATTTAAGACACTGGCCCCTGAGAACGGGTATGCCCATGTCGGCCCTCATGGCGCGGGCCACTTTGTGAAGATGGTCCATAACGGCATTGAATACGCAATGCTTCAGAGTTACGCGGAAGGCTTTGAGATCATGAACGCGAAAAAGGAATTTGATCTCGACCTTGGCAAAATAGCCGGCCTGTGGAACCACGGCAGTGTTATCCGGTCCTGGCTGCTGGAGCTGGCTGAAGACGCCTTCAAAAAAGAGCCGGAACTGGCCTCGATCCGCGGTTATGTAGAAGACTCCGGAGAAGGCAGGTGGACAGTGGCAGAGGCTATTGAGGAGGATGTCCCTGCACCGGTCATAACACTTTCCCTGCTGGAACGCTTTCGCTCCAGACAGGACGAGTCTTTCAGCGCCAAGGTCATTGCGGCACTGCGTAATGAGTTCGGCGGACATGATGTGAAGAAATCATGATTCCACAGATTAAATGCAATAGCGAGTGTTAATGAGCGAATATGATTAATAAGAAAATCATTACATTAGGTTCCCGGAGGGAACATTAAAAAAGTTAGATTACACAGATAACTAATCGGATGATCGGTGAAATCGTCTTTACAATCTGTGTAATCAGGGAGATTGTTGTATGTCATTAAAATCGACTGACATTGATTCCCTTATTGAAAAAGCCCGGCATTTCAGAAGGGAGATCCTTGAAATGCTTACTGAGGCAGGCTCCGGACACCCGGGCGGCTCTCTTTCCGAGCTCGAGGTCCTTATCGCCCTTTATTATTACAAGATGAAACATAAACCGGACAAGCCGGACTGGTCCCAAAGAGACAGGTTCATCCTGTCAAAAGGCCACGCGTGCCCTGCCCTCTACGTGGTTCTGGCAAATCGCGGTTTTTTTCCAAAAGACGAGTTAAAAACATTCAGAAAACTGGGTTCACGCCTTCAGGGACACGTATATACAGGGGTCCCGGGCGTGGAGCACAACACAGGCTCACTTGGCCAGGGCCTGTCAGTTGCAAACGGCATCGCGCTAAGCGCCAGGATACAGGGTATGAATTTTAATACTTACTGCCTGCTCGGTGACGGCGAAATACAGGAAGGCTCGGTCTGGGAATCAGCAATGACATCCGGACACCACAAGCTGGACAGCGTATGCGCGATTCTCGACTGCAACAAGGTACAGGAGAACGGACCTGTCAAAGAAATAAAAAATGAGGAGCCCATCCTTGATAAGTGGCAGGATTTCGGCTGGCATGTCATTGAGGTGGATGGTCACAACTTCAGCGAAATAATAAATGCCCTTGACGAGTTTGACACAGTAAAGGACAGGCCGACCTTTATTAAAGCCAATACTGTGAAAGGCAAAGGCGTGTCATTTATGGAAGGTCAGGCCAAATGGCACGGAAAGGCCCCTGACAAAGAGCAGCTGGCAGCAGCACTAAAGGAATTGGGATTTTAGCTTGCATAATTTAATATTATTTAGAGGTCTATCATGCCTGAGATGAAAGCGACAAGGGACGCGTTCGGAGAGACACTTCTGGAACTCGGAAGGGAAAACAGGAACATAGTCGTGCTTTCAGGCGATCTTGAGGACGCCACCCGCGCGGAGTATTTTAAAAAAGAATTTCCTGACAGGTTTTTTAACCTCGGCATTGCCGAACAGGATATTATAGGAACAGCGGCAGGTATGAGCATGAACGGGCTTATTCCTTTTGCCTGCTCATTCGCGGTGTTCCTTACGAACCGGGCATATGATTTTCTAAGGATCGCTGTCTGTTACAATAATCGCAACGTCAAGGTGATCGGTTCGCACGGCGGCCTGAGCGTGGGCGAGGACGGGGCGACCGCTCAGTGCCTTGAGGACTTCGCGATCATGAGAGTTCTTCCGAACATTAAAGTAATATGTCCTGTGGACGCGATAGAAGCGAAAAAAGCGACCCGCGCGATAGCAGGCATGAAAGGGCCGGTCTATATGAGGCTGGGCCGTCCGCCTTTCCCTGTATTGACAAAAGAAAGTGATGAATTCGAGATCGGAAAGGCAAATATCATTAGAGAGGGAAAAGATGTAGCAATAATCGCCTGCGGCCTGATGGTGTCTGAAGCGCTCACAGCGGCAGAGACGTTAGAGCGCGAAAACATCGATGCAGGGGTCATAAATATGCACACGATCAAACCTGTTGATGAGCAGGCTGTTATCAGTGCCGCGAAGGAGACCGGCGCGATCGTAACAGCTGAAGAACACCAGATAAACGGAGGGCTGGGCAGCGCGGTCGCAGAAGTCCTGGGACAGCATTTTCCGGCTCCAATTGAGATGGTAGCTGTCAACGATACCTTTGGTGAGTCAGGAACGCCGGGGGAACTGCTTGAAAAATATCACCTGAAGGATAAAGATATAGTCAACTCGGCAAAAAAAGCAGTTAAAAGGAGGAGAACGGGTTAGAAATGGCAAAGACAAAGATCGAGGAATTAAGCGAAGCCGGTCAGAGCGTGTGGATGGACAGCATAAGCAGGTCCATGATCGAAAGCGGAAAGCTGCAGGAGATGATAGATATGGGACTAAGAGGGATGACCTCTAATCCGACCATTTTTGACAAAGCGATCAGCTCGGGCAATGACTACAATGAAAAAGTTAAGCAACTGAATAAGCTTGGGAAGTCCACGTTTGAGATATACGATGATCTTACTGTCAGGGACATACAGGACGCCGCGGACCTGTTTAAGCCGGTATATGAAAAAACCTGCGGGCTTGACGGCTACGTCAGCCTTGAGATCAACCCGAAACTCGCCTCGGATACGAGGGAAACCATAAAAGAGGGGAAACGGCTTCACGCGAAAGTGAACCGGCCCAATGTCCTGTTCAAGGTACCTTCAACAGATGAAGGGTTCGAGGCCATTGAAGAGCTTTTGTCCGAAGGCATAAATGTGAACATAACGCTGATCTTTTCAAGGGACCAGTATATAAGAACAACACAGGCTTTTTTAAAAGGCATGAAAAGACTGCTTGATAAGGGCGGCAACCTGAGCCGTATGGCGTCTGTGGCAAGTGTGTTTGTCAGCCGTATCGATACTGCCATAGACAGGCTGATCGACGAAAAAATATCGAACGAACAGGACGCGGGAACAAAAGACAAATTAAAGTCTTTAAGAGGAAAGGCAGCGGTAGCAAATTCAAAACTGATATTTCAGAAATTTCAGGAAATATTTTCAGGAAATGATTTCCAGCTGCTTAAAGACAAAGGGGCCCGCGTCCAGAGAGTTCTCTGGGGTTCTACAGGCACAAAGGACCCCGGTTACAGCGACATCAAATACGTTGAAGAATTAATTGGAAACCCTACGGTCAACACTGTGCCGCAGCAGACATACGACGCGTTTGCTGACCACGGCAGCGCGAAAGAAACATTGACCCAAAACGTTCAGGAAGCCGGGGCGGTGATAGAAGCCTTAAAGGGATTTGATATCGATATTAACGACATCTGCGCGAAACTGCTGGCAGAGGGCGTGGTTTCATTTGAAAGATCATTTGACTCACTGCTGAAAACCATTGAAACAAAGGCAAAGGGTTAAATCCCTGGATATCGATCCTTAAAGGAGGTCTGGTATATTGCCCGGTAAACCGCTTATCCATGCTTCGTCAGGCAGTCTGCCGGAGTTCTGCGATATCTCACCCGAAAGAGTGTCCATGCAACCCTTTACAATGGTGATATTCGGCGGGTCCGGAGATCTCAGCAAAAGAAAACTGCTGCCCACGCTTTATCACCTGTGCAAGGAAGATTCCCTGCCGGAAGAATACTCAGTTATCGGGTTCGCATCCAGCGAACGCACTGACGAGGAATATCGTGAGCTGATAAAAAAGGCCGTCCAGGAATTCGGCGACGGTCAGTTCGACATAAAGTGCTGGGAAAGATTCAGCCGTCATTTGCATTATATATCAGGAAAGTTTGACGATGAGAACAGTTACAAGATCCTCTCCGGTCACCTTGAAAAAATATCGAAGTCCGTAAAAAAAGGCCCACTGGACGTCATTTACTATATGGCGGTTCCTCCCGCGCATCTGCGGGACATATTCAATAATTTATCTTCCTGCGATACCTGCAGAGAAAAGTACAATACCCGGGTGATCGTGGAAAAACCTTTTGGACGGGACAGGTCGTCTGCTACCGAACTGAACAGGATGATCGCAAAGGTCTTTGAGGATGACCGTGTTTACAGGATCGATCATTATCTTGGCAAGGAAACCGTTCAGAACATTCTGTTTTTCCGCTTTGCCAACAGCATTTTCGAACCCCTCTGGAACCGTAGATATATAGACCATGTCCAGATAACCGTCGCTGAAAGTCTCGGCATAGAAAACAGAGGGCGGTTCTATGAAAAAGCCGGAGTGGTCAGGGACATAGTGCAGAACCATATGCTTCAGCTCCTGGCGCTGGTCGCTATGGAGCCTCCGATCGGATTTGAGGCAGACTTTATCCGCAATGAAAAAGTTAAGGTCTACGATACGATCCGCCCGATGGACGCCGAATACATCGACAGTTTCACTGTCCGCGGCCAGTACGGTAACGGAACCATAAACAACAGGGAAGTTCCGGGCTTTCGGGAAGAAAAAGATATACCTTCAGGTTCCATTACGCCCACCTTTTTCGCGGCCAAACTTTTTATAGACAACTGGCGGTGGGCCGGGGTTCCTTTTTATTTGAGAACAGGCAAACGTCTCGCGAAGCGTGTCACTGAGATCAGCATTCATTTCAGGCAACCCCCTTTAAAACTGTTCAGTTCAACATGCGGGATCAGGGAGCCTAACCTGCTGGTACTCGGCATTCAGCCTCGTGAAAAGATCTCCCTGCACATTGGCGTTAAGCATCCGGGCGTCGGGAACCAGCTTTATCCTGTCAACATGAATTTTAGCTATGAAGAAGACATGCCGGGCAATACGCATTTTGCCCTGCCCTATGAAAGACTTCTGCTTGACTGCATGAAAGGGGATCGGACACTTTTTGCAAGACAGGACGGCATTGAGGCAATGTGGTCAGTAGTTGACCCCATAATCAGCAGATGGGAGAATACCCCCGCACTCCATTTTCCCAACTATCCCGCGGGCACATGGGGCCCCAAAGAAGCTGATGACATAATAGGGCGGGACGGCCGCCAGTGGCGGACATGGTGATGGTCCCGGGTGCTGTTTCATGACCATTGAGAACCTGGAAGTCCATATTTTCAAAGACCTGGCTGAAATGGCAGGTTTTGCGATTAAGAAATGGCAGATAGTCTCTGGCGAGGCGATAAAAGACCGGGGCCGGTTCAATGTCGCGCTTTCAGGCGGGAAAACACCTGTAACTTTCTATAAACAGCTGGCCGGGTTTAAAGGTCCCATGCCCTGGGACAAAACCCATATCTTTCTGGTTGACGAGCGTTTTGTCCCGTATGATGATGACAAGAGCAATTACAGGATGATCTTCCGGACGCTGGTAAAAGGCGTGCAGGTCCCAACAGAAAATATCCATCCTGTCTCAACAGCTGTGAGCTCTTCGCAAACATCCGCGTCAAAATATGAAGGCGATCTGATCTCTTATTTTGATTTGTCTCAGGACGAATTTCCGAAATTCGACCTCATGTTCCTGGGTATAGGAGAGGACGGCCACACAGCCTCTCTTTTCCCCGAAACAGCGGCCCTTGACGAGACTCGGCGTCTTGCAGTAGCAGTTACGCCTTCTGATGCGGCCAAAAAGGACAGAATAACTCTTACCTTCCCCGTAATTAACAATGCGGAAAACGTTATTTTTATGGTTGGCGGTGAAGGCAAAGCCGGTATATTAAAAGAAGTGATCGAAGAAGAAAGCAGTCAACTGCCGGCCAGCCGTGTTAAACCAGCCAGGGGCAAGCTGTTCTTTTTGCTTGACGAAGGCGCAGGCTCGCTTCTGTCTCATGCGCACGGCAAGCAGTAAGAGTAAAAGAATATTTAGTGTTGCCCGGCTTGAAAAAAACCGTGCCTTTATTTAGAATCTGCTAAATGAGCGTTCTTAAAGAAATATTGCGGCACAAGCGTGAAGAGGTGGAAAAGAGAAAAAACCTCATGCCTCTGCCTGACTTAAAAACCCGGGTAAAGGATATTGTGGCAACAAGGCCGTTCAAAGCATCTGTCACAAGAAAAGCGGATGAGCCGATAAAACTCATAACTGAACTCAAAAAGGCGTCTCCCTCAGAGGGTGTAATAAGGACGAATTTCAGCGTCCCTGAGATCATATCCATTTACGATAAAAAAGAAGCTGCCGCTATATCAGTTCTTACGGATAAGCGTTATTTTGAAGGCAGCCTTGATTACCTTGATGAAGTGAGGGGACTGACAAAAAGGCCTCTCCTGAGAAAAGATTTTATCATTGATGATTATCAGGTCTATGAGTCAAGGGTTTACGGCGCTGACGCTGTCCTGCTGATAGTTGCTGGTCTTGATAAATCTCAATTATCCGATCTGCAGGGCCTTGCGAAAGAACTCTCCCTTGATTGTCTTGTGGAGGTCCATAACCTGAAAGAGCTTGATACAGCTTTGCGCTCGGGGGCGGATCTGATCGGCATAAATAACAGGGACCTGAACACACTAAAGACGAGCTTAAACACAACCTTTGATCTTCTTAAGGACATTCCTGATAATAAAGTAATAGTAAGTGAAAGCGGAATAGATAACAGGGCTGACGTTGAAGCGATCGGATCAGCCGGAGCGGACGCCGTACTTGTAGGAACTGCCCTAATGAAGGCTGATGATATCGGCACGAAAATAGATCAGCTGATGGCGAAGAAAAGTTAGCTGTTTAATGTCAGGCAGACGCTGTTCCTGCCTGTTTCCTGCGTTACGAAAAAGTAAGCCCCACCTTTTTGCTTTGCTTTTGCGCGGCAAAACGAAGCGGTGAGGGCTGGATTTATTGGTTAGCGTATTGATCCATAGGATGTAAGACCTGAACTTCCCATTTTCTTTTCTGGTTATGTACTCATCGGTTCAGTATCTTATGAAAAAGGGCAATGCCATAAAAACAACACCGATGAGAATCATAAGAAATACATTTCCCGCCCAGGTCCAAACGATTGGTTAGACTGCTTCCTTTACCCATTTCTTGGCGGCATCCATGTCAGCATAGTCAAAATGCTTCACTTCAGCAGATACAAAGTGATTAGCTATCTTCGGGGCGATTGACATGAATGTTGAACCGGTCACTGCCGCTACTTTTTTGATCTTCCTATGATGATCTTTTATGAATTTCATATGATGTGTGAATGCCCCGAAACTCTCCCATCCAGGAAAGTTCCTAGTGTGTATTATTATTCCGTTAACAAAGCCTTTTTCATTTATGTATGCGTCTATTTCTTTGGTAAGCCGCTCAAAATCAGCCTGTTCTAGAGTTCCGGACGGCTCAATGACAACTATTCCATCTTCTTTTATAATTTCAAACGATATCATCTTCCTTCCCTTTATTATAGCGGTCTGAGAAACATATACATGGTTTTCTCTACTTATACCAGGAGGAGAATAATGTTAGCTCGTCACTCATGTTTTCGTCCCTGCAGCTTCCTGAAGCCATTTGTAGAACTTTGTCTTGGGGATTGGGGTATCCATCCAGGATTGGTCGGCTACCGGTTCGTTGACTACCTGCTGCACAGGTTTAAGTTGGGGCATTGGCTCTGTGCGCACACGTCCACTGGCAGTCACCCATCTGACTTCACGAGACTCTTGTATGGCACGAACGATGAGGTTGGTCATCTGGCAATCACCGAGGCAGTAGTCCATTACCTCCTTATGATTTCCCGCACGCCATTGCTTTGGCGCGTCCGCGCCGTCCATGAGTTTCTCTTGCTGAATGCCCATACCTTCTGCCACTTTTCCCAGCCCGACGGGGAAACCGGCCTGGTTGAAAAACTGGAACATGGGGTCATAGCTCTTAAGAGCGATACGTGCGGCGAGGGCCATGTCATTGGCTTGATGGCCGATCCATTTCAGGTCAAAACCCAAACCATTCCACGCGCACACCACGAACCCTTTTTGTTGCATCTCACCGAGATACTCAAGTAAATCATGAGCACGTTCCAGCGTCAGGTTCAACGCGGGACGTCCCTCCTTATCGTTCGAATACCACACCCGCTCCTCACCGTTGTGTATCGCCGTCGCCCCCACCGAAATATGAAACGGCGCATACTTCTCCATGTCCTCGTGCCTCCCGAGCTCGAAGACATCCGATATCTCTATGTCAAAGCTCAGCAACTTCATGCCTTATCCTGGTCTAACAAGTGATTATAGAGTTTTCTTTGTTATACCAAATTGAACTGGCTATGGCAATAAAAACAGGCGGTTAACAAGCGATTGAAATGACAACCAATTATCGAGGTCGCAACTCGATAACCAGGTGAAGAGTTTCATTTGTAATCAATAAGTTGAGATTTACAAACGACTGAAATGTTAAGATTCTCGATGCGAGTCCCAAAGCGGGTCGGAGTTTAGTCGAACTGCCTACCGGCAGGTTTACATGCCTCAGGTATGCAGGCTCGACCAAAGGATCGCTATGACTTCGCTGAGAGTCGCTTCGACAAGTTTATCCGCCCTGTAGTGCCTGCCTGTCCCATGGTATCGCGGGAACCTGGTCCTGATTTCCAGCTCAACACTTTAAGTTGATTCTATGTTCGCGCCGACAACAGCAGCCATCTGCATCATATTGATCGTCTGGCCTTCTTTCAGATTTGTAAGGTCAGTGACCTTGCCTGATTTGCTTTTGGAGTTTGTGTTTTTGAAGATCTGGAGCAATTTAGCATCAGCCACAATGAACTTGCCCGCGTTCTCAGGCTTTCCATTTTCAGTCTTTGTCTGAAGTTTATTCGCTTTAATATAGTCCCATAATTTTTTGGTGATCTCTGTCCTGGGAAGTTCTGTTGCTCCCAGAAACTCTGCCAGCTCTTTTTTCAGCTTTACCGGTTTACTCAATCCTTTTGCTTCTGCCATTTTTAACTCCTCCATGTTTAGATTTAAATGAAATTATCTCCGGGTTCAGATCTTCTGCCCGTTCCATTTTTATTTAAAAAGATTTTTTAAGACTCGCGTATAGATTAATTATTACATTTTTTTAGTTTTTTTGTCAGATAATGCTGCGGATCATCAGCAAGACCGTAAACAAACTTGTTTGCTGACGGACTCGTCTGTTGTAACCGCTTGTTGTGAGGCGCTTTGCGCAGAGCTCAAGCGAATGGCAATCCGCATAATCACCTATAATCAATTAAATTTAGTTTTTTTAGCCGCGTGAATAAATCCTGAAGATAAAGTATAATTTATTGTTATGAAAGCAATTATTGAAAAAGCAAATGTCCTGATCGAGGCACTGCCGTACATAAGGAATTTCTACGGCAAGACCTTTGTGATCAAATACGGCGGCGCGGCAATGGTTGATGAAAAACTCAAGGACGCCTTTGCGCAGGACATTGTGCTTTTAAACCTGATAGGCATAAAACCGGTCATCGTTCATGGCGGAGGCCCCAAGATCAATAAGATAATGGAGAAAATGGGCAAAAAACCGACCTTTGTGCGCGGCCAGCGTTTTACTGACAGTGAGACCATCGATATTGTGGAGATGGTGCTTGGCGGTCTGGTAAACAAACAGATCGTCTCTTTGATAAACAGTCATGGAGGACGCGCTATCGGATTGAGCGGAAAGGACGGCGGTCTTTTAAAGGCCAGGAGAAAGGTTATGAGAAAGCGTTCAGCTGCCGCCGGGACGCCTGAGATTATAGACCTGGGGCTTGTGGGAGATGTTGAGAAGGTCCGCCCGCAAATTATCCATTCCGTGGAAAAAGACGGGTTTATTCCTGTGATCGCGCCTATAAGCGCCGGAAAGAAGAATGAAACCCTGAACATTAATGCTGACTATGTTGCCGGAGCGGTCGCGTCAGCACTAAGCGCGGAAAAGCTCATTCTCCTTACGGACACAAAAGGCATAGTAGATAAAAAGAAAAAGCTGATATCAACCCTCGGTAAAACAAAGATCAGATCTCACATATCAAAAAACATCATATCAGGCGGCATGATCCCAAAGGTCGAGGCCTGCCAGACAGCCCTTAAAGGCGGGGTGAAAAAGACGCATATCATTGACGGACGTGTCCCGCACGTCCTGCTCCTTGAAATATTCACGGAAAAAGGCATAGGAACGGAGATAGTTAAATAAAGCTCATAGTTCATGGTTCATAGTAACTGCTATCAGCTATTCTCGATGGTGAGCCTGTCGAACCATGAGCTGAGAGGTTCATTGGAATATGAAACTCAGCGACAATGCCCTCAAGGTTCTGAAGGCACGCTACCTTCTCAGGGATGAACACGGGGATATCAGGGAGACCCCTGAGGAAATGTTCCAGCGGGTAGCACATACCATCGCCTCCGCGGAAACACTACACGGTGGAAACGCTGAAGAGTGGGAAACAAAATTTTATGACGCGCTGACAGATCTTTTTTTTCTTCCGAACACCCCTGCCCTGATAAACGCGGGCAAGGACATAGGCCAGCTTGCCGCGTGTTTTGTACTTCCTGTCGACGACTCAATGAAAAGCATCTTTGATTCTCTTAAGAACGCCGCTCTTATACTTCAAAGCGGAGGGGGCACCGGTTTTTCCTTCTCACATCTAAGACCCAGGTCTGATATTGTCAAATCAACAGGCGGTATAGCCAGCGGCCCTGTCTCGTTCATGAGGATCTACAATACCGCGACCGAGGTCATTAAACAGGGAGGAGCCAGAAGGGGCGCTAACATGGGAATACTCAGGGTGGACCACCCCGACATCCTTGAATTTGTCAGGATAAAGCGGCATGAGGAGGAACTGGCAAACTTCAACATCTCTGTTGCTGTAACAGACGCGTTCATGCAGGCATTAAAAACAGGCTCAGAATACAGCCTGATCAACCCCAGAAGCATGGGTGAAACAACTCATCTCCGGGCCTCGTATGTCTTCAGGGAAATAGTTGAAAACGCGTGGGAGACCGGGGACCCCGGGCTTGTGTTTATCGACAGGATCAACAGGGACAACCCTACCCCGCGTCTCGGGGACATCGAGAGCACAAACCCATGCGGTGAGCAGCCCCTTCTGCCTTTTGAAGCATGCGTGCTCGGCTCCATCAATCTTTCCAGGGCAGTGAAAACCAGAACACAGAGCACAGAACCTGCCTGCCGGACAGGCAGGCACAGAACACAGACAAAAGAATACGAGATTGATTGGGATCTCCTGACATCCCTTATATCGCTTGCTGTCAGGTTCCTGGATAATTCTATTGATGTAAATAAATATCCGGTTCCGGAAATAGAGAAAATGCATAAAGGGAACAGAAAGATCGGGCTCGGGGTCATGGGGTGGGCTGATATGCTTATTAAACTCGGCATCAGATATAATTCTTCAAAGGCATTTGATCTCGCGCGCGAATTAATGGGTTTTATACGAGATAACGCGAGAGAGGCATCTTCAGAGCTTGCAAAACAGCGGGGGGCATTCCCGAATTTCAAAGGCTCTGTTTATGATACGCCGGAAATGGCCGCGAAGGGCGGCTTAAGGAACGCTACAACAACCACTATCGCTCCCACCGGATCATTATCAATACTTGCCGATTGTTCAGGCGGCATTGAACCCATTTTTGCCATTGCCTATAAAAGGCTTGTCCTTGACACAGAACTTCATGAGATACATCCTTATTTCCTTGAGACCGCTAAAAAAAGAGGGTTTTACAGCCCTTCACTCATTGAGAAAGTAAGAGCAAAAGGAAGCCTCAGAAGTTTTAAGGAAATACCCAGCGTTTTTTTTTTCAAGCAGAAGACGGCATACGAGATATCGCCTGAAGACCATATAGGAATGCAGGCCGCGTTCCAGGAATTCACAGACAATGCTGTTTCAAAAACAGTCAATCTGAGGCACAGGGCAACAAGAGACGACGTGGCCAACGCGTTTATGCTCGCGTATGACAGGGGATGTAAAGGAATAACAGTGTTCAGATATGGTTCAAAACGAGGCACACTTGAAAAACTTGATGACTTTGATTAAAAGGAGGTAAATGCACGATGAAAAAATTCGAGATTGTAATGCCCGTTCTGTTTTTATTTTTTATTGCGATAGCGGCCCTTGCGACAGTAGAAGCAGCTTCATCAAAGACCAGGCAGTTAACAGGCAATGTCACGGCAATTGACACAGCGGCAAGTACAATAACTGTCCGGAAAAAGGACAGGGAGGTCACCATGAGCGTTGAAGAAAAAACAAAGATCATACAATGTATAAACAAAACAGCAATTACTGATATTAATATCGGGGATAAGGTCACAACCAGATACTCTGAGATCCCGGGCAGGAACACGGCAAAGTCCATTACTATCAGAGAGACCGTCGGGAAAGGTAATTAGATCAATAGAAAACCCTGACCGAAATCCTGCCATTCCGGATCATTCTCCGTAAAAATCATATCCTATGGCATGTTAACTTCACTTTAAAAAGGCATTCTTTAAAGAGAGGGTGCAAGTATAGAAAATTATACTTAAAAAGGAGGGCATATGAGAGTTTTAACGCAGAGAACAGGTATTCCTTTGGTTACAATTATTTATTGTTTTCTTTATCTTACAGTAGTTCCCGTAGCAGGCGCATCTGTACAGGAAATGATATGGGGGGATGTAAGCAATGGCATCAAGGATTTTAACCTGCAGGTAGTGGCCGTAAGCCCTGACAATCCGGAAATAGTTTACATCGGTTCCCCCAATGCTATCTATAAGACCTCAGACGGGGGCAAAAGCTGGGATGAGGTTCTGTCATTCAGAGGCACAGGGAATACCATAAACTCAATTGCAATAACCCCTTTGAATACAAAGGTTATCTACGCGGGGACCCGGAACGGTCTTTTTAGAAGCAACGACTATGGAATAAAGTGGGAAAAAATCTTTAGTGGAATCGGAGAATTAAAGAGCTCTATCCTCTATATAGCCATTAATCCTGTAAATTCAGAGAACTTATTTATTGGAACCGGAGCAGGTCTTCTCTGGACAAACAATGGAGGAAGCGATTGGGAAAAAAGCCGGGATCTACCTTCAGAAGCTGTAGTCTCTTTTATCGCCATTGATCATTCCAGGCCTCAGGTTATTTATGCGGCCGCAGACAGAGGATTATATAAAAGTATAAACAGTGGAGTTGACTGGAAGAGAATCATTGGAACAAATATCCCTGAGAATAACACCGGGAACGAATATAGCACTTCAGATCAGGTTGAATCAGAAGAATCCAATGGAATTGAAACAAAGATAAGAGGTATTGTCATTGATCCGGCAGATACCGGCACAGTATATGTTGGAACATCAGAGGGTCTCCTTGTAGCTAAAAATGGCGGATTAACATGGAAAATGGTAAGCAGTTCGGGCCTTATCAGCCGCGATATACACCACCTTGTGATTAGTCCGGCAGACCAGGACGGTGTGTATGCAGCAACCGGCAGGGGGGTCTTTAGATACTCCAGGGTTTCAGGCAACTGGTTAGAACTCTACAATGGCCTTACTGCTATAGACATCCGTTTCCTGGCACTTGTTCCCACTATTCAATCCCGGCTTATCCAGGACACAAACCTCTGGGCAGCCACAAAAAAAGGAGTATTTAAAACAGTTCCTATGGTACAGACTTCGACAGTCAGCTCAGTCGAACCGAATGTTATCTCTAAGAACAGAGGAATGAAAGCAGAGGAGATACTTTCCTTTTTTGCTGATGAACCTTCTATAGGAGAGATTCAGAAAACCGCGATAAGATATGCCGAGGTACATCCGGAAAAAATAGAGGGATGGAGAAAGGCTGCCGCGAAGAGGGCGTGGCTGCCGGATCTAAAAGTAGAATATGACAAAGACAAAGACTGGCAGAGCAGTACCTATTTCTACAGCAATACCACTCAGAAATATACAGATGATGATATTACAAGTGGAAAAGACTGGGGATGGTCAATCTCCCTTACCTGGGAACTGGGAGACCTTATCTGGAATACCTCTCAGACCTCTATAGATGTGAGGTCGAGGCTCATGGTCCAATTAAGAGACGATGTGCTTAACGAGGTTACGAGACTTTACTTTGCGAGAAGGAGACTGCAGATCGAGATGCTCCTTTCTCCTTCTGAAGAGATCAAGGATAAAACAGAAAAGGCGCTCAGACTCCAGGAGCTCACTGCTGATATTGACGCCTTGACAGGCTTTTATCTCTCAAGAAATCTTGATCAGATAAATGTTAAGGTAAAAAGGTAACAGGAAAACCAGGAAAATAACACCGCCGAAGTATAAAAAAGGGGGTCGGATCGACCCCCTTTGCCCGCTTACAGGCCTAGAACCTCATCCTTACCTTATATTTGAGCTTTACCTCTTTATCACTGGGTACCGGGATATTGAACTCCGCGGTAAATGCCTCTGTTTTATTGTAGGAATGGTTAGAGCGTATCATCTTCCAGTCGCCGGGGATAGGCTCAATTACTTTCACCACGACCCTGTCCTTTTTGTGGTTTCTGAGAGACACCTCAAAGCCCGCCTCATAAGTATCATACGCGATCTTTTTCCAGCTTGTCTGCTTTCTGCTCCCAACAACATCAAACGCGTCGCCCAGCTTGATCCTTATTTTTTCGTCCTTTGGAGTATGGTCGATCGAGTCCTCGCCCACGAACTGAAGGCTTCCCTCTTTATCATGTTTATACACCCGTACAGTGCCTTTTGGCAGGGGCATGCCCAGATTGTTCCTTTTTTTGTTCGATATCTCAACAAAGACCCCTATTTTCTGGTTGGATATTTTTTCGCCGTACCGGCTCCGGTAGTAGTACCTTGCGCCGTAGTACAGGAACTCCTTTTTCACCGGTATATCAGCCGCGGTAACAAGCTTTATCTGCTTTGTCTGGTTGTTCTTTATTGTCGACGGCCTTTGCAGCGTGTATATGTGATATTCAAAAAACGCATCCTCTGTGAACTGTTCCCGGGCCGAGTCGACCTCTGCAAGGGCATACTTCATCATCTTTTGCCTGTAGCCGACATCACTCCCTGCCCTGTTCACATCGCCTGCAACGAGCTTTAATTTCGCGTCCCGGTAAGTTGCGCCGCTCCTGTTATCAATGGTCACCCATCCTGAAAGGCCCGCCTTGTCATCCCTGTCATTAAGCGTTACGACATAATCCGCGAGCCAGTTAATGCCATTGGTCAGGTACGACGCCTCCACCTTCTGGGTAGAGAGCAGGTCATTTTCCAGAAGCCATACAAGTGTGGGCTTTGGAATAAGGTCATCAGGAACACCCGGGAATATGATCCTGCCGGGATAACCGTAAGTTATTTCATCGCCGATCCTGAATATGGGCTGTCCGTTGTTTGACAGCACCGTGGCCTCAACCAACTGTTCCCTCTCGGTATAAGGGTTCATGTTATAAAGCTTTACCGTCTTACCCACGTATTTATCAAGCAGTTTCTTGGGATTAAGCAGGTCATACTCATAATTCTGCTCAAGAATACTCAGGCTGTCAGGGTTCTTAAGCGACCGGATATAAACACTTGTTGGGATAATACCTGACGCGACATCCATAAACCTGAGTTCACTGAGGCCCCTTGCAAGTTTTATGTCCCGGACGTCTTTGACCAGCCCCAGGTTAACGTTATAAACAGTCAACGCTATATCAGCCTGGTCATTCTGATCTGTAGACATGGAATGGACCTTTGTGTCCGGCTTTTTTGCCTCGACACTCTCACAGCCGGTTGTTAAAAAAAGAAGCAACACCAGCAAAATAACATTGAATTTCCTTACTGCCAGAACTCTCTCTCTCATCTTTAAACCTCCTTTTTTTAATTTCACAGATCATATTATCGGTGTAATCGTCCTTAGGATCTGTGTCATCAGCCATTTGTTGGAATGGCTTTAGCTTGTTAGACAAAGGAGGTTTGGAAAAAGTTCCCGGGGAATGATTGAGAGGTTTTTTAGCTGTTTATCAATGACTGGAAGGAATTAACGCAGCCGGAGTTCCGGGGCCACCATGCTTAATTATCCCTTTTATAGGAATAAAGAATCCGGCTATTCTTAGTCAGTTTTTTTTCTTTACAGCTTTCTTAGTGGCTTTCTTTTTCTTTACAGCTTTCTTTACGGCTTTACCGGACGTTTTTTGAGATGCTTGTGAAACCTCTGTTTTTTTCTTAACTGCTGTCTTCTTTCTTTTTGCTGAACTGATATCCTCAGCCTCATGCTCTATTTCTTTGGCGTGCTTCTGCATCACTGTCTTTTCTGCCTCTATCCAGTCTTTAACGTTATACCCATGGACATTTCCCCTCTTCTCGAAAAGGTGATATGCAACTCTGGCAATTTCATTGAATAGTTTCTCATTGTTCTTCATTTTCATTCTCCTTTAATCACCAAATGGCATCTTCTTTGATGTTCATCATATCACAAAAAAAGCGGCTGTAATCAGTTATTTGATATGCCCTGATACTCTCACAATTTCTATCTTGATTCCCACGACCCCCGGGGACAGGGGCTCTTTGTCTTCAAGTGCCAACAAAGCCTCCTTCCCCTTAACTTCTCCAATTTGCCCAAGTCGTTCGTTCAACTCATCGGCTTTTTCAGCATTAAGTTCAGCAATGAGGACATCTTTATCCTCAAAAGACTCTGTCCTGATCATTTTACCATTAAGCCGGGTTATTGCCGCTTCAATTTCTTTTCCGGCGGTTTCAATATCCTCAACATAAACTGTCAGACTGACAGCAGGCTGTTCCGTATCAGCCAATAGTTTTGATCCGGCAACAGCACTCTCGAGTTCCTCTTTTGCCTTCATCTGAGGGGGGACCCTGTAAGCTGCCTTTGGGACCGGCCTTTCTTCGTCTAAGGCTTCTGGTTCCTGCCGCTGATCAGCCTCGTCCATATCATCCGTTTTTATTCTGACCCTCTGTTTTTCCGCGGTGCCGGACATGCCGTAACCCGGCGCTGTTCCAGCAAAATATTCATCCTTTTTTAACCCCTTTATCTCTTCCTGCCTGGAAGTTATGTCCTGCTCTGCCGGGGCATATGCCATTTTCATGTCAGGCTCAACTGACTTAAACACATAAAAGGCTGTTACAGCCACTGCCAGGGTCGCAATAACCTCAATAGGCACTTTTATATGCAAAGGGAAAAACAGCTTTTGGAAAATAGCTTTTTTAGCCCTGCCCTCTTGTCTCACCCTTGCCATGACCTTCTGTTTAAGCCATACCGGCGGTTCCACTTCCTCGATCCCCTGTGTATACGCGATAGACCTCTCCAGGTCATCCAGAGAAGCCCTGCATTGCAAACATGTCTCAAGATGCGCGTCTACCTGCTTCCTGTCTTCTCCAGAGAGCATCTCTTCTATATATGCTGATAATTTCTTTTCAATATCGCTGCATTTCATGTTATAAAGCTCCTGCAGCCATTTTAAGGCAGTTCTTTACAGCCTCACGCGCCCTGTGCAGCCGTGATTTAACTGTACCTGCTGCTGTATTAAGCATATCACTGATCTCCTCATAAGCAAAACCCTGCATGTCCCTTAAAACAATGACTTCCCTGAAACCGCTTTCAAGCGCGTCAATGCATTTCTGAACCCTTCCCGCGATCTCGTTTTTTTCCAGTTTTTCCAGCGCTGACAGGTCATTTGAAACAGGCTCTATAATTATCTGTCCGTCATCTGTTTCAACAGGGTCATCCAGGGACATCTGTTCGCGATAAGAACGGGTTCTTGTCTGCTTAAGGCGGTTCTTCGACAGATTAACCACTATGGTATACAGCCAGGTCGAGAACCTTGACCTTCCCTTGAATGCCTTTATGTTTTTGAAAGCGGAGACAAACGCGTCCTGCGCCACTTCAGCGGCATCATTGTAATCTCCTGTTATCCTGTATGATATGTTGAACATTTTTTTCTGGTACTTCCCTACAATGCCCTCAAATGCCTCAACATCACCCTCCTGGCATTTAAGGATGATCTCATGATCAGTATCAGGATTTTGATGTGCCTTCTCACTCATTATGTTAGACAATTAAAAAAGTGTAATTGTTCCATACTTTTACATATTTATTTAGCCACTGACTCTCACTGAATATTAAAATCCGAAGTTCGAATATCGAAATTCGAAATCCACCCTCCGTAACAGAGCTACTGCGGAGGACGGGCAATTTCAAAGTTCAAATTTTTAAAATCCTAAACTTTCAACTTTAAACTTATTATTTAGAACATTTGTGTTTGTTATTCGTCGATCTTCAATCATCAATCGTCAGTAGTCCCGGTCACTGTTTCAGTTTTTTTATGACCCTGTCTTTATCAGCCAAAATACCTCTTGTGCTTATCAGAACATATGCGGTCCTGCCCTCAACAGCCAGCTGAACCCTGTACCACGCGCCAAGGCTTCTGATAAAAAGACCAAGAAAAACAAAAAGACACGCAAGGCCCACAAGCCAGACCCCGGGGTCTTTTCTGTAACTGAGATAAGAGGCCTCTTTGAAATCCTTTAACGCAAAAGTTATGCCCTTTGCCTCCAGACTCCTGTCAGGACCGATCTGGCCAAGGACCTCCCTTTCAGAAGGTTTATCTTCGGGGATATAATAAAGCGTTGTAAAAGGAGCGATATCCTCGGTTGAGCCGTCTTTCTTAAAAAGCGTGCCTACCCTGAACGATCCAAGGACAAACTTGCCTTTTTCCTCCTTTACCTGAAATGGCACACGCGCTTCAACATCAATGGTTTCATCTTTGACCCCGTTAGAAAGCTCTGACAGATCTTTCTTGCCAACGGGGTGAACAAGCAGTTTTGCATTCTGCTCATAGCCCATCTGATAAAGGGTAAGCCCTCCTGTTCTAAAAGGCCTGTTCACCCGCAATTCGGCGTCCAGGACCTTTCCGTCAGGCTCTTTCACGAACAGCCGGGTCAGCCACATCCTGGGCATATAGGAAAATCCCTTTTTTGAGGGCTCGATCTTTTTAAGCCCTGCTCCAAGAAGGAACCTCTCAGTCCTGTCCTTTGGATAGTCGATCTTAAGGCCCTGGTAGTACTCTGTCCTGAATTCCTTAAGGGTAAGAACATATTCCTCCTTACTGCTCTGTTCCGGCAGTTCCATGCCCATGTCTGTCAGGAACCGGTTCCACCTGGTATCTCTGCTGTAAAGGGATATTGTCTCAGGCTTGTCAGGATAAAGCACAACTGCTTTTTCAACGGCAAAAAGCGCGGTCATGAAAAAGCCCGCTATGGCAAGGATAATACCGACATGATAGAACCACGAAAGCCACCAGTACTGAAGCCCCTTTTCGTAAATTTTTACACCCGGATACCATCTGCCTTTGGTTTCTGTCTTTAGCTTGAATCTCATCCCGCGGAGCCGTTCTTCAATGTCAATACTTTCAAGGACCGCGGTGCCGGGGTGTGCCTTTAATTTTTCGAAGTCTATGGGTTTTCTTTTTAACTTCAAAAACAATTTAAGCCTGTCATAAAGACAAGCAAGAAGATTCAATACCAGGATGCCTGTAACAAAAATAAAAAGCGGTGACATGAAAATGTCCAGAAAATCCAGGGCACTGACAACAGCCGCGTATTTCCCGCCTGCCTCAATATAGGCCTCAATATCCCCTCCCTGCGGGAAAATGGTCCCTATCAGGAACATAAAACTCATGAAAATGAGGATATAGACCGATGTTTTCAGAGATGAGAACAGTTTATACAGCATAGGTATGGATACTCGGAATATTCAAAAGTTTTGTAAGCCAGTTCACTCCGAGAAAGGTCATGATCATGCAGATAAAGCCCAGCAGATTAAGTAATGACGCGGGTGTGCCCCTCCACTTCCCGACCGCCCGTGTATGAAGGTAAAGGGCATAGACGGTCCAGGTTATTAATGACCATGTTTCCTTCGGGTCCCATGACCAGTATCTTCCCCACGCGTCATTCGCCCAAGCGGCCCCTGAGAAAACGGCAAACGTCAGGAGCGGGAATCCCAGAAGCACGAGCCTGTGGGTCCACCTGTGAAATTCTTCGTCAACACATCCGAAAATTCCCGGAGTTTCATCCGCCGGTATCCTGAACTTCAGGTAACAGACCTCAACGGAAAAACTTACTACAAAAACAGCATAAGCCAGAAAGGCAACAATAACGTGCGCTTCATACCACGGGCTTTGAAGCGCCGGAGGTACAGGCGCTATCACAGGACTGCGCGTAAGCAGGCTGTAAATGCACGCGGCTCCGGCAATTCCTGCAACGATAAGGCCGGGCAGAAAGACCTCCTTCCACCGGCGCTGGACATAGATATAAGTTATATTCACTGACCACGCGAACCATGAGAGCGTTTCATAAAGGGTCTGAAAAGGCGGCCTCATACCCTCAAATGTCCTGAACAGTATCAGTATCGTATGGATCACGGCGGTTATCCAGAGCCCGGATGTAAGTGTCCTGCCGTATGTTTGTTTTGAAGTTATCAGGTACGCGACCCCGATAAAAAAACATATGATATACAAAAACGCTACGACCCAGAAAAGCCTCAGCTCAATACCGAGCAGGAAAGCGTCTTTTATAAGTATTTCTTCTGAATTCATGGAATAAGCACTTAAGTAGCGGGTAGCAAGTAGAGAGTAGAGAGAAAACTACACCCACTTTTTAATCAGAGATTCCAACATAGCCCTGATTTCGTTTAAAACAGCTACACGCTTGTCTATAGTTTTATCCGGGAATACTTTCTTTAATCTTTTATATCTTCCCTTAGCTTCACCAGCCGAGCCTTTAGACATTCTAAAAAAATTCTTTATGTCCTTGCCTGATTTCCTTTCATAGTCCTCTTCCATATTTGCACAAATAGAATCCAGACATCTTAGCTGATTGCGCGCTAAAGCTTTCCCTGTCGGGTTTTCTGAAGAATAGGAAAGTCTTCTTCTGTGAATTTTTCGAACACTTTTGCAGTTTTTTGGTAACCATCGAAATCTTCAATATTTTTTATTGGTTTTTTCTTCATTCTTGCTACTTGCTACTATCTACTCTCTACTTTTGTTCTCTACTATTGACGCCTTTTCCTTATCGGCAACAACAACAAGAATGAACTGCTCAGGGTCAAGGTACTTTTTTGCCGCTTCAAGCACATCTTCTTTTGTCACGCTGTTAATGTAACCAGGGTAATTATTGACGTAATCAACGCCGAGCCCGTAATACTCCACAGCGACCAGGAAACCCGCGATGCGTCCGCTCGTTTCTATCCTCATGGGGAAACTTCCGGTGAGAAACGCCTTTGCGTCTGAAAGCTCTGAATCAGACACCTTCCCGTTCATTATTTTTTTCATCTCATTCAGGACCTCTTCTATAGCAACATTTGCCGACTCATTTTTCGTCTGAAGACTGACCCTGAAAGATCCGCCGTATTTGTTGGCGCTAAAAGAACTGTGTATATCATAGACAAGCCCCTTTTCCTCCCTGATGTTCTGCATAAGCCTTGATCCAAAACCGCCGCCTCCCAGTATATAGTTCATAACGGATACAGCATAATACTCAGGATTGTCCCTGCTTATCCCGATATGGCCGAGGATAATGTTGGCCTGGGTAAGGTCCCTGTCTATAACAACGGTTTTTTTCTTCTTTATCTCCGCGGGTTTTTCAGGGGGGCTTAGCTCAACAGGTTTCGCGCGCCACGCGGAAAAGTATCTCTCAAGCAGGCCGCTTACTTCTTCCGGCGTTATATCGCCGACAACAGACATTATTGAATTATTGGGAACGTAAAGGGCCGAGTGGAACTTAACAACATCATCTCTTTTTATCCTGTCAAGGGTCTCGGGACTGCCCGCGGTCAACCTGCCGTACGGATGCTTTCCAAAGACCTCGCTTTTAAATATCTTTGACGCGACAAAACCAGGGTCGTCCTCCCGCGCCTTCAGGCTTCCTTTGATCTGTTTTACCTTTTTATTTAATTCTTTCTCAGGGAACACGGGGTTTAAGATTATATCTGAAAGAAGGTCAAAACCGAGAGACACATCCTTTTTTAAAACAGAAAGGCTGACCGTGATAAAGTCATCACCGCCCGACGCGCCGACTGACGCGCCGACAAATTCGCTCTCCTCACTTATCTGCGCGGCACTCCTCTTTTTCGTGCCCTCGGTCAGGAGCGCGGCTGTCAAACCGGCCAGCCCTGCCCTGTCCTCAGGCTCCATAAGGCTTCCCGCCCTGATGCCGACAGTCACCTTTACGATCGGAAGATTATGCCTCTCAACCATCAAAAGGGTAAGGCCGTTCTCAAGCACCTGCCGTTTCGCGTCAAGCGCGTATGCACTGGTGAACAAAGAACAGTAAACAGCGCACAGTAAAATAAAGATACGGACTAACTGCCGTGAATTGTGAATCGTGAATCGTGAATCGTACATTATTCTGATTTTTTAAGCGGAATTAAAATCCCGACAGTCCTTTTATCTTCTATAAGATATTTGCGCGCGGCATCCCTCACGTCCCCGGGCGTCACCTCCCTTACACCTTCAAGGTATTTATCCTTAAGCCGCCAGTCTCCGATCATCTCAAACATTCCAATCATCTCCGCCTGGAAGAATATGGAATCCTGCCCCATGATAAAATCAGTTTCGATCTGGTTTTTTGCCTTCTGCACTTCTCTTTCAGTCGGGGCATGTTCCTTGATCTTTTCCACTTCTTCATATAAAGCCTTTTCAACTTCATCTATTGACCTGCCGGGCATTGCGGTCCCATACAGATAAAAAAGAAAAGGATATTTCAGGAAATTGCTGTAGCCCGCGCCAGCGGAAAGCGCGATCTGCTTTTCATCAATCAGACTCCTGTAAATCCTCGCGCTCTTGCCGCCTGAAAGCACCCCAGCCAGCACATCAAGGGCATAGCTGTCCTTCTGAAGTACGTTCGGAGCCTTGTACGCGCTTAATACATACGGGAGTTCAGCTTCCTTTTTTACGAACACCCTTCTCTCTCCCCTTTGTTCAGGCTCTCCTATTTTCAGTTCCCTGATATCAGGGCCCTTTGGAATAGGGCCGAACTCCTTCCTTATCATGGCAAGCACTGAATCCACATCAATATTGCCGGCAACGATTATGACAGCGTTATTGGGCACATAGCGTTCCTTATAGTATTTCCACAGATCGTCCCTTGTTATCCCTTTTATGTCCTGCATCCAGCCGATAACAGGCCACCTGTACGGAGAGTTCTTAAAGGCGGCTGATACGACCTCTTCATAAACGAGGTTTTGAGGGTCATCTTCATATCTCAGCCTTCGTTCCTCCATAACAACATCCCTTTCTGAAAGGGTCTCTTCAGGGTCCATCACCAGATTCCGCATCCGGTCGGCTTCGAGTTCTATGGAAAGATGAATCCTGTCAGGCGAAAGTTTCTGGTAATAAAACGTGTAGTCCCTGGTCGTCCCCGCGTTATCAATGCCTCCCGCCCTCTTGATGATCTTTGAAAATTCCGCGGGCCCGTACCTGCGGGTGCCTTTGAACATCATATGCTCAAGGAGATGGCTCAGTCCTGTTTTGCCTATCTGTTCGTTAGCTGAACCGGCATGATACCATATCTGAAAAACAGCGAGCGGCGCGCTCCGGTCCTTAAGAATAAACACCTTAAGCCCGTTAGGCAGCACTTCTTCACGCAATAACACCGTTTTTTCATTCCGGATCTCAGCGGCTGAATTGGCGCAGGAAATATTGCTGAAAAAAAGCAAACAAATGGGAATCACAAAAAGTAGTTTTTTCACGTACTAAATCTTATCAAAGATAAACATTGAGGTCAAATACTACTGTTGATGCCTCTTTTAACGGTCTTGCCAACAAAAAAACAAACATGCTAAGCTTCTACTCAATGGGGATCGCCGGGGCTTTCAACGAGGTACGGACAAAGATCAGGGATTCTGCTGTTAAAGCGGGCAGGGATTTTGATAATATAAAGCTGGTCGCGGTTTCAAAGACCGTGGGCATAGAGAAGGTCATTGAGGCAGTTAACGCCGGGGCATACATTCTGGGCGAGAACAGGGTCCAGGAGGCAAAGGCCAAGATAACAGAGCTTCGGGCACTGAGACCGGACCTGCGGGTCGAATGGCATTTGATCGGGAACCTTCAGAGAAATAAGGCCGGGTCAGCGGTGCAATTGTTTGATATGATACATTCCGTTGATTCGGAAAAGCTGGCGGATGAAATAAACAGCCACGCACGGCAAAAAAGAAAAAAACAAAGGGTCCTTGTTCAGGTGAAACTCGCGGATGAGGCCGCAAAGCACGGAATATCCGAAAAGAACCTGATGGAACTGCTTCAAAGAGTGAGTACAATGGAAAATCTGAAACTGGAAGGCCTGATGCTGATGCCGCCGTTCTTTGAAGATCCTGAGAAAACAAGGCCGTATTTCAAAAGGCTCAGGCTGCTTGCTGAAACAGCATCTGAAAAGGGCTTCCCTGTACGTGAATTGTCAATGGGCATGTCGCATGATTTCGAAACAGCTGTTGAAGAGGGCGCCACCATGGTAAGGGTAGGCACGTTAATTTTCGGTGAAAGGAACCGCTAAGATAGTATATTATTAATATGATGGGAAAGATAGGCATTATAGGCGGCGGCAACATGGCAAATGTCCTGATAAAGGGTATGGAATCCCTGGGCATAAAAGATATATTTGTTTCCGAACCCCGGGAAGTCAGGAGACATTATCTCAAACAGCATCACGGCATACAGACCACAGACTCAAACAAAGAGATAGTTTCTTCCTGCAGCATCATAATCCTCGCGGTTAAGCCGCAGGACATGAAAGCTGTCCTGGACGAGATAGGCGGCTCTGTTACTGAGGAAAAAACCGTTGTGTCGATCGCCGCGGGCGTCACTCTGTCTTATCTTTCCTCAAGGCTTAAGACGAAAAAGATCATTCGCGTCATGCCGAACACACCCGCGCTTGTACGGGAAGGCATGACTGTAATATCTATGCGTGAACATTTCTCTGATATTGATATACCTGTCGTCAAAAAAATATTTATGACTATAGGGCAGCTGCTCGTTCTGCCTGAAGAGCATATGGATGCCGTAACCGCCCTGTCAGGAAGCGGACCTGCGTTTTTCGCCCTTTTCATAGAAGCAATGACAGACAGCGGGATAAAGATGGGGCTTGAGGAAAAAGACGCTCTTACCCTTGCTGTACAGACCGCCATCGGGACATCTCAATTACTTTCTTCGGGGATGAGCCCTTCAGCTATCAGGGAAATGGTCACTTCTCCGGGGGGCGCGACCGCGGCGGGCCTGCGGGTTTTTGAAAAGAAGAAATTTAAGGACACTGTTATGTCTGCTGTTAAAGCGGCAAAAAACAGGTCTGAAGAGTTAGGAAAAGTTTCGTAAAACAGGTGTTAAATTATTAGCTGTTTATGATATGGATTGATAATGTCTATTCTGGTTGATCTGATTACAGGTATTTTTAAGCTAATTGACGCTCTTCTTAATATTTATAAATGGATTGTTATAATCGCCGCGCTTATAAGCTGGGTTAATCCAGATCCCTACAATCCCATTGTCAGGTTTTTATATTCTGTTACTGAGCCCGTCCTGAGACCTGTGAGGAGATTCATTGGCAACAGACTGGGACCAATAGATATTTCTCCTTTAATAGTAATTATTGCTATTATTTTAATTCAGTCGATTATCGCAAGGTATATAATAAGACACAGTCTATTCTAAAAGTTAGTTGTAAGTTTAAGGAGGCAGGTTAATTATGAGAATAACTCCGCTGGACATCCAGCAAAAACAGTTTCCCGCGAAATTCAGGGGATTTGACGAAGAAGAGGTGGATTCCTTTCTTGAGCTTGTAAGGGAGGAGATGGAAGAACTTTTAAGGGACAACGCCTCCCTCAGGGAAGAAACAAAAAAAATGGAAAAACAGTTAAAAGAGTACAAAAGCATTGAATCAACACTCAGGGATACTCTCATGGCCACACAGCAGATAGTGGAAGAGCACAAGGCCAACGCGAAAAAGGACGCTGAACTTATCAGAAAAGAGGCCGAGCTAAAAGCTGAAGACATGGTGAGGGGGGCCCAGGAAAAGGTGGTCAGGATACACGAGGATATAACAGACCTCAAGGGTGTAAGACTGCACTTCAAGGAAGAGCTCAAGAGGCTTATTGAGAGCCATCTGGGCATGATGGAGTTTGACAGGCAGAGAGAGGAAGAAAAGCCCGATGAGGTTTAAGTCGCTCAAGGGTGTTCAGGATATCTTTCCGCCCGAGGTATTCATCTGGCAGCATATAGAGAACATCGCGAGGGAGGTCTTTCAGAAATACGGATATCACGAAATAAGGCTCCCGGTAATTGAAGTTACTGACATTTTCAGCAGAAGCATCGGTGAAACATCCGATATTGTTGAAAAAGAGATGTATACATTCGAGGACAAGGGAGGCCGGAGCGTAACCCTGAGGCCCGAAGGTACCGCGCCGTTCGTCAGGGCTTTTGTCCAGCACCATCTCCATAACGGGCCCTCTCCCCAGAAATATTATTATCTTGGCCCCATGTTCAGATACGAAAGGCCCCAGGCATACAGGAACAGGCAGTTCTATCAGATAGGCATTGAAGCGATGGGCAGTGAAAATCCGCAGCTCGACGCTGAGGCCGTCTCCATGCTCTGGACGATATTGAAAAGAACAGGGCTTAAGGACGCCAGGCTTGAGATCACATCGATCGGCTGCAGGCTATGCCGTCCTGAATACAAAACAGCGTTACAGAAGTCGATCAAGGGCAAACTAAAAGACTTCTGTGAAGACTGCCGCAGGAGATATAAGGCCAACCCGCTGAGGATACTCGATTGCAAGGTATCATCATGCATAAAGGCGAGAAAGGGTGCTCCCGCGATATTAGATTATTTATGTGTGGAATGCGGCGGGCACTTTAATGGCCTGAAACACAATCTTGACCTGCTTAACGTATCCTATGTGCTTAATCCCAATATCGTAAGGGGCCTTGATTATTATACGAGGACTGCTTTTGAAGTGACCAGTGAATCGCTTGGAAGCCAGAAGGCCGTGGCTGCCGGAGGCAGATATGACATGCTGGTAAAGGAATTCGGCGGACCGCAAACTCCTGGTATCGGGTTTGCCATTGGCATGGAGCGGCTTATTCCCCTTATCAAGGATTCTGTGGAAGAAGCGCAGGGCCCGGACCTGTTCTTCTGCCCGCTTGGCAGGGAGGCGTCTGAGAAGAGCTTTGTCCTGGCTGAACAGTTAAGGGCTGAGGGGTCGTGGGTTGAAATGAATTATGACAGCTCGTCACTTCGCAGCCAGATGAGAAAAGCAGACCGGGTCAATGCCAGAACCGTTATTGTTTTGGGTGAGGATGAACTTAAAAAAGGAAAAGCAGTGATAAAAGACATGCAAAACAAAAAAGAAACAGCGGTCGCGCTTAAGGTAAAAGATATCCTTGAAATAATAAAAAAACCCAGCTAAAAACTGACGTAGCATGCCTTATTGTCACCTATTCTGACGGACAATGCAAGATATTGATTGATTTTATTACAAAAATTAAATATTATATATAATTATATATCTCATTATGTGCCGGCGGGATTATTGACAATGCCTGTAACTGGTTACAAATAAAGCGGATACAGTGAAATTGACGCTGGCGGTCAGTTGAAAGAAAGGAAAAAAACAGCATTCATGAAAAAAGTTCTTATTGTTGATGACGAGCCCTTTATACTGATGATCGTTGAGGACAAGCTCAAAAAAGCCGGATACCACGTTATAACGCGGAGAACCAGCAGCAACGCAATGGCCCTTGTAAAGAAAGAAACGCCCGATCTTGTAATTATGGATTGGATGCTTCCGGGCATTAGCGGCCTGGACATCTGCAAAAGCCTTGGCGAGGACCCTGAAACCCGCGGTATACCGGTTTTTATGCTGACCGCTAAAGGGCAGGAAGCGGATGAGGTCCAGGGATATCAATGCGGTATCAAACAGTACATTACAAAACCTTTCAGCCCAAAAGCACTTCTGAAACTTATTGAAGAAACAATAGGGAAACCGGAACAATGAGCGCGACTTCCAGTAACAACCATATCAGACAGCTGCAAAGCGACCTCGATCAGACAGTCCACGAGCTAAGCGACGTTTACGAAGAGATATCCATCCTTTACCATATATCACAGACTTTCGCGGGACTGACAGTGGACGAGATATGCAATAAACTCCTTGACGAGGTCCAGACAATGCTCGGCGTAGAGACAATCGCGATCATGCTTGTTGATGAGGAAAGACCGGAAGTATACACAGCCCTTAGCACAGGGGGGTGGAAGGCTGATGAAGTGATCACAAAAAGCGATCACATTGTATGGGACGCTATCGAAAAGAACAAGCCCCAGGTATTTTGCGATATCAAAAATTCACCTCACAATAATACTTTCAAAAAAATGAAAGCTATTATCGCCTGCCCCATGGCGGGCAAGAAGAAATCACTGGGCGCCCTTGTAATAGGTGAAAAAAGTTCGGGTGAGGAGTTTTACTCTTCTGATACAAAGTTTTTGATGGCCATCTCCTCACAGGCGGCCCTGGCGATAGAAAACGCCTATCTGCACCAGGAGCTCGAAGGTTTTTTCTTCGGCACTGTCATGGCCTTTGTAAAGGCCATAGAGTCCAGGTCTCACTGGACGTCCGGCCATTCAGAGAGGGTGACCAGGTACGCCGCTGCCATTGCCAGGGAAATGGGCATGGACAGTGAGTTCAGAGACAGGCTGAAGATATGCGCGCTCTTGCACGACATCGGTAAGATCGCCACCCCGGTAGAACTGTTGGATAAAAGAGAAACACTGGAAAATGACGAACTGACCGAAATAGAGCAGCACCCGCTGACAGGCGCTACGATCCTTGGTGAACTAAAGCCCTTCAAGGACATAACAAACGGCATAAGATATCATCACGAGAAATGGGACGGCAACGGCGTACATGAAAAATTAAAAGGAGAGGCGATACCGTTAATGGCTCGTATAATCGCGGTAGCGGACGCGTTCGATGCCATGATGTCAGACAGGCCCTACCGGAAAAAACTGCCTGCCGACAGGGCGACCAAAGAGATCCAGATCAATTCAGGCACCCAGTTTGACCCCGATGTGGTCGCCGCTTTTATGAACGTTAAAAACACTTTGCTTTCCTGACCCCGGCATGTCAGAGCTCCTGAAAGATTGTACCGGCGTTATCCTGGCGGGCGGTGAGAACAGGAGGATGCCTGTATTGAAATCCTTCCTCAAAGTAAACGGCAGTAAGATCATTGAGAAAAACCTCAGTATCTTCAAAACCCTCTTTAAAGAAAATTTTATTGTCACAAACCAGCCTGAGATTTATGTGCGCCTTCAAACTCCTCTGCTCGGCGATGTTTACGACACGCGGGGGCCCATGACCGGCGTATTAACATCTTTGCTGAACGCCTCAACCCCGTGGGTCTTTGTATCCGCGTGTGATATGCCGTACATAAACCAGGATCTGATAAGATATATGGCTGATAAAAGAGAGGGGTTCGACGCCGTAGTCCCCCTGCCGCTCGGCAAGACTGAGCCGCTTTTTACATTTTATTCAAATCGGCTTATACTAGAGATAGAAAAAGCCTTGTGTTCAGGCAAAAGGGGGTTGAAAGATTTTTTGATCACTAAAAGGGTAAAATACATAACAACAAGGGAAATCAAAAAGACAGACCCTGAAATGAGGTCTTTTATTAACATTAACACCCTGGAGGACGCCAGGTTATTTATTCAGGCTCCCGCGGGGCTGTAAAATCAGTCTTAAACACCCTTAACAGGGGGAAGGAGGAAAATGTTTGGCCTTGGACCTACAGAATTAATTATTATACTTGTTATTATTGTCATTCTCTTTGGTGCTCGCAGACTGCCCGAGATAGGCAGAGGCGTAGGCGAAGCCATTAAGAATTTCAAGAAATCCACATCTGAACCTTCTGAAATTGATGTGACCCCGGAAAAAAAGAATGAAGGATCCGAAGAGAACGCGGCACGGGTTGATTCCGACAGGGAAAGCAAGTCATAAGTGGATTCTCCGAAGACCTTTGCTGAAATAGATCTCAGAGCCCTTTCACAAAATCTTGGTGTTGTAAAATCAAAAACAAAAAATAAAACCGTGCTTGCGGTTGTAAAAGCAGGGGCTTACGGACACGGTTCTGTCCGTGTGTCCAGGCATCTTCTGAAAAACGGCGCGTCAATGCTCGGCGTGGCCTTTACTGAGGAGGCTATTGAACTCAGAGAAGCCGGCATAAAAGCCCCTATAGTGGTCTTTTTTGACCCTAACGACCCGGAAATCTACTTTAAATACTCACTTAAACCTGTTATTTTCGACCTTAAAAACGCGAAGACCTTTTCCGCCAGGGCCGGCAAACTCAACAAAAAGATATCAGTACATCTGAAGGTGGATACCGGCATGGGCCGTGTCGGAATGAGCAGTTCGAACGCCATTTCAGAGATCCTTAAGATCGCTGAACTAAAGAATCTACGACTTGAAGGCCTTATGAGCCATTTCTCAGACGCCGGGCTGGCTGACCAGGGCTTTGCAGAACACCAGCTTGAAGAGTTTACATGTCTTATCAGGGCGCTCAAAGAAAAGGGAATTAATTTCAAATTTCACCACATAGCTAACAGCGCCGCGGTGCTCCGGTTTCCAAAGGCACACTTTAACATGGTAAGGCCGGGCATAATGCTGTACGGCTATGGACCTGGCGCCAGGACGGGCCTCAAACCGGTCTTAAGCCTTAAAAGCAGAATTATTTTTATAAAAACCGTGCCGGAGGGAACCCCCATAAGTTACGGCAGAACCTTTATTACCAAAAGAAAAAGCACCATAGCCACTGTACCGCTCGGTTATGCCGATGGTTACAGCAGACAGCTTTCAAACAGCGGAGAGGTCATCATAAAAGGAAAACGCGCGCCTGTGGTAGGCAGGGTCTGCATGGATACCGTCATGGTTGACGTAACCAGGATACCGGATCCAAAGACAGGCACTGAGGTTGTACTGATAGGCAGGCAGGGAAAAGAAAAAATCTCTGCGCTGGACATCGCGGACAAGGTCGGCAGCATACCTTATGAGGTCCTGACGTCCATAGGGCAAAGAGTAAAAAGAGTTTATAATTATTGACAAACTTTCAATCTTATGATAAAGTAGTTTACATTTTATTTTTTAACTTCCTTTGGCTGTATATGGTAAAGTAATACACAAAAATATAATATGGTCTATTACGATGGCTATAGTAAACAACATATCGAACTCTTCTGCGCCTCTCAGCAACACGGAAAACACTGCCTTAAAACGTCTGCTCTCTTCAGACAAATGTAAGGACTATCTTAAGAGCCTCTCGCTTATCACGGGTTTTCACCTCAGCGTTTACAATGAAAAAGGCGGTCTGCTTTTAACCGTAACTGAAAACCCTATATGCAAGTTCAGCGAAACAGCCCAAAGCAGTACGGCAAACTGCCCGGGTTCCTGTGAAGAACGCATACTGGAACCGTTAAAACTCGACAGGCCCCTGATATGCAAATGCCGCTCAAAGGTAATGAGCTTCTCCATGCCAATAAGTTATCTGAGAGAAAACGCTGTTGTCGTTGGCAGGAACGGTTTTGCCTGCTATGAAGATTTCCTGGAATTTTTAAAAACGGCAAAGAACAAAGACCTTCAGGAGATCCCCATTACAGCGCCACTGAATTTTGTAGATGAGAATTATGTGGCCAGCATCTCTCAATACATCCATAACGTAATAAATTACATGTTAAGCAATCTCCAGGAAAAGCAGAAGATCACAGAGAAACTGGGGCGGTTCACGTCCCTGGTGGATACAAATATCCTTGAGAAATTATCCAGAGACCCGAACTCCATTTACAGGTATATTATCGACACTATTGAATTTATACTTGGGCCGACGTCAGTTGCCATGCTGGCTCTTGACAACCGGACGTCAACATATAAGGCAGTAAGTGCTTCCGGCAAGCACAAGAACGCTATACTCGGCCTTGAGTTCTCATCAAAGAGTTCGGTCATTAAGCAGATAGGTCAGACACGTTCTCCTGTTTTTCGTATAGACCTCGAGGCAGAAAAGCTTATTCAGCCGGGGAGCGCGGGAAAGACCAGGATATTGAACCTTTTCCCTGTTTATGTCGGCGATAAAATGGAAGGGCTGATAGGGGTCCTTGATAACGAGCTTCCCCATGAAGACATAAAGATCATCTCCGCGTTCCGCGAATACATTCAAGTAACCATTGAAAATCGCGCGCTTCATCTTTCAATAAACAGGAAAATGGACGAGATCCTCGCTTCCATTTCCGACCTGTCCACATCCATAGCCCCTATGCTTAACTGGGGACAGCTGCTTCAGACCATACTGGAAAAGTCCGCGCAACTGCTAAAGGCTGAACAGGGTTCTCTTATGCTGCTGAACAGGGAAACATCAGAGCTTCTCGTGGAAGCCAGGAAAAGCATAGATAGCGTGGTACAGGACAACATGAAGCTCCGCGTCGGAGAAGGAATAGCAGGAAGGGTCTTTGAACGCGGGGAGCCGCTGCTTGTGAAGGACCTGGAAAGCGATCCCCGGATACTTCAGAAAAACAGGCCGCGCTACAAGACAAAGTCATTTATAAGCATTCCTATAAGGCTTGAGAACAAAGTTGCCGGGGTCCTTAATCTGTCGGACAAGATAGGCGGCCAGGCCTTTGATGAGAACGATCTGAAACTGATACAGTCACTCACTCCCAATGCCGAATTTGCCATTGAAAGGAATTCACTTTATAAAAAAATAACTGAGCTGGAAAAGCTGTCGGTAACAGACCCGCTGACAGGCATTTTTAACCGCCGCTGCTTCGACAGCAGGCTTGCCGAAGAGGTCGCCCGTTACAGAAGACATAAACACGTCTTCAGTATCCTGATGCTTGATATAGACGGGTTCAAGCAGTACAATGACACATTCGGACATATTACAGGAGACCGGGTTCTTAAAAGCATTGCCAGGGCCATCACATCCTCGCTAAGAGCCCTGGACATAGTGGCCAGGTTCGGCGGCGATGAGTTTGTCGTGATCCTGCCCGAAACAGCCAAGCCGGACGCAATAAGTATCGCGAACAGGCTCAGGGAGAGCGTGGAAGCATGCCGCGTACCAATCGAAGAGGGATCTCCGCAGGACCGCCTTACTGTAAGCATCGGGCTGGCTTCATTCCCTGAGGACGCCTCTGCAGAGACTGAACTGTTCGAAAAAACAGACCACGCATTATATCTCGCCAAAAAAAGCGGCAGGAACAAGCTGGTATACCTGTAAATTCCGGCCTCAGCCAGCCAGAATACCACTAAGCTCCTGGAATACCTGCCCGCAACGCCGGATACGCAGCCGTAAGAACAACTCTGAATGATATTGACTTTTGGCTGGCTGTTTTTTATTCTAATGTCCTAAATCGGGTCATCATGCCGTTCAAAACGATCTCAGAAAATTATTTTATGGGCAGAGCTCAAGAGCTTCAGTCCCTTTCCCGTATAGCTTCGGAAGCTGCCATAGGGACCGCCGCAAGTATTTTCCTGTCAGGGCAGACCGGGGCCGGCAAGACCGAGCTCTTAAGGCGCTTATTTGCCGACCTCTTCCACAAGCATGAGGATGCCGCGCCTTTTTTCTACACGGTAAATCCCGCTCTTATTTCCGCGCGTGATCTTTCAAATGATTATTTGAGCAGTTTCATGCGCCAGAGACTGGCGTTCCAGCAGAAAGACCTTTCTCTTGCGCTCGCGGACGAGCTTTCTGTGGAAGACCTGATGCGTCTTGCTGAAAAACTGGATTCAAACTGGGCAGTGGATATACTGGGCAGGTATCTCCAGGCTAGAAGAGCAGGCACTGATCCTGAAAAGCTTTTTTTGTCCGCGATCAAGGCGCCTCATCTTAGTTACTTTGGCACCGGGGTCCCTGTGGTTGTAATGATCGATAATTTCCACTCTATCAGAGGCCTTTACAGGTCAGCCCTGGAAGACTCCGACGATCTGTGGATGCTCTTTGAGGACGCGCTCCGGTCCGGACACACTCCTCACCTGCTCACGGGTTCCAGGCATAAGCTGGACGAAATGTTCTTTGAAAAAACCTCCTTTGGGAGTTCTCTTGAGCTGGTCTATCTTTCAGGGCTTGATAACAGCGCCTCGCTCAGGCTGCTCTCTTTGTTTCATGACGATAGCGCTGTAAAAACCGACGATGAACACTGGGCACACTTTATAGACCTGTTCAACGGTAACCCCTCTTATATAAAGACCTTTTCACAGGCTGCGCGCCGGCACGGCCGGAACCTGGCTGAAAACGACCTGTGGAAAATATATTTCAGAGAGATTACATCCGGAAAGATCTACACCACCTGGATGTCCAGATTAAAAGCATGCGTGCCTGAGCTCGAACTCAGGAAGGCTTCTATTGAACTGCTTCGCCACCTGAGCCGTCACAGTGTTTCCGGGCTGTCGGACCTGGCTAAAACGATCTCAGTTACCAGGCAGGATATAGATGATATAGTTGATAAGTACATTTCCAGGCCGGCCCTTCCCTCGCTTTCGATAAGCCGGCAGGACTTCCACTCGATATTAAAAGCGTTCCGCGCTCACGGGATAGTGGAGAAGACTCACAGCACATTCAGGCTTGCCGAAGACAGGGTAATGTCTGATTTTATAAATGCGCTGTACAGCAGGGAGGTTCTTGATGAACCGCTTGACAGCATTGAGGAGGCATTTATACGAGATAAGGCAAAGCATTCAGAAGAAGTGAATGTGCCTTCATTCAAGCTGACCATACCCGCGGCACCCAGAGCCGAGATAATAGCGGTCAAGGCGCTTGAACAGATAGCCCGGAATTATAATGTCTCTGCTGAAATAACCGCGAAGTTACAGGCCGCGTTGATCGACCTTTTTGTCAGCGTGGTCAAACAGGAAGATCACGGTAACGGAAGCTTTCAGCTGAAATTTGAATGCAGCAAAGAAACATTCAAAATGGAGATAAAAACACCTGATAAAAGACTCATTCCCCCGGCCTCTTTTGAGTCCATATCAGATGACCACCTCCATATGATCAGGAAATACGTGGATGACATAAGGTTCGAGGAAACAAAGGACTATTCAAAAATAATACTTACCAAGAACCTGACTGAAAAAGTAGAGAGCCCCGGTTAGATTCTAACGAATCTGGACAACGGGGCAGGTAGTCAGTAGAGAGTAGAGAGAAAAAAAAGGAATTGAACTTACTTTAGTGGTCGCCCTTCGGGCAAGCCCTCCGCAAAAACCGGCGGGTAAGCACAATGTAGGGACTAACAAACCATTATCATATTCACTCGCATCCACCTGCCTACCGTCAGGCAGGCTCGCTATGCATTCATAGATTTTAGATTTCAGATCTTAGATTTTTTTCTGCCGGATGATTTTTCCCCGGTCAGTCTCATTGGGTCAAGGAGACGTTTTGCCTCTTTTTCCCTGAGGATCCCTTTTCCAACGACCACCTGCTGTACTGTCCTGCCTGTCCTGTAAGCCTCCCTGGCGACCTCAGCGGCCTTTGAATAACCAATAACCGGGTTCAAAGCAGTTGCCAGGGCCAGCGTGGCCTCGGCAAGTTCTCTGCACCTGCCGGCGTCGGCCTTAATGCCTTTAACGCATTTAGCTGTAAATGCCCTGACGCCGTTTTTAAGTATCTCGATGGAAAACAAAAGGTTATACGCGATAAGGGGCATCATGACATTAAGCTCCAGCTGTGAGGCCTGGGCCGCGTAAGCTACGGCTGTATCATTTCCCATGACCTGAAAACAGACCATGTTAAGCATCTCAGCCATTACCGGATTTACCTTGCCGGGCATTATTGAGGATCCCGGCTGAACAGCAGGCAGCGTGATCTCGGCAAACCCTGTCCTTGGTCCTGAGCTTAGCAGGCGTATGTCATTGGCTATTTTTATAAGCGTGACTGAAACGCCCCTTAGACAGGAACTCATTTCAAGGGCGGGGTTAACATTCTGTATACCTTCAAACAGGTTTCCTGAACTTCTGAACTTGACCCCTGTAATTTTTCTGATCTCCCTGATAACAGAACTCCGGAACCCTGGATGGGCGTTTATGCCTGTGCCAGCCGCGTTCCCGCCGATCGGCAGGCCCATCAACGAATCAGACGCCTTCTGGATCCGCAGCATGTCATTTTGCACGGCTTCCGCGTAACCACTGAATTCCTGACCGAGCGTTATCGGCACCGCGTCCTGCATATGCGTTCTGCCTGCTTTGACAATACCGCCGAATTCCCCGGCCTTTCTTGAAAGGCCTGTGCGCAATAATTCAAGTTCCGGCAAAAGACCGAGTTTTACCGCCTCAAACGCGGAAATATACATTGCGCTGGGGATAGTGTCATTGGTTGACTGCGCCATGTTAACGTGGTCATTAGGATGAACAATGCTGTAATCACCCTTTTTGCTCCCCAGTATTTCAATCGCCCTGTTTGCTATTACCTCGTTGACGTTCATGTTCTGAGAAGTACCGGCCCCGGCCTGAAAAACGTCAACAACAAAATCCTTGTCATGCCTGCCCCTGATAACCTCTGAAGAGGCCTTTTCTATGGCCTTTGCGGTCCGCTTATCAAGAACGCCTAAAGCGCTGTTTGCCCTGGCAGCGGCAAGCTTGACCATTCCCTGCGCCTTTATAAAATCTCGTCGAAGCCTGAGACCGCTTATCTGGAAATTGTTGACCGCCCTTTTTGTCTGGGCGCCAAAATACACGTCTTCAGGCAGGATAACTTTTCCGAGTGAGTCTTTTTCAGTTCTTGTTCTTTTGCCTTTTGGTGTCATAACAATTACGCCATTTATCTGAGGAATCCATGCTTTTTTATCTATGAAATCAAGCTTTATTAAAGCTGTAGTTTACCACAACCATTATTGCTTTTGACAGCGAGCAGGCGCTGGATTATAATAACGTTATGATACCCGCGCAGGAGATAGTATTACGCCTTGTTCTCGGAGCATTAATAGGAGGCATTATAGGGTTTGAAAGGGAGGTCCACGGCCGGGCCGCCGGTTTCAGGACTCAGCTGATAGTCTGTGTCGCGGCTGTTCTTATAATGATCGTCTCTGAAAATTATTATTTTTACATAAAGGCGATAGACCCTACCCTCAGGATCGACCCCGCGCGAATTGCCGCGGGCGCTATAATCGGGATCGGTTTTCTGGGCGGCGGCGTGATCATAAAAGGCGGCAGCACGGTAAGGGGCATTACAACCGCGGCGTCAATATGGATCGTTTCCGCTATTGGTCTCGCGATCGGCGCCGGGCTTTACCTGGCAGCTGTTGCTACCTCGGCAATTACAGTAGTTGCCCTTGTCACACTGAGGAGGGTGGAAACAAAGATCAAAAAACTGTCTTTCAGGAACATCACTGTTTCAACCGGCATATCTGACAGCGCGGAAGAAGAATTAGCCGCTGTTATTACAGAATACGGAATGAACATCAGCTCGATTGACTACGAAAAAAATCTCGCAACCGGAGACCAGGTCTATAATTTCCTTGTTTCTACCAGGGATAAAAAGGCCGTCAGAGATGTTTTTCGTAAACTGGGGACCCTGGAATTTGTCAGGGCGGTAAGAGTGGATAGCAGGGACAGGGCAACTCTGTAAACCCCGTGAGATATCGGATCTTATAGACTCTGCACCACTGAGTACACAGAACACCCTGAAAAAATTAACGTAAATTGCAAATAATTAACTCTGAGCTACGAACTATGTATTCACCCCAGCCTGTCCCGTAGTTCGGGATAGTTTTAGGTTCGCCCTTTCAAGAAGAACCTTACGGGGAGCTATGAGCATGGTTAAACAAGGATCACCGCTGAGAGCTCAGCAGCTTATCAAACGGGAATTTTTTCAGGAATCCAAGGAACTTATCAAGAGAGTGAGACGAGTCCTTGGGTTTGCGGTAAAGCAGTGAAAAGTCCCTTATAAACTTTTCTTCCTTAAAAGTGGCTGTTTTTAAGGTCCCGTAACGGATCTCTTTTTTCGCCGCCCATCTGGAGACTATGGAAATGCCGAGGCCTTCTTCAACAGCGCCTTTTATTGATTCAGTACTGCCCATTATAAAAGCTATCTTTATGTTATGTGAGGACATCCCGTGCCTGGTGAGGTGCTTTTCGATCATCTGCCTTGTACCTGAACCCTCTTCTCTGAGTATGAAAGGCTCTTTTGAAAGTTCCAGGATAGAGATATTAGAGCGCTTTGCCCAGGGATGAAGCGGTGACATTATAAGCACCATCTCGTCCGCTATCAATTTTTCAATGACCAGTTTCTGCTTCTTGATATCTCCTTCAACAAGGCCCACATCGATATTCCCGGAGTTCAGGAACTCAATTACGTTCTTTGTGTTGCCGATATGCAGATGAACGCCGACATTCGGGAATTTCTTTCTGAACTCGGAAATAACAGGGGGGAGAACGTAGTTACCTATTGTTGAGCTTGCGCCCACACTAACAATGCCCTTTACAACACCGGTAAACTCTCCGATCTCCTTTTCAGCCGCCTGATAAAGCGTGTTGATCTCTTTGGCGTACCTGTAAAGCATCTCCCCTGCCTTTGTGAGCGTGATAACACAGCCGGAACGATTAAAGAGCTTGGTGCCGCATACTTCCTCAAGGGCCTGTATCTGGAGGCTGACAGCGGGCTGGGTAAGACGGATTATCTCTGATGCCTTGGAAAAACTTTTAGTCTCGGCAACAGTGCAAAATACTTTTAACTTATGGTCGTCCATTTTCCTCCAGCGTAAAAGCGTGCTGGTTATAAGCAGAAATTATAAGACCTATAATTTCCTAATATACATCAAACATCTTTTAAAAGCAACCGGCCGGCCTCAGGACTGATCATTTCTTATTTATCAGGCACTTGCCTGAATTTTTTTTTACGGCGTCCCTGGCAAGTTTATCAGCCTCTGTATTGAATTCCCGTCTCACATGGGCTATGGTGTATGAGTCAAACTTCTTCAGGATGTTACCGGCTTCTTCCCAGAAGGGCCTTAAATGCGGGCTCTTTATTTTGTAAACACCTGTTAACTGTTTTACCAAAAGTTCGGAATCAAGAAAAATGCTCACTCTTTTCAGCCCCAGCGCGCGAGCCTCTTTAAGGCCGCTTACAAGCGCTGTATATTCCGCGACATTATTTGTCGCCACTCCAATGTATCTGGATATCTTGCGCTTTTTATTGAACGTGGATGAGCCCGGCCTGTCTTTGAACCTTATTACAACGCCTGTTCCCGCGTCGCCCGGGTTACCGCTTGAGGCGCCGTCGCAGTAAAGCTCGGCCTCTGTTTCAGGCGGACCCTCTTCGAAAAGCAGAAGATTATCTTCGCCCGGCATACTGTCAATGAGTGTCATTACCTGTCTTTATTACCCCGGGTAGATCAGACGGGACCCTGTAAAACAAAAACCTGTTGCAGTAGCAGCAGGAGAAGATATCGTCATTATTCTTTATGTCGTTATACAGCTGCGGCGGGATATTTGTGTTGCATCCGAGGCACACCTCATTCTGAACCGGCACCACAGCCACACCGCCCGCGGCCTCCAAGATGCTCACATACCTGTTATAAATTTCATTGTCCAGTTTATCGGCCAGGTCCTTCCTTTTGCTTTTATACGTATCGATATCAGAACTTAATCTGTTTTTTTCTTCCTCCAGCGCCTTTTCCTCCTGCCTGAACTTTTCTTCCGCTTTTTCATATTCCGCTTCTTCCTGCTTCATGTTCCCGGACAGGGCGTCAATGGTCTCCATAGCTGAAAGGATATTTTCTTCGATCTGGTACCTGGTGTCCTCAAATGCCTTGATCTCTTTAAGGTATGCCTCGTATTCCTTGTTCGTCTTGACCTCCGCACTTTTGGCTTTCAGTTTATTGATCTTTTCCTGTGTTTCCTCCAGTTCGCCTTCTTTTTGTTTTTTCTGTTTTTCCGCTTTCTGGTATTCAGCTTTAAACTTTTCAAAAGCGGTATTCGCTTTTTTCAGGAGGGCCCTCGCGCTATTGAGTTTGTTGGGAAGTGATTCAATAGACTCAGCGATCGCAAGGATTGCGGAGTCTATTTCCTGAAGACTTATTAATAAACTTAACTGCTCATTCAATTTCGATCCCCACCGTAAAACTGCTTTTTAAATATACTGGTGGGCCCACCAGGACTCGAACCTGGGACCAACCGGTTATGAGCCGGTAGCTCTTCCAGCTGAGCTATGGGCCCTGCAATAAGAACCACAGATGTTCGCTGATATAAAGATGCAGATTACCACAGAAAAGACATCTGTGTTTATCTATATATAATCAATGATTATCTGCGGTCTTTATTTTATGGAAAACACAGAGAAAAGTAAACCCCGTCAGAAAGGTCTGAACTCTTTATTCTAATGGGGTAAACCCCGTCAGAAATGAAAAATTTGTCAGTTGAAAGAGCGAAGCGCCCTCTTTCGCGCTCACAAACTCTCTTTTCTCAACAAGGGAGAACAGTGGAACTTTTCGTGCGGTCCTACAGGCCTTCCACAAAACTCTTTAGCAGCCTGCTTCTTGTCGGATGCCTTAGTTTTTTTATGACCTTTGCTTCTATCTGCCGTATTCTTTCCCGCGTAACCCTGAACTCCTGTCCGACCTCCTCAAGAGTGCGGGCCGCGTCATTTTCAATGCCAAAACGCCTCTTGATGATCGCCGCTTCTTTTTCATCAAGGGTCGCCATTACTTTTCTTATCTGACTCTGAAGGTCATTATGAAGGACTGATTCCAGCGGTGAGGGCACGGTCTTGTCCTCTATGAAATCCCCTAAAATACTGTCATCCTCCTTACCAAAGGGGGTTTCCAGGGACACAGGCTCCTTGCATATCCTGAGAATGGCCTTTACCTTCCCCGGGGGCATACCCATCTTTTCCGCTATCTCATCGGCAGTCGGCTCGCAACCGGATTCCTGAACAAGATCATTTGAAGCGCGCGTAACCCGGTTCATGGTCTCCACCATATGGACCGGTATCCGTATGGTCCTTGCCTGGTCTGCCAGGGCCCGCGTAATGGCCTGCCTTATCCACCATGTAGCATACGTGCTGAATTTATAACCTCTCTTATATTCAAACTTATCAACCGACCGCATCAGTCCAATGTTGCCCTCCTGGATCAGGTCCGACAGACTGAGGCCGTTACCTATGTATTTCTTCGCAATGCTTACCACAAGCCTGAGGTTCGCCTCTACAAGCAGGTCCTTGCCTTCAAGCTCCTCTTTCTCTCCGCGCATACAAAGCCTTATTGCCTTTTTCACCTCATCACCCCAGAGACCCAGCTCAGACTCTATAAAATCTTTTTCGCTGACAAGTTGCCTGTGATCCATAGAAAGGCGCTTTGCCGTGTCCGCCCTCTTCACCTTCCTGCCGGAGGAGCGTGCTGCCGCCGCGCCCCCGCGCCTCTGTTTACTGCCTGATGTTCCATGTCTCTTGCGAATACTGTCCATTTCTCCGGCAATGCCGGCATACCGGGCCGTATATTCCCTGAACTGCCGCAGAAGGGCCGCAATAATTTCTTCCTTAAGGCAGAGACTGAAAATTCTGCTGACCATAAGCCGGCTGTTAGCCGTTAATTTTTCCGTTAACGCTTCGATACTTTTGCGTCCCAATCTTTTGTCTTTCAGTTTCGTCATATACAGGTTCTTCTTCTTATAGAGATGTTTTATTGACCTGACGGTTTTCAAAAACCCGTTTAAAGTATCCCGCTCCTCCGCGTAAGACACCTCTTCTCCCATTAACACCACGTCTCTTGTCTGCATCTCTTTTTTCTTTAACAGTCCGGCAAAAGATAAAACCCTGTTGATGGTGAACGGCATCGCGAAAACTACCCCGGCCGCTTTTTCTTTGCCCCTGTCTATTTTTTTTGCGGCCTCGGCTTCTCCTTCCTTTGTCAGCAGGGAGACAGCTCCCATTTCCCTGAGGTATATTCTTGCCGGGTCATCCGGGGTAAGCTCGATCTTATGAGTTATTGTTTCTTTATCTATGGCATCGGGTGCGGTTTCAGCGGCGCCGCCCCTAATGTTTTCCTCTTCTTCTTTTCCACCGGTCGTAACCCCGTTTAATTTCCCGGTCATGCTGATTACCCCTTTAACCTGAGCAGTTTCTGGTGTTCCCGCTGAAGGGTCTTTAACAAATGATGGTCTTTCTCAGACTCAGCCTTTTTTATTTTGTCCTGAAGCCCGTTAAGCAGTGCCTGCCGCTTTCTAAACCTGATTCGCTTCACGCAGTCCGCCAGCAGTTTCTCAGGATCGCCTGATTCAGTATCAAACGCGAACTCGGTCTTTAAAGAAAGCGCGGTAAGCAGGTTCTTTTCCTCTTCACTGCATTCTGATATCAGATCGTTAGAACTTATCAGGCCCGCTTCCATTTTTTTGAAAATCGATCTCGCGACAGAATCATCCAGGTCATCTGCCGAAACAGTGCTAAAAATACTCTCCGCCATCTCCGGGAACTGCAGGACCAGTTGCAGTATGTACATTTCATCCCTGGGTCTTGCCGAGGCACGCGCTCCGGAAACACGGGGGCTTTCTTTTACAGACGCGGCATCAGGCCTTTGCGGCCTCCTGGTACGCAGTCTTTTTTTGACCTTCCCCAGCTCTTCCCGGATAAAAAGTTCGTTTATCCCGAGTCTTTCCGCGAGCAGTTTGGTATAGGAGCCCTGCAGAACACTGTCAGGTATCCTGGAAATTATTTCAAGGGCCTCGCGGGCTATGAGACGCGCGCCGCCCTCCTGCTGCGACCCGCCCCCGGCAAACACAAAAAAATCAACTATTGACTGCTCTTTCCGGATCAGGGCGTCAAATGCCTCTTTGCCCTGCTTCTTCAGGAGACTGTCAGGGTCCTCTCCCAGCGGCATGGACAGCACCTTCACATTAAGGTCGCACTCCAGAAGTACGCTGATACCGCTCTTTGCCGCCTTAATCCCTGACGCGTCACCGTCAAAAACTATAACCGCGTCCTGCGTAAACCTTTTGATCAATTTCCCATGCTCCGGCGTAAGCGCGGTACCAAGCGGGGCCACCGCGTTCGCAAACCCGTACATATGGGATGTTATAACATCCAGGTAACCCTCTACAAAAATAACAAATCCTGTTTTTTTGATCGTTTCTTTTGCCAGGTCAAGCCCGTAAAGCACCCTGCTTTTGCTGAAAATAGGCGTCTCCGGCGAGTTAAGATACTTGGGCATGGCTTTATCCCCGGAACGGGTCGATTCCGACATGACCCTGCCTCCAAAAGCGATAACCTCTCCCCTCATATCAAAGATCGGAAAGATGATCCTGTTTCTGAATGTATCGTAAAAACCCTTTTTCCCTTTCGTAACGAGCCCCGCCTTTTCAATAAGGTCAGCCTTGTATCCCTTTTTCTTAAGATAAGAAAGAAGGGCGTCCCAGGTGTCAGGCGCGTATCCTATTGAAAAGCGCTTCTGGATCTCCGCTGTTATTCCCCTGCCTTTCAGATAGTTCAGGGGTTTCGTGTTTGGCTTCAGGTTCTGCTGATAAAAAAGCGCGGCGTCCTTATGCAGATCAAGCAGGCTCTGCTTTAACCCCACGGCCGCGGTCTGTACCCGGGTCCTCTGAAGCGAAACCCCGGCTTTTTTTGCCAGGACGCGCAGCGCCTCCTGAAAAGAAAGGTTTTCATTTTTAATGAGAAAAGTGAAGATATCCCCTCCGCTTCCGCATCCAAAGCAGTGGTATATCTGTTTTGAGGGGCTGACCATAAAAGACGGGGTCTTCTCCGCGTGGAAGGGACAGAGCCCCTTCCAGTTCTGTCCTGCCTTCTTCAGCGACACGTATTCGGATATTACATCAACAATGTCTAACCTGCTTTTTATTTCTTCCTGGTCGTTGTTATAAGAGGACATGATTACCAATTAGTCATTGGGTAAAGGTCAGGATGCCGGTTTAGCTAACAGGTCATGTAGTTAGTCTTAACTTAACCTTAACCCAACTACCATACCGGCATCCTGACCTTTACCTTCTTTTCAGCCTGAACCCAGTATTCTGTCATTTTATTCTGCTGAACCTTCTAAACCCCGAACACTCAAGCACTTCCAGAGAGCCCGCCTTCTGCACTTCATCCAGCGCCAGATTGATACCGAGGTTATCGCTTGATATATGCCCGGCGATCACAATGTTCATGTGATTTTTTTCAGCTTCTTTACGGTGGTCCTCGCCCAGGTGCATACCCACTATCGTGCTAACACCCGCGTTCACCATACTTTCAAAGATGTCCTTGGAGCCCCCGGTTCCGCCCGTCATATCCACAAATACCTTCCCTGTCTTTCTGCCCCCGGAGCCAAGGAGTATCTTGGGCCCGGCATTGTTCTTTGATGCCTCTCTGTATTCAGGAAGCTCCTTTAATATCTTAAGTATGTCCTCAAGCGTGTCAGGCTGCCTCTCGTCAAAGATGCGCTGGAGATAGGTTGCGACCATATTGTCCGCGGGCGTATGAACACACATAAAAGGCATGTCAAGGAGCCTTGCCACATCCACCGCCCTTGTATGATTTACCGGGGACAGCTTTCTCTCGACCTCTTTCATCCTGCCCTCAATAAGGTCTTCAGCAACATTTATCGGCACCCCGAATTTATTCAGTATATCGGCCTGCATGTGCATTACTTCATAAAAATTCGCGTATGCCCTGCCTTCGGGATGATGGGCGATCACAAGGTCAATCTTCTTTCCTTTTGAAGAAAGCCTGTCAGCCAGAAGTATTTCAGCCATTTCCATATCGATCCCGACAATAGCGGCAGTTATCTCTTCATCACCAGTTCCATGAAGGATCCTTGAATCAGCATAAGGATTGGTAAGGCTTTCCCTGTCAAAAAATTCCTTTTCATCTTCTTTCATGTCCTCATAAGCCTCTTTCTGTTTTTCAAGGCTCTTCAGAACATCATCTTTTCCTCTTGGGTCCGCTTCCATACCTTTACTGATTATGGTTTTATATATGTCCTTTAGTAACACAATTCCTCCTTTAGGAGACCAGGGCCTCTTTCACAAGTTCGCTGACAAGCTTGCCGTCAGCCTTTCCTTTCACCTTTGACATAACAGATCTCATGACCTTGCCCATATCTCCGGGACCGGCCGCGCCGAGCTCCGGGATCACGTCCTTGACTATCCCCCTGATCTCGTCTGCTGAAAGCTGCTGAGGAAGGTACGCCTGAATTATTGCAAGCTCCCTTTCTTCCTTGTCGGCAAGTTCCTGCCTGCCGCCTTTTGAGAACTGTTCAATGGAGTCTTTCGCGCGCCTGGCAAGGGACATAAGCACACTGCAGACTTCCTCATCATTAAGAGGGTCCCTTTTTTCTATCTCCCTGTTCTTTACCGCGGCCTTTGCCATTCTGATGACCGAGACCCTGTCTTTGTCTCCGCCTTTAAGGGCTGTTTTGAGGTCATCTTCAAGTCTTTCAAAAACAGACATCTTTACTCCTTCAGAAAAAGTTACCGACGAAATCGGCAGTAGCACCAGAATAAATGTAGGCGTAGTTTGCTGTTTTTCTTATGTGATCTTGAACTTCAAGACCATGTATTTTATCTATATAATCGCAGACTTCCGAATTTCAAAAAGTCTTTTTAATATACCTCTTTATGAGTTATTTAATCAAGATTATTAAAGGATTATGTCAAACCAAAATAGAAATGTCCTATTCTTACCAAAATAGAAATGTCCTATTTGTAAGTTTTAAATATTGCTCTCAGAAATCCCCTTTTGTTTCTGCATATAGCCTAAATGTTGCAGTTTTCTCCAGGGGTGGGTATTT
>BDTR01000019.1 GCA_002897775.1 bacterium BMS3Bbin08 | reverse complement strand
TTCCGTCTCGTACTCTACGTGCGCTGTGGCTATGGTTATCCCCCTGGCCTTCTCTTCAGGCGCGTTGTCGATCGAGTCATATGCCCGGTACCGCGCGAAGCCCTTCATTGCCAGATACTTTGTTATTGCTGCCGTCAATGTTGTCTTGCCGTGGTCCACGTGCCCTATCGTTCCCACGTTTACATGCGGCTTTAACCTCTCAAATTTCGCTTTAGCCATATCGGCCTCCTTTGTGACACGCCAGGTATAGTTGACCTTAAGCGTTGAAGTTTAAATAGTTATTATGCGATTAATTTTTGAAGCCCTTATATTAACATCTACACAATTTTTTCTCAATATTTCTCTGGAGCCCATGACCGGGGTTGAACCGGTGACCTCATCCTTACCAAGGATGTGCTCTGCCAACTGAGCTACATGGGCACATATTCAGAACAAAGAACCCAGACACCAGAACACAGATACGGAAATTTTCCATTCTCTGTCTGTGCCTGCGTGTTCAGCAGACAGGCTCTATTTCCTGTCATCTGCCTTTTTGGAGCGGGAAACGGGATTCGAACCCGCGACCCTCAGCTTGGAAGGCTGACGCTCTACCACTGAGCTACTCCCGCATCAAACAGCAAGAAGATAAGAGGATGAGAAGATAAGAACTTATCCGCTGCTTGTTTTCCGTTCACTTTATCTATATCTCAACTTCTTAATATCCCGGCTTCTAAACTTCCAGCCTAATGGTGGAGAGGGGAGGATTCGAACCTCCGAAGGCGGAGCCAACGGGTTTACAGCCCGTCCCCTTTGGCCACTCGGGAACCTCTCCTTAAATTCAGAACAAAGAACCCAGATCTCAGACCCCAGACTTAAGATAATAATTCAGTTGTCTGTGCCTGCCTGTCCGGTAGGCAGGTTCTGCCGTCTGTGCTCTGTTATCTGCTCTTTATGGAGCCGATGAAGGGATTCGAACCCCCGACCCGCTGATTACAAATCAGCTGCTCTACCAGCTGAGCTACATCGGCACTACAGTCTCCTGCTTAAAAAAACGCAAAGCACACCTATCCTTTGAGCGTACCTCCACCATACGCTCCAAAGAAGAAGGTGTCTTCTGAAACGTTAATTTTTTCGTCCAAACAACAGGTTAGGATTCGGGACCAACAACCCCGGCCCTTTAAGGACGAGACAGATTATAGCACGCAATATCTTTTTTTTACAAGTATATTGAAAAAATCACATGCAAGGGTTTTTTACCGTTTTTCTGATGAAAAACTCTTTGAAAACAGGTGAATACTAGTCCTTCGGGGTAAGAAAAACACTGTAGCCTTCGTCAGCCAGTGTTTTGGCGAACGAATAAGCTTTGTCCCTGTTTTTAAAGTTGCCGATCCTCACTCTATAGAACTTTCTGCCCTTTACAGTAACAGATGTTATATAAACGGCATGAGATCCGGTTTTAAGCCCCTGTTTCAGGCGGTCGGCATTGGCTTTTTCCCTGAATGACCCTGCCTGGATCGTGTACGGGCCTGATGATGAGGAAGAACCGTAAGCGATCCTCTTTACATACCTCATATTCCTTCCCAGATACTCGATCCTTACCCTTCCGACGCCTGCCTTCACGAGCCCGATCTCTTTTGCCGCGGCATAAGAAAGGTCCAGGTCCCTGCCGGCAACAAAAGGCCCCCTGTCATTTACAGTTACTACCACTGATTTGCCGTTCTTGAGGTTGGTCACGCGGAGCCTTGTGCCAAAGGGAAATCCCTTATGAGCGCAGGTCATGTCGTACATATTGAATATCTCCCCGGATGAAGTAGCTCTTCCGTGGAATTTCGGACCATACCACGAAGCTGTAACATGATCCCTTTTAGGGGGCTGAACCACCCTGTGGGCAGACCGGGCACAAGAAGACATGTAAAGCAGGACGCTCAGCAACAGCAGAAACTGCAAAGACGCTCTGATTCCCGTGTTCATGCGCAAAGCTGAAAAGTTCATATGCCTGTCATTACGAATAAGTTCTCTCACTTACACCCCGTTAGAATGCCCGGAGTGATTCTTCCCGTTAGAAGTTTACCCACCCCACCCGACAAGGCGGGCCTTCTAACGGGGCTTACGTGTGTTAAGATTTTAACAAACCCGGGCTGTTTTTGAAATGGCGTATTTCCTACGCGTTGAACCCTATATTGCCTTTTGGCTCCTCAGCCTGAAGGATCGTCCCGAATTTGGCCTCATATTTTTTGACGTTGTCCTGAAGCGCCGAAATGATCCGCTTCACATGTCCGGGACTGGTAGTGATCCGCCCAACTACAGTGCCCATCGGAGGAGTTATAAATGAAAAATCCATTACAAACTCCTCCCTGCTATGAGACACCATCATATTGTTCGAGTAGACCCCTGCCTGCAGCTGCGCAGGGAAATTCAGCTTGATCTCGCGAGGTTTGTCCGCCATTTGCATCCTCCCTATATTTAATCTCTTTTTTTTTGGAAATTATCTTTCCGATAGCCGGTTCTGACGCGTTTTTCAGTTTCTTTTTTGTCTTCCCAAATGATTGTTATACCACTATGTCCGGTCTAATGCAAGCTTATCCCGGCGATAATAAATTAAACTGTTTCCATACGGACAGCGCTGAGCGTAAGCTGTTTGTTTAAATTAAACGGGACCAGGGTTATTTGAAAGTTATTCTTTGCATGGAGTATGATTAATAATGCTTAAAAGTTTCAGCACAACCGGTATCGGCAGTCTGCCGCATTCTGACCCTGTGGAGGCGTGCAGGGTCGTTTTTGACTCTGTGGACATACCTTTCTGGCCCCAACTTCCGCACAGGAGCTTTCTTGAGCTGATGGTGCCGCAGTACTCGGAAGGCTTCCCTTTTTTACGGATCGAGGGCGAAGATATACGCGTGGAAAGGGCGGAAGACCAGGCTGTCGCGTCTTTTTATGAAGCAATAGGCAATAAAAAGGGGTTCCCCATATCCAGAGAATATGCCGCCGGTTTATACGCGTTCATGGACATTCTCAGAGAAAAAGATCAAAAACTCGACGTTGTTAAAGGTCATGTCACAGGCCCGCTTACATTCACACTGAGCCTTACGGACGACCAGAAAAGACCGATCTTTTTTGATGAGGAGATGAGGGAGCTGGCGCTTGAACTGCTTAAGGGAAAGGTCTCCTGGCAGATCGACCTCCTTCGTGCTTACGCGGATGATGTGATAATCTTTATTGACGAGCCTATATTCTCAGCACTGGGCACATCGGCATATCTGGGAGTCGACACTGCCGAGGCCTCACGATTGCTGTCCGGGCTGGTCGATCATATCAGGGACTGCGGCGGCATATCGGGAATTCACTGCTGCAGCAAGGCTGACTGGCCTCTTGTCCTTTCATCAAAACCTGACATATTTAATTTTGACGCTTATTTCTTCTGGGATACGATCGGTCTTTATCCCGAAGAGATAACATCTTTTGTAAATAACGGGGGGTTTATCGCGTGGGGGGTGGTTCCTACGACAGAGGCCATCAGAGACGTAACGACCCGGGGTTTAGGGGAACAGCTTGAAAGGGGAATGTCTTCGCTTGAAAAAATAGGTATTTCACGGGACAGACTTCTGGCCCAGGCCCTGCTGACCCCTTCATGCGGAACAGGTTCAATGAAAGTTAATGACGCGGTAAAGGTGTTCCACTTATTAAAGGAGCTAAAAGACAGTTATGTCAGGCAGTAGAGGCACTCATAATTTTAATGGTTTTATATCGTTCGAGGGCATCGAAGGATCAGGGAAAAGCACTCAGGCAAAACTTGCTGCCGATTACCTGAAAGGCAAAGGGCGTGATGTGCTGATAACCGAAGAACCCGGCGGAACGAAAATAAGCAGGAAGATCAGGGGCATCCTTCTTGATGCCGGGAACAATATGGACCCCCTGACAGAACTCCTCCTTTATAATTCAGCAAGGGCGCAACACGTAAGGGAGATAATATATCCCGCGCTCACCCGGGGCATTATAGTAATAACAGACCGTTTTTCAGATTCGACCCTGGCGTATCAGGGCTATGCCCGGGGCATCGACCTCGCGGTCATCAAGACCCTTGACGATATCGTCGCTCCGGACCTGAAACCGTCTTTGACGTTTCTTCTTGATATGGATGTCGAAGAAGGGCTTAGAAGGAACAGGGCCGCAAAAAAAGAAGACAGGTTCGAACTCGAGACTGTAGAGTTCCATAAAAAGGTCAGAAACGGCTACCATCAGATCGCCGTTGAAGAGCCGGACAGGATAAAAATAATCGATGCCTCGGCCAGTGTCGGGGACGTCAGTAAAAAAATCATTGAAATTCTGGAGTCTCAGTGGCTTTAAAACAGGTCATAGGCCAGGAACGCGCGTTAAAGATACTCAGGCGGTGCATAGCAAAAAACCGCATCGCGCACGCTTATCTTTTTGCCGGCGAGGACGGCATCGGCAAAAAGCTTACAGCTGTAAATTTTGCAAAGACGCTTAATTGCCGGAACAACGCCGATGACTCTCTGTTCACTGCGGGAGAGAAAGAAAAAAGTGCGGTTGAGGCAGATTCATGCGATAACTGCTCTTCATGCGTAAAAATAGACAAGAGATCCCATCCTGATGTATTCTTCATTGCCCCTGAGAACGGACAGATAAAGGTTAACGCGATAAGAAGGCTTGAAGAATCCCTGTCATATAAGGCATTCGAAGGGAACTGGAAGATAGCGGTTATTGACGGGGCGGAAACCCTTAATCAATCCGCGGCCAACGCGTTCCTGAAAACACTGGAGGAGCCCCCGGGCCGGAGTGTGCTTGTTCTGATCTCCTCCATGCCTGAGCTTGTTCCGCTAACGGTCCGCTCAAGGTGCCAGAGAATAAACTTTTCTCCCTTACCGCTCAAAAAAATGGGGGAACTGCTGGAACATGGGTTGAGTACGGAGAGAACGCCGATGGACAGCGGCCGGGCCGAACTGCTTGGTCTGCTTTCCGGAGGAAGGCCGGGGTGGGCGCTAAGCGGGGACCTGATCGGTACAAGGGACAGGTTGTTTGATGACTTCAAAAGCCTGCTCAGCAGTGTTAATGAGGACCTGTGGGAAGACAGGGAAGCTATGGAAGAGTGGTTTGAATGGGTCCAGCTATGGTTAAGGGATATTGCCGTGTTCGCGGCAACCGGCAGCGCTGACCTCACGATCAATAAAGACAGGGCTAAAGAGATAAAGGACATGTCACAAAGAGTACAACTAAAAGATGTTCTCAAACTGTCCAATACATTTTATAATATAAAAGATACGCTGCGCTTTAATCTGAACAAGCAGCTGACCCTTTACCACACGTATCTTTTACTGAAAAAAACTTTTGCCTGACAGTTCGCTAAGGAGGAACAAATGCCTGATGTAGTCGGCGTCCGCTTTAAACAGTGCGGAAAGATCTACAATTTTATGCCTGACGGCGTTAAAGCAAAACCCGGCATGCGGGTCATTGTCGAGTCGGAAATGGGACTCAGCCTGGGTCTTGTCGTAAAAGAACGGCATAACGCGGAACAACCCGACCAGCAGTTTAAAAAGATCCTGAGAATAGCAACGGTCCGGGACATGGAGACCGACAGAGGCAACCGCTCGCTGGAGGACGAAGCAAAGGACTTCTGCGTGAAAAGGGCTAAAGGTCTTAAACTGCCTATGAAAATCGTGGGGACCGAAGCGACCCTGGACAGGAAACGGATCATATTTTATTTTGCGGCTGAAGGACGGATAGATTTCAGGGAACTTGTACGCGACCTTGCCTCAAGATTTAAAACCCGCATCGAGATGCGGCAGATAGGCGTGCGGGATGAGGTTAAATCCATAGGCGGTATCGGCTGCTGCGGCAGAGAAGTGTGCTGCAAGGTCTTTTTAACCTCGTTCGAACCCATATCAATAAGGATGGCCAAGAAGCAGGCGCTCGTTCTGAATCCGGGGAAGCTTTCCGGCATTTGCGGCCGCCTGATGTGCTGCCTGGGTTATGAAATTGGACAGCCCGGCAGAAAACAGCCGGCCTCCGGGGAAAAAGTCGCGGAGGATATATCCCGGGCGGAGACCAAAAGCAGGGACGAGAAAGAAAGAGGAAAAACCGCCGCGCCTGCCCCGGCTCCGAAAAGGCCGGCAAGACCGTCCAGGCCAAAGCGCCGGGCCCGCAAAGAAAAGGCTTCGCAGTCAGGGCCCTCAGGCCGGCCCGATAACGCAAAAAAAACCGGGGGACAGGAAAAGCCCGCCGCGCACAAGAAAAAAGAACAGGGTAAACCTTTCAGTAAACGGAAAAGGTTCTGGAGGAAAAAAAAGAAATAAGCAATGTATAAGTTCTACGTAACTACGCCCATTTATTATGTTAACGATGTCCCTCACATAGGACACGCGTATACGACCATCGCGGCTGATATACTCGCCAGATACAACCGGCTTGCCGGCAAAAAAGTTTTTTTTCTAACGGGAACCGATGAGCACGGGCAGAAAGTACAGCAGGCCGCCAATGAAAAAAACCGCTCCCCAAAAGAGCACGCCGACCTGATGGTCGAAAATTTCAAGAGCCTCTGGACCAGGCTGAACATATCGAACAATGCCTTTATCCGTACTACTGACAGCGGGCATGTTAAGACCGTGCAGGGCCTCATGCAAAGGCTGTGGGACATAGGAGAAATAGAGCGAAGAAAATACGTGGGCTGGTACTGCACGCCTGATGAAAGGTTCTGGACGGAAAAAGATCTGAATGAAGGCAACTGTCCTGAATGCGGACGGCCTGTAGAGCAGATACAGGAAGAGAACTACTTCTTCCTGATGTCAAAATATCAGGACAGCCTGATAGCGTATATAGACAGGAATCCGGATTATATACGCCCTGAGACAAGAAGGAATGAGGTGCTGGGCTTTCTGAAGAACAATGAGCTGGGCGACCTCTGTATCTCAAGGCCGAAGCAGAGACTCTCATGGGGTATTCCCCTGACCTTTGACGATAACTTCGTTACATATGTCTGGTTTGACGCGCTTGTTAATTATTTCTCCGCGACCCGCTATCTCGTTCCTGACGCGGAAATGGCAAAATCAGGTGATTTCTGGTGGCCTCCCTCCCACCATATAATAGGCAAAGACATACTTACCACGCACGCTGTTTACTGGTCCACAATGCTGATGGCGCTCAAGCTGCCCCTTCCAGAAAATATCTTCGCGCACGGCTGGTGGACAATTGAGGGGAAAAAGATGTCCAAATCCTTCGGTAATGTCGTTGATCCGAACGAGATGATCGAAAAATACGGGGCAGACGCGTTCAGGTATTTTCTGTTCAGGGAAGTGCCGTTCGGTCATGACGGCGATTTTTCAGAAGAGGCCATGGTCAACCGGATAAACACTGACCTTGCCAATGACCTTGGGAACCTTTTAAGCCGTTCTTTGACCATGATAGAAAAATATAATGAGGGCATTGTCCCGGATCCGGTCGTTTCAAAGGAAAGAGATAAAGAAAAAATTGTAAGAGCGCGCTTTGACAGCGAGAGTGTTGATGTCCAGGGCGGGCCGGCCCTGACCCTATACTATGGTTTTGACACATTTATCTCTACTAAACTCGAGTTCAGCCACGCGGTCTCCCTGCTCTGGAGCGCGATCAATTCCGTAAATAAATATATAGAAGACTCGGCGCCCTGGAAAGAAAAAGACCGCGGCATTCTGTCCAATATACTGTATACCCTGGCAGAATCGCTCAGACTCATTGCTGTTTATGTGTATCCATTTATGCCGTCTGCCGGAGATAATATATGGAAACAGCTGGGCATAAATACCGGCATAGAAGAAACCATAGCTTCCAGTCCCGGATACAGAGAGTGGGCGGGCTATAAACTGTCCGGCACCAGAACCTCTAAAGGCGGGGCGCTTTTCCCGAGGATCGATCTCAAAAAAGCAAAAGAAACCAGGAAATCGTCGGAAGACCGCGTTAATCCGTCCAGATCAAAGGAGAATAAAGTGGAAACATCGGGTGATAATTTAATATCGATCAGTGATTTCTCAAAGGTCCGGCTTAAGGTCGGCAAAGTGATCACGGCTGAAAAAGTTGAAGGCTCTAATAAACTCATCAAACTTCAGGTCGATACAGGAGAAACCAGGCAGGTCGTGGCCGGCATAGGCAAAACATATTCGCCCAATGATCTGTTGGGGAAGAAAGTGGCTGTTGTTACAAATCTCCAGCCGGCAAAACTGATGGGTGTTGAATCACAGGGCATGCTGCTTGCCGCCACAGACAGTGAAGGCGCGCTGTCGATCCTGACAGTGGACAGGGACGTTAAGGAAGGGGCGAAAATAAAATAAGATTTCGGATTTAGGAGTTTTTCATTCCGGGATCTGCATTCCGCAATCCACAATTAAATATGAATGCTAAAATAGTCTCCATAAACATAAGCGACAAAAAAGGAATAAGAAAAAAGACCGTTGATACGGCCTTATTACGAACTAATTACGGTATCGAAGGCGACGCCCATGCCTCGGAGAAATGGCACAGGCAGGTCAGCCTGCTTGCCATTGAAAGCATAAAAAAAATGCAGGACATGGGACTAAAGGTCGGCTCAGGAGACTTTGCCGAGAATATAACCACTGAGGGGATCGACCTGCTACGCCTTCCAATAGGCACAAAGATCTTTATTTCGGACAATGTTAAGCTTGAAGTAAGCCAGATAGGCAAGGTATGTCATGCACGCTGCGCCATCTATGAGCAGGCGGGAGACTGCGTAATGCCCAAAGAAGGTATTTTTGCAAAGGTACTAAAAGGCGGAACAATAAAAAAAGGAGACACAATCAGAGTGGTCAGTAGTCAGTAGACAGTGGTCAGGGAAAGACATAAAACTGCTACTCTCTGTTACAATTATGTTCAAGGTTGCTGTACTGACATTAAGCGATAAAGGCTCAAAAGGCAGCCGTCAGGATAAAAGCGGTCCGCTTGTTTCAAAGATCATTAAAAAGGCCGGAGGCAGTGTTGTCAGTTACGACATCCTGCCCGACAAAAAAAGCCTCATCAAAAAGAAACTGCTTTCTTTATGCGATAAGGTGGACCTGATCCTCACAACCGGTGGAACAGGTACTTCACCCCGCGATGTAACCCCGGAAGCCACCCGCGAGGTGATCAGGCGCGAAATGCCGGGAATTGCAGAGGCAATGCGCATGAAGGGGCTAAAAAAAACCCCCTACGCAATGATCTCAAGGGCAGTGGCAGGCATAAGGGGGAAAACCCTTATAATCAACCTTCCGGGCAGCCCTGCGGCTGTCAGGCAGAACCTGGAAGTCATCCTGCCTGTTCTTCCTCATGCCATCGAAAAAATAAAGGGCAGTAAAAAGGAGTGTGCATTAAATGGCTGATATTTGTTTTATGGGTGCCTTTTTAGGCGGACTATTCTCGTTCCTCTCGCCATGCGTCCTGCCGCTCATACCGTCTTACGTGTCTTTTATTACCGGGATCTCCTTTGATGATTTCAAGGGCGGCGACAAGGCGCATATAAGAAAGACCACAATTATCAGCTCCCTGTCATTTATCGCGGGGTTTTCCCTGGTGTTTATCCTGCTGGGCGTTTTTTCATCTTTTGTCGGCCGTATACTCATCGCTTATTACGATGAGATAAGGATAATCGGCGGGACCATTATCATCCTTCTGGGTCTTTACGTCATGGGGGTCTTTAAGATCAGGTTCCTGTCAATGGAAAAAAGGATCCACCTTAAGTCAAAACCACGGGGTTTTATCGGTTCTTTTATAGTCGGCCTGACATTTGCCGCCGGTTGGACCCCATGCATAGGCCCGATACTGGGTTCGATCCTTTTTATCGCCGGCTCGTCAGGCTCGGCATTTTACGGTTTCAAATTATTGGTTATTTACTCTGCCGGGCTTGGGATACCTTTCTTTTTGACCTCTCTTCTTATAAACACTTTTCTAAGCCACTTTAGCGCCATAAAGAAGTTCATCCGGCCGGTAATGATATTAAGCGGGCTGCTGCTTATTACTTTCGGGGTCCTGTTCCTGACAGACTCTCTTACTTTCCTTGTAACGCTCGCGCCGGAAAGCCTTGAGTTTCAGCCCGGCAAAGGGATCTGCAACTGACCTGCTTAGTCAGAGGGCGGCGGCTGTAACCGGTCATCAGGGACAAGGGTCTCCTGTTCCCCGGCTTCTGCCGCGGCTTTCTTTTCCACGGCATCTATCTTTGTCTTTGCCTCAGCGCTCCATGGAGAAGCAGGGAAACTCTCAACCAGCTCCCTGTATTTTGTCATTGCCTCTTCCTGCCTGTCCAGCGACTCATACAGCCTGGCCTCCTGTATCAGCGCGGTGTCCCTGAAGGTCCCGTTCCTGAACCCGGCAAGCGCGTCAAGTGTTTTGATCGCTTCATCATTTTCGCCTTTTTTAATGTGCGACGAAGCCAGTTTCTGATAAACAAGAGGAAGTATCCCTTCTTTGCTTTTGTATTTATCAATGAATTTATCGTAAGTCTTCGTAGCGTTCCCGTAATCACCCAGGTTAAAATAGCAGTTGCCCATGTAGAACAGCGCGGTGGGCGTTGACCTCGTTTCAACCGCCTGCTTGAAAAGCTCCAGGGGTTTTCCCCACCTGTCCGCGCCGCTCAACGGAGACCCCGGGCCCAGCCCATAATAATATTTATACGCCTCTTTCTCAAGGGCGTATGCCCTGTTCTTTGCTGACCCGGAATAAACCAGGGAAATAACCAGTAAAACAATAATGACCGCGCATGCCAGCAGGACCGGCAGTAAAACGTTTTTTTTGCTCTTTATTATCTCCAGTGCGCGGGCGGCCGCGCTCTTGACTTCTTCCTCCTTCAGTCCGGATCTTTTGGCCACCCTCTTTTTTATCGCTTTGGGCACGTCATATCCTCCTCGTAAAAAATTAAATTCTAAACTCTAAGCACGAAATCCGAAACAAATCATAATTCCCCGAATTACAGACCAACATCCTAAAAAAATCCATTATTGTTTCGAATTTTAAGTATTGCGATTTAGATATCGTTTAGTATTCAGGATTTCGAATTTAGGATTTTTCATTAAATATCTTATCTATAATTTTCCGCGAGTTCCTTAATATCTGTCCTGCTGAATCCCCGGCAATACCCGCAGAACGCAGTATCACCTCTGCCCGGTCAAGTGTGATCAGGTCTTCCGGGGCGTGAGAATCAGTATTGATGACAAGGTCCGCGCCGACCTCAAGCGCTGTCTTTGCGACATGACCGTTTGAAAGGCTGTGGCCCTTTCTTGAGGTGATCTCAAGGGCAACACCTTTGTTTTTCGCGCTTACTGCATCCTCTTTGCTGATCAGACCCGGGTGAGAGAGTATATCCGCGCCGGCTTCGATCGCGGCGCTGTTGGTCCCCTCTGCCACCGGTTCGACAACGGTCTCACCGTGGACAATAACTACCTTTGCCCCAAACTCCCTTGCCATGGTCACAAGCTTTCCTATAAGTTCCGGGGGCACATGAGTGATCTCGACTCCTGGAATGATCTTGATATCTGAATATTTTGATATATCCTCTATCGCCTGGGCCACCCGCGGGATCACAAAATCAATATTGGATGTGTCCACATGGTCTGTAATGGCCAGAGCCTTATAACCTATGTAACAGGCCCTTCTGACAAGCTCGGACGGCAGCAGTTCACCATCGCTGAAAAGGGTATGAGTATGCAGGTCGATCATAACAATGTAAAATACAGAAAATTCGGCCTAATTGTCAAAGTTCTTAATATCAAGTTCTTAATATCCGGGTAGTGGGTCAGTTTCATTCTTGAGGGTATAGACATGAACCGCAAGGCATGTTATAATTTAGTATGCCTAAGCGGACAAGCAAGAAAGTCAAAGAAGAACAGGACATAAATATCCTCGCTAAATCTATTCTTGATAAAGCTACGTTTGAAAAGGCCGCATCTGAAGGTAAGAACCCTGCCGCTGTAATGCTCGGTAGAATGGGCGGTCTAAAGGGCGGTAAAGCCAGAGCCGCCAAACTATCGGCTAAGAAGCGTAGCGAGATCGCACAGAAAGCCGCAGAGGCCAGATGGCATAAGAAATAAGGATAAAAAATATCAAAATAAGAAAAAAATGCTGTAATACCAAAATAGAAATGTCCTAAAAACGGTCATGCTATATAACCCTTTTAAAACATCCCTGTCTGTCATGCTGGCTTGTCCAGCATCCTTCTAAACAAGTCTGAAAGATTCCCGACAAGCGGGAATGACACCTGCATTGAGTCAATGCAAAAACAGGACATTTCTAAATTGGTTTGACAATAAGAAAAAAATGCTTGACAATCGCTATATCTATCGTATAATTTTGATAGATGTTTCATATCGTCTTAATCTGTGAGGCGATATCATCGTGGTAGCTAAGTGTGATACAATTATATTTAAGCTACATTGATTTCCCCTTTTTAAATGTGTTAATTTGTTTAATATAGGGTGTAAAGTTTTTATATTCCTTGAGGAGGGTTTATGAATTTAGCTATAGGACAGCTTACCTTAGGTTCTGTTCCGAGGGTAGTTGCGGCTATTTCGGATAGTGACATTTCGAAACTTGATGTTGAGACTGTCGAACGAGTTGATGTTTTAGAGCTACGCATAGATATGTTCGAAAATCAATCTCCCGATTATGTCGAAAAAGTCTTTAATTCAACTAAGATACGGTTTGATAAACCAATAATAGCGACGCTTCGAACTTCTGATGAGGGTGGGTTTTCGAAACTTGATGACAACCAGAAATATGAACTATTCGAACGTGTTATGTCGCTCTCTGATGCTATTGATGTTGAGGTGAATTCGGAAGAGTTGCTGAAAAGAATTGTGTCTCTGTGTAAAGCCGACAACAAGTTAGTTATTGGCTCATATCATAATCTTGATAATACTCCGGGTTTAGAAGATTTAACGAATATAGTTGCAAGGACTAAACAATGTGGAGCTGATATAGTCAAGATAGCTGTAAAGGCGAATACAAGGAGTGATGTGTCCAAATTAGCATCTTTCACAGAACAGAGTAAGGGAATAGGCTTAATTACCATTTCCTTAGGCCCTATCGGTCAAATATCTCGTGTTTTCAATCCCATTATCGGCTCTCTTATGACTTATGGACATCTTGGAAGTCCATCTGTCATTGGGCAATTATCTGCCTTAGATATTGTGGAATATCTAAGAATATTTGATGCAGAATATAATGAAGACTTAATAAATAGGTTACACTTATTGGAATTCGCTTGATCCTGACAGATAAGCAATAAACCTCTTCATCCTTTTTCTTCTCCCTCTCCCAATCAAGATTTTACCTTCCTATCTTTTTCTCTTGACAATGCTTGAGCGGTCAAGTATAATATGATCATGAACAGACTAAAACCAGAGAGACAAAGACAGGTAATGGCCGCTTTTGTAGAGGGTAATTCTATCAGGTCAACATGCCGTATGACAGGCGTTGCCAAAGGAACAGTCTTAAAGCTGTTGGCAACTATCGGCAAGGCGTGTGCTGAATATCAGAATGAAGTTATGAGGGATTTGCCCTGCAAACGTATCCAGTGTGATGAAATCTGGTCTTTCTGCTACTCGAAACAGGGGAATATACCGAAAGAGAAAAAGGGCATGCATGGTTATGGTGATATTTATACCTTTACTTCCATTTGTGCTGATAGCAAGCTTGTTCCTACATGGTATGTTGGTAAACGTGATGCGGAAACCCAACTAATCCACTGGCGGGCAACTTTTTTAGAAAACAATATGGCAGATTCGAGGTAGTCTCGCATGACACAAATATAGCATATGAAGCCCAAATCGAGCAGTTTTCTTGCCTATCAGCCTGAATAATTGAGTTATTCATCAAACTGACCCACTACCAATATCTGTCGAGACTGTCAATTTAATGATGTGCCCGTGTTTTGACACTGCAAAGACTTTAAAGTATTATATCGGAATATGAAAAAGATACGACTGACACAGAAGGTCAAAGCAGGCGGCTGAGCCGGCAAGGTAGGTCCGGCGGACCTGAAACAGATCCTGGCCGACCTCGATAAGAGCACCGATCCCGGGGTTATAATCGGCCCTGGTGATGACGCCGGGGTATGCCTTTTTAAGGACGGCGCAATGGTCCAGACAGTGGACGTTATAACGCCGCTTGTTGACGACCCCTTTACGTTCGGCGCCATAAGCGCCGCGAATTCCCTGAGCGATGTCTACGCAATGGGCGGCACCCCTGTTTCCGCGCTTGCTGTTCTGGGGTTTGCTTCCTGTGATTTCACCGCGTCGGCAATAAAAAATCTGTTGAAAGGCGCTATTGCCAAACTCAGGGAAGCAGGCGCGTCTCTGATCGGAGGTCACAGCATTGAAGATAATGAATTGAAGTTCGGCCTCAGTGTCATCGGCAGAGTCGACAGAAATAAAATACTCAGGGCCAATGCCGCCGCCGCGGGGGACATACTTGTTCTTACGAAACCGATCGGCACGGGAGTTCTTTCCTCCGCGTTCAAAAAGGGCGTTATCAGGGACAGTGCCTTTAAAACAGCTGTTGCTTCTATGCTTATGCTTAACAGGGCGGCTTCAGTCGCCGCTGTTTCAGCCGGAGCGCGCGCGGCTACTGATGTCACAGGCTTCGGCCTGCTGGGACACGCGCTGAACATGGTAAAAGGCCGTAAAGTTAACCTTGTAATTTTCAATGAACAGGTCCCCCTGCTTAATAAAGTGAACAGCCTTGCCGCGTCGGGAATAGCACCAAAAGGCGCGCATAGCAACCTCAAGTTTGTAAGTAATAAAATGACCTTTTCAAAAAATATTGCACAAGAGCAGAAGCTCATCCTTTCAGACCCCCAGACATCAGGGGGTCTGCTGATAGCGCTTCCAAAGAAGAGCCGGAAAAAATTCGAGGGAATCGCAAAAAGGAACAAAATGCCGTACTGGGTGATCGGTGAAGCTGTTAAGGGAAAAGGGAAGGTCACTATAAAATAAAATTATACCTGAAGGTTCAGGCTGGTTAAACAGGTCAACGGGCTTAAAGACAGCCATTTAAAAACTTCCATGGAAAAGGATCAACAAGAAGAGCCTATGTTAAAAATGCTCACGAATTACATGGAAGACGGATTCCTTGAAAATATCATCGACATGTTCAAGCAGGATAAAAGTCTTTACCCCTTGATCGGAGACATGCTCGGAGATGAACGGGGAAGGGTACGGCTTGGAACCGTGGCCCTGGTCGAACACATGAGGACAATAGACCCTGACGCTGTGCTGACAGCTATCCCGGGTGTTGCAAAGCTGTTAAAAAATCCTAATGTGGCGATCCGCGGCGATGCTGCTTATCTTCTTGGCCTTATAGACCATAAGGACGCGCTTCCGTTCCTTTCAGCGGCCTCCAAAGATGAAAATGAACTGGTGCGCAAGATCGTTAAGGAGTCAATAATACAGATCGAGAATTCGTCCTAGCCCCTTTTAAAATACCGTTTACATGGTAGAATATAGATCAATGATAATGACATCCGGATTTGGCAATTAAGTAAAAACAGTATGGATAAAAAGAAAGTTCGAACCAAATACTTCAGCCTCAAGGAACTCCGGCTTTCGATCGCCCACATGGTCCTGTGGTCACTTCTCACTGTTGCCTTCTTTACTTACATGACCATAGAGCTGGGCGAAGTGGTCGAACACAATCCCCTTTATATTGTCGCTGTTTTTCTGGGCTATGCAGTAATAGTCGTTCTTTTGACCATGATCTTTTCTCACCGCTTTCTAGGGCCTTTTGAAAGACTAAAAATGGAATTAAGGGTTATATTGGGGGGAAATTACCAGAAACGGCTGAACATAAGGGGCAGGGATGATATATATCTCAGGTCGTTTGTCATGGAAGTAAACAAGCTGCTTGATCACTTTGAAAAAAAACATCTTTTCTGTAAAGATCTGGATTCAGAATTAAAGGTCCTGAAGTTCCTGATCGATAGAGAGGGGACTTCAAAAGAAGAGCTGGTAGAGGCTGTTATCGCGCTTCATGACAAGATCGTCCTTGAAGAGGAAAGAAAATAAACTGTTTATCACAGTATGATGAAGTCCGCGCAAGGAGGCATAATGAGTACACTGAAAGAACGGATAATCCGCGCCGCTAAACTTGACGTCCATTTATATGAAGAGGTCGAGGCTGACACCAAAGCAATGGGACAGGCAATGCTGGTTGTTGTTATATCAAGCCTGGCTTCAGGCATAGGAAGCCTTGGAAAGGGCGCTGGTTTCGGAGGCATTGTAGCAGGGACCATTACAGCCCTTATCGGGTGGTATCTATGGGCTTACCTGACCTATTTTATCGGCGCGAAACTGCTTCCTGAACCCGGGACAAAAGCAGACCCAGGCGAACTCCTGCGCACTATCGGTTTCGCGGCTTCCCCGGGCCTGATACGGGTGGTTGGTATAGTTCCGGGGATCTCCGGCGTGATCTTTTTTATTGCCTCTGTCTGGATGCTGATCGCGATGATCGTTGCGGTCAGGCAGGCGCTTGATTATAAAAGCACAATGCGGGCCGTAGGTGTTTGTGTGATCGGCTGGGTCATTCAGACAGTCATCCTGATTCTGCTGTTCTCCATGTTAGGAGGAGCGCGGCCGGCCTAAGCCTTTTCCCCATTTTTCTTCGAAGAGCCGCCGCCGTTGTTCCTGGACTCGTCGTCGTCCTTTTCAACCACTCTGCCTATACTTACGACCTTGTCCTGTTTAGCAAGGTCCATCAGCTTTACTCCCTGGGTACTGCGGCCTATAGTGCGGATATTTGACGCCTTTGTGCGTATTAGTTTGCCGCTGCTTCCAATAATTATTATTTCATCGTCATCAGTTACCTTGAGCACGCCGACCACCCTGCCGTTTTTTTCCGTGACCTTTATGGTAAGGATCCCTTTGCCTCCCCTGCTCTGGACACGGTACTGGTCCGACTTTGTTCTCTTTCCAAACCCATTTTCAGTTACCGTTAAAAGCGTGATTTTTTTATCCAGGACGTCTACTGAAACAACCTCATCATCCCCCCGCAGTTTTATCCCCCTTACTCCGCGGGCGACCCTTCCCATCTCCCTGACATTTTTTTCGTTAAACCTTATTGAAAGCCCGCCTCTTGTGCTGAGGATAATATCATCGCTTCCGCCTGTCTGCCTTACACCTATCAGTTCGTCGTCAGGATCGATCCTGATGGCGGCTATACCTTTAGCCCTTGGATTGCTATAAGCCTTAAGGGCTGTTTTTTTAACAACTCCTTTTCTTGTGGACATGAAAAGATACTGGTCTTCTTTGAACTCGCTGACAGGGATGACCGCAGTTACTTTTTCTCCCTCTGAAAGCTGCAGTATGTTAACTATCGCCTTGCCTTTGGCGGCCCTGCCTGTCTCAGGGATCTGGTATACCTTGAGCCAGAAGAGCCGTCCTGAACTTGTGAAGAAAAGGACATAGTCGTGGGTTGAGGCAAGGAACAGGTCCTCCACAAAATCCTCCGCCCGTGTTTCCATGCCGATAAGCCCTTTCCCTCCCCTTCTCTGGCTCCTGTAAAGTGCCAGGGGATTTCTCTTTATATACCCCTGATGGGAAATGGTTATCACCATCTCTTCTTCCTGGATCAGGTCCTCGATCGTTATTTCCTCTGCCTCTTCGGTTATTTCAGTGCGCCTTTTGTCAGCGTATTTCTTTTTCACCCCGGTAAGCTCATCCCTGATTATGGTATTCACAAGCGCGGGGCTTGACAGGATCGCCTTCAGCCTCTTGATCTCTTTTAACGTTATCTCATAATCAGTTATTATCTTTTCCCTTTCCAGGCCTGTAAGTCTCTGCAGTTTCATGTCAAGTATTGCCTGCGCCTGGATCTTCGACAGAGGGAATTTCTTCATTAACCCGTCAAGGGCTTCCTGCGGGCTCCTGGATTTGCGTATCAGCGTGATTATCCTATCAAGATTATCAAGGGCTATCTTGAGGCCCTCAAGAATATGCGCCTTTTCTTCAGCCTTCCTGAGTTCGAACTTTGTCTTTCTGGTAATAACATCGCGCCTGTGACCAAGGAAGAGGGTCAGGACCTGAGCCAGGTCCAGAACCTTTGGCTGGCCGTTAACGATCGCGAGCATGATAACACCAAAGGTGGTTTCCATGGCAGTATGTTTATAAAGCTGGTTAAGGATAACCTGGGGGATATCGCCTCTTTTCACCTCCATCACGACCCTTATTCCCTGTCTGTCTGATTCATCCCTGAGGTCTGAGAGCCCCTCAATTTTTTTGTTTCTTACAAGTTCCGCGATCTTTTCAATAAGCCTGGCCTTGTTCACCTGATAAGGCAGCTCATTTATTATTATGCTCTGATTCTTGCCCTGATCTTCGATCGTTACATTTGCCCTGACCTTTATCAGCCCCCTGCCTGTCGTATAGGCATTGAAGATCCCCTGCCTGCCGTGGATAGTGCTTCCTGTGGGGAAATCAGGCCCTTTTATTTTTTTCATTAATTCTTTTACTGTTGTCTCCGGCTTGTCTATTAACAGCAAAAGCCCTTCAACAACCTCTCCGAGGTTATGCGGCGGTATGTTGGTTGCCATTCCAACAGCTATGCCCGAGGAGCCGTTTATGATCAGATTAGGAACTTTTGCGGGCAATACAACAGGCTCCGATGTGGTTTCATCAAAGTTCGGAATAAAATCAACGGTCTCCTTATCAATATCAACCAGCATTTCCTCCGCGATCCTGGTAAGACGCGCCTCTGTGTAGCGGTATGCCGCGGCAGGGTCGCCGTCAACAGAACCAAAGTTCCCCTGGCCGTCAACAAGCACATTGCGCATGTTAAAATCCTGGGCAAGCCTAACAAGGGCCTCATATACCGCGGAGTCACCATGAGGATGATATTTCTTCAGGACCTCGCCAACAACACCCGCGCACTTGGAATATTTTTTCCCGGGAAGAAGTCCTTCCCTGAGCATCGCGTAGAGTATTCTCCGCTGAACAGGCTTAAGCCCGTCCTTTACATCAGGCAGCGCCCTTCCCACAATTACGCTCATCGCGTAATTGAGGTAGGATGTCTTCATTTCTTCTTCAATATTTACAGCCAGTCTTGCCATTTATTCTCCTTTAAATATGATTACACCGATTTCTTAAAGACGATTACACCGATTATTTTTGTTAGCAGATAAAAAATCCTGATTTAATGTTCCTTTCAGAAACACTGAACGTTTAGTGAACGTTAGTGAACGCATATTAATAATAGATTCCTTCCCTGCGTTGTGTTTCCAATGGAAACACTAATGTAAGGAAATGCTCATTTAATTATATCCGCTCGCTCCAGGCTCGCTGTTGCATTTAATCTGTGTAATCTTAGTTTTTTTAATCTGAGAAATCATCTTTTTTTAGATGTCCAGATTTCTCACTTCAAGAGCGTGCTTCTCGATAAATGCCTTCCTCGGCTCCACCTGGTCACCCATGAGTGTGGTGAAGATCAATTCGGCCTTTACCAGGTCTTCGATACTCACCTGCAGCAGGATCCTCTTCTCAGGGTCCATGGTCGTATCCCAGAGCTGCTGAGGGTTCATCTCGCCCAGGCCCTTGTATCTCTGAATATTTATCCCTTTTTTCGCAATGGACAATATATGATCGAACAGCGCCCTGGAAGAGCCGAACTCCTGTATCTCATCGTTGTGCTTGACCTTATAAGGCGGGTGGCCAAGGCCTTTCAGATCGGAGAAGATCTTTTTGAGCGCCCTGAAATCAGGCGATGTAAAGAACTTGTCGTCAATGGCCATCCGGAGGCCGTCCCTGCTCAACTCTACCCTAAAAGACTGATGCTCCTCGTCCTCGGTAAGTTCTTCGGATATGCCGGGAAACTCTTTTTTGAGTTTCTTTACAAGAGCGTGAAGGTCTTCCCTGTCTTTTAAAATATCCTTTTTCAGGTCATAATGAAGGAGCGCCTTGATCACCGCGGTATCATTCTTCCTTATGGCAAACCAGTCAAGAAGCTTTTCGAATTTGGACAGGTTCTTTATGTAAGGGATTATGGTCTTTCCTGTCAGGGAAGCCCCGTTGATGATCTCTATTTCGTCAGCCGCAAGCTCAAAGAGCATGTTCTCGAGCTGGCTCTCATTCTGAATATACCTCACTGATTTGCCTTTTTTGACTTTAAAAAGAGGAGGCTGGGCAATATACAGGTATCCGTTTTCAATGATCTGGTTCATCTGACGAAAGAAGAAAGTAAGAAGAAGCGTCCTTATATGCGCGCCGTCCACATCGGCATCGGTCATAATTATGATCCTGTGATAACGGGTCCTGCTAATATCAAAATCATCCGCTCCTATGCCGGTACCCAGCGCGGTTATCAGTATCCTTATCTCTTCGGAACTGAGCATCTTGTCAAAACGGGCCTTCTCAACGTTCAGTATTTTTCCTTTTAGAGGTAAAATAGCCTGGTTCTGCCTGTCCCTGCCCTGCTTTGCCGACCCGCCGGCTGAGTCACCCTCAACAATGAAAAGTTCGCTCTTTTCCGGGTCTTTCTCAGCGCAGTCAGCCAACTTGCCGGGCAGGCCCGTGTCCTCAAGCGCGCCTTTTCTTCTTGTCAGTTCCCTTGCTTTCCTTGCCGCGTCGCGTGCCCTTGAAGCCTGGGTCGCCTTTTCGATGATTTTCTTTGATATGGCGGGGTTCTGCTCAAAGTAGACCCCGAGGACATCATTGACCACTGATTCCACGATCCCCTTTACCTCGCTGTTGCCGAGTTTAGTCTTGGTCTGCCCCTCGAACTGCGGATTAGGGAGTTTCACGCTTATGACCGCGGCAAGGCCTTCCCTGATATCATCGCCGGAGAGCGCCTCTTTAGCGGTCTTTATAAGACCGTAGGATGTCGCGTAACTGTTAGCCGTTCTTGTAAGGGCTGATTTAAAACCAACAAGATGCGACCCGCCTTCTTTTGTGTTAATGTTGTTGGCAAAAGCATGAATGGTCTCTGAATAACCGTCATTATACTGAAGGGCTACTTCAACTAAAATGCCGTCTTTTTCCTTTGTTATGTAGATAGGCTGCGGGTGTAAAGTGGTCTTGTTCCCGTTAAGATACTCTATGAATGAAACTATACCGCCTTCGTAGAGGAATGTCTGTTCCTGATTGGTCCTCTCATCCGTTATCTTTATGTTGAGCCCTTTGTTCAGGAAAGCGAGTTCCCTGAACCTGTGGGCAAGGGTGTCATAATTGAACTCTATGCTTTCAAATATCTGCGCGTCAGGTTTAAAGGTTATTTTTGTTCCCCTGTTCCTGGTCTTTCCAACGCGTGTAAGCGGACCTGTTGGAACGCCCCTTTCAAAATGCTGTTCCCACACCGCGCCGTCCTGTTTTATTTCAAGGTCAAGCCATTCGGAAAGGGCGTTAACTACCGAAACACCGACGCCGTGCAGTCCGCCGGAGATTTTATAGGCCTTGCTTTCAAACTTGCCGCCAGCGTGAAGCTCTGTAAGCGCTATTTCCGCCGCTGTCCTGCGTTTCTTGTCGCCCGGATGCAGTCCTGTCGGTATGCCTCTTCCGTTATCAATGACCGTAATGCTGTCTTCCGTATGTACAGTGATATCGATCCTGTCGCAGAAACCGGCAAGCGCTTCATCAACACTGTTATCCGCCACTTCATAGACAAGGTGATGAAGCCCCTCAAAGCTTGTATTGCCTATGTACATGGCAGGACGTTTTCTTACAGCATCAAGCCCCTTGAGGACCTTTATATCTTCCGCGCCATAGGTTTCCCCGGCAATTTCCTCTGTTTTCTCTTTCATTAATCTCCTTTTGTTATCTGCTACTATTTTTTTTATATCCTCATAGGCATGATCACGCACTTATAAGATTTGCCATCGCCCTCCCGTATAAGTGTCGGACTCAGGGGGTCCTGGAGCTCAAACGCTACTGTGTCGCCCGTCATTGTCTGGACCACATCCAGCAGGTAACGCGCGTTATAACCTATTGATATAGGTTCTCCTTTATATTGTGCCGCTATCTCCTCCCTGGCTTCTCCAACGTCCGGGTTTATAGAGATAAGCGTTAATTTCCCGGGCTCCAGGTCGAACCTTACCGCGTTGGTCCTCTCCCTGCTCATTATGGAGGTCCTTCTCAATGCCTTGGCGCAGGCGATCCTGTCGATCTCTGCTTTTTTCTCGTTGTCCTGCGGGATGACCTGCTCGTAATTAGGGTATGTGCCTTCAATAAGTCTTGACGTAAATACAATATCGTCAATACTGAAGAATATGTGGTTCTTGTCCAGACCGATCGTAACATCTCCTTCGCTGTCTTCAAGCAGACGCCTTATTTCTATAGCAGCCTTCTTGGGTAATATAAGTTTTTTCTCTTCAGATATCTTGCCGGCGATATCATCCGCAATGAACGCGAGCCTGTGACCGTCGGTTCCCACGACCCTGAGCTCGATGTTCTTCTTTTTCGGGACAAAATGGAACAGCAGACCGTTCAATGTATATCGGGTATCGCTGTCCCCGGTCGCATAGACGGTCTTTTCGATCATGTTCCTCAGCGTATCGGCGCCCATATTGAGCTCATCCGAACTGCTTATTTTCGGCAGTGCAGGATACTCGTCCTCTGGCAGTCCCATCAGCTTAAAGGTGCTCTTGCCGGATGTCACCTTCAGCCAGTTGTTCTCCTGTGACTCCAGCACTATGTCATCATCAACTTCCCTGGCTATCTCAAAAAGCTTCCTGGCCGGTATACAGAGACTGCCTTTTTTGTCCACCTCTGCTTTCAGCGGACGCGTAAACGCGATATCAAGATCAGTCGCGATTATGGTCGTGGTTTTGGCGGCTTTTAACAGAAAGTGGCTCAGGATCGGCATAGTGCTCTTTTTCTCCACTATCCCCTGTATGTTCTGCAATACCTTCTGCATGTCTTCCCTGCTTACCTTAATCTTCATGATGTCCCCCCGTGGCGTTTAACATTAAATAATAAATTCATATTATTCGCAGCTTCTTATCTTTCTTACGAGGTAGTCCAGCCTTCTCTTAAAATCCTCGTCTTTATCCCTTCTTATTTCGACCTGCTTGCAGGCGTGTATGACGGTAGAGTGGTCTTTACCGCCGAAGTGCTTTCCCACATCGCTGAGCGAGGAGTCGGTCAGGGTCTTGCTCAGGAACATGGCAACCTGTCTTGGAAAGGCAATGTCCCTGGTTCTTTTCTTTGCCTTGATATCCTGGATCTTAAGTCCGTAATATTCGCAGACCGTTTTCTGAATGGATTCAACGCTTAAGGCCCTTTCATCGTCGCGTATCAGGTCCTTCAAAACTTCCTTTGCCATTTCCAGAGTTATGGGCCTGCCCGAAAGAGAAGAGTGGGCCCCGAGCCTTATCATGCATGCTTCAAGCTCCCTGATATTGGACTTTATCTTGCTTGCCAGCAGCAGGGCGACGTCCTGAGGCAGCGGTATGCCCTCGAGCTCTGACTTTTTCCCCAGGATCGCCAGCTTTGTCTCGGTATCCGGGAGCTGAATGTCAGCTATCAGTCCCATGCCGAACCTTGAACGCAGCCTCTCTGTAATAGGCGATATATCCCTGGGCGGCCGGTCACTCGAAAAAACGATCTGCTTATGCGTATCATAAAGAGCGTTAAACGTATGGAACAGTTCCTCCTGTGTTCCGCTCTTGCCCGCAATGAATTGTATATCATCAATAAGTATGACGTCCAGGTTTCTGAATTTGCCTTTAAACTCATCCATGCGGTTATTTCTCATGGAATAAACAAACTCGTTCGTAAACTGCTCTGCCGGCATATAGAGCAATTTAACATCGCGTGAACTGTCTATGATCAAATTGCCTATCGCGTTCATCAGATGGGTTTTCCCAAGACCAACACCGCCGTATATAAACAGAGGGTTATACTCTCTTCCCGGAGACTCGGCAACCGCCCGTGCCGCGGCACGGGCGAACTGGTTACTGGCGCCCACGACAAAATTAGCAAACGTATATTTTGGGTTCAGGAAAATACCGCGGCTCGCCAGTTTCACCCGCCTGTTTTCCCTCCTGGATTCGATCTTTTTCAGGGCAGTGGTTCCCTGAACTTCCCCAAGTTTGAAGTCAACACCAACCTTCTCCTTCATAAAGCCTTCGATCGTCTCAGAGATTATCCTCAGGTAGTGGTCCTCTATCCACTCCCTGAAAAACCTGTTCGGAACCTCCAAAACAAGATTATGGTCCTTAAATTGCAGGAATTTCAGGGGTTTGAACCAGAGCTCAAAGGTCTGAGTGCCGACTTTTTCCTTTATGGCGTCCAGGGCCTGGACCCATGCATCCTCTATCTTCATTATTCCCTATTGTTTCTTTAGAATTACTCTGTTCCCTAAGGAAGGATAAATCAAGTTATAAACATTTGTTAACAAGGTGTTGAAAACTCTACTCGTAAGGTGCCTTAGTATAAACCATACCCACCGTAAGAGGCAAGTGTTTTTTGACCTTTTTTTTTGCCTTATAACAAAAAAATTTTCATTGATTTTTACTTTGCAAACGCAAGAGGCTTTAAAACCATTCTTATTTAAAAATAAAAAAACAGCTACAAAATTGTCATTTTCCGACTGAGAATTCACTTTAATGAATTAAATAAGAAAACCGGAAACAAAATAAATTTTTTTTTTTACTCATATTGCCCTGTTTACACGATTTTCAAAAAGCATTTACGCGGTAATAACACTCAAAGAACTTAACAGCCCTGGAAAAACTTGGAAATAGGGTGGTTAAATAGGATGTGTCCCTAGTTTTTTTATTCTAAAATGGCCTTTTTTCCTGGTCTTCCGCGCGGTCTTTTAACCAGATCAATGCCAAGGCTTTGTCCCATGGCCTTGACAAACGCTTCGTTGCCAAAAGGCACGCCAGATCTTGTGCAGTAACTGATTTTGTCTACTTCTTCATATCTGACGGGGCGGTGCAAAAAATCTATATATTCACTGCGGCCCTCATCACCAAAGATCTCTTCCCCCAATATCCCGTCATCTATGCTGGCGATATGCGCCTTGGCACTTGAATAAGGATATCTCTCTTCTATGCCCACAAGACCGGAACGCTTCGGGTTCTGCTCTATGTAGCGGGCAACCGTCCATAAATAATTTTCTTTATCTACAATACAGGAATAATATCGGCTTTCCCACAACCTGCCGCTTTTATTATGTTTTTTGTTAAAGTACTGTGCGTAGCTCAGACTTAGCCCCTGCATGGTCTTTGAAAGAAAAACATCCCTGGCTGGTTTCAAAAGCAGGTGAACATGATTTGGCATCAGGCAGTAGGCAAGCACAGGACACGAGTATTTATCAGCATATTTCTTAAGCAGGTATAAGTAGACCAGGCTGTCCTTGTCATCCATAAAGACATCAGCCTTATTGTTCCCCCATTGAAGCACATGATGGGGATAACCAGCAGCAACTGCTCTTGCGATCCTTACCATTGATAACAGCCTATAATAAAAGAATAAATTTGTCAAGAAAATAATACGTGTCCCTATTTTCTTGATTGCCAATAGGCCTGTCCCTATTTTAAAATCCTGTCTGCGCCGCTATAAATATTAAGGCGCCGGCCCCTGAGAAACCCTATTAACGTAAGTTTGGATCTCCTCGCGATATCAATGGACAGATCGGTTGGAGCAGCACGGCTGACTAGTATGGGAATACCGGCTGTTATTGTTTTTGTTGTGATCTCTGATGACAATCTTCCGCTTAAAAGCAGTAGCTTGCCTTTTAAAGGTATGTTCTCAAGAAAGGCATAGCCAATTATCTTGTCAACCGCATTATGCCTGCCTATGTCATCGGCAAAAACTATTATCTCCTGCTCATCACACAGGGCAGCGCTGTGAACACCGCCTGTTGCCCTGAAAAGCTCTGATCTTTTCTGAAACTCCTGATACTGCCCGATTATCGCGCTGATATTTACACTTACATTATCCTTAATAACCGGGATCTGTTCTTCTGATACATTTGATATGAATGTTATGCCTTTGGCACAGCCGGATGTAAGGGTTGCCGGGGCCTCGGGAAACTCAACAGGCAGATGAACCTCTATTTCATCCTGCTTCCACATGATCTCTATCCTTTCAGCGCACCAGGGCTGCTGCAGGTCTTTGCGGCCCTTGTTTTCAACCAGGCCTTCTGAAAGGGCAAAACCAACAACCAGCTCCCTGACCATGGTAGGAGTACACAGCAGACTGAGGACCTCTTTGTCATTAGAAAATATCCTGAGCCTTTTTTCCGAAGTTACGCTGTCAGCGCTTTCGGAAAATGACCCGTCACGGTACTCAATGATATTGATCTTTTTTAAAGGATCCATTTTTTTCAGCGGAAGTTATGATACCTGGTAATAATACTACAGATCAATGTTTGTGGCAATCCCCGTTAGAAAGGTAAAAAACTTTCAAACGGGGTAAACCCCTTAATGGTCAATTGACAGCCACTATTATTCACCAGCATTAATATTTTTTAAATTATTGTTTTTAGTTTCTCCGTGGCAGTTATCAATCATCAATTGTCAATCGTCAATCAACAATTGAATCTGCTATACTATTACACTTAATACAAGGGACGGTTCACTTATAAATGACTGAAAAAAGAAAATTAAATACCAAGGCCATAGTTATAGGCTGGCTTGTTGACACAGGCGGCACGTTTATAGCCGGAATTATCATCGCCATCCTGACAACTGCTTTTATGGCGGCGCAGGGTGTTGGCGCGGACCAGATCCCGGACAAACTGGCCGGCTCAAAGGCTTTCTTGAACTTTTCACTGTTCATTGGTTTTTCATTTACTTTTATCGGCGGTTTTGTAGCTGCCTTTATTGCCAAAGAAGAGGAAACACGGCATGCCTTTGCAGTCGGTGTTCTATCTCTGGCAGTAAGCTTTATATTTACAATTATGATGACGACCGATCCAAAGGGGTTCCTGCTCCTGATCTTTATAATACCTTTCGCAATGCTGGGCGGTTATTTAAGAAAAATAACAAAAAAAGAGAACAAAACAGAAAAACAAAGTTAGCTGCAAAACACTCAGCTATATCTATTTCCCCTTTAATCCGAACTCCAGAAAATACTGATGCGGCAAGATCTTGTGAGAACGTATCAGGCTGTAACCCGCCTGCCTGAACTCCTCAAGAACAACTTTTTCAGCCAGTTTATGTCCGGGATCCTGCGGCCCGACGGGAGAGTTTTTATAAAAATCAACGATTACGACCCTTCCGTCCGTCTTAAGGCCTTTGGACATCTGTTTTAAATAATTCACCCTGTCTTCAATATGGTGATATGTGTCGCACATAAATACAACATCAACTGAGCCGGGCTTTAGCTCAGGGTCATCAGTCTTGACCACACGGGCCTCGTAGTTTTTAAGGCCCAGTTTTTGGGCGTCTTCTTTCATATGCTTCACCATTGAAGGTTCAATATCAAGACCAAGGGCCTTGCCCAGAGGGCCGACAGCTTTGGCAAACAGACGGGTAAAATAACCTGTGCCCGCCCCAATGTCAGCTATCACATCGCCCTGTTTTAAATTAAGACTTTTAACCACTTCAGCGGGTTTCTGCCATTTATCGCGTTCAGGGTCTTCAAAAACCTTGACCCACATATCAATATCACTGAACCTCTGCTCAGACGCGGGCTGAGTCTTATGTTCCTTATCCTCTGCATAACCCGCGAATGGATATGCCAGAAGGACTGAGAGCAGGACCGCGCAGACTGCTACTGTCTTCAAAAGTTTTTTTCTCATGCTCCCTCCCTTTTCATTGTTCAGGCGTACCATGTCCCACCTCTGAGGTGGGACATGGTGAATGGTTTGAAATTCAACTAAATTTATCAGATTATAATTATTATTTCCATCTTAAGAAAAAAATTGTCCATTTGCCGGGCAGGAGTAAGTCCACTCCTTAAATAGTTTGAATGAAGAGAACTCTCATTTTCAATGGCCTAATCCTACGGGGAAAGGTCGCTCCACTAATTAAATTTATTCACCAAACAGTTAAATCCTAAACTTGTAATTTGTTAAATAACGCGTCAATGCATAGTTGCACAACTACTGATTATTACAAGCTATTTACTCATCTGCTGTTAATTGTAAGCAACAAGATCAGCAAATGTTTAATGGTAAATGATTATTCACCAATCGGTTAAATCCTAAACTTGCAATTTGTTAAATGTTGAGCTATACTATAATCAGTTAACTTACTGCAATACAACATTAATTTTAGATATATTGTTAAATGTTTCTGAAATAGCGAGCAAATATGGCAACAGAGCATGGGATTCCTAAACTGAGAATTGTCGAGCCCAGTTTCGATTCGCCGCTAACATCGGTTATTATCGATTTAGAGAAACTTAGAGATAACCGCCTGGATAGTAAGACACACCCTGGTATTTTCTTCCAAATTAAACATATTTTCCAATTATTGGAAAGTCTTGGATCTGCCAGAATAGAAGGAAACAATACCACTATCGCAGAATTAGTTGAAAAAGAGATATCTGGAAGCAGGAATGATGACGAAATAATTGGTGACGATGAAATTAATGAAATAAGAAATGCGGAAAGAGCAATGGATTTCATAGAGAGCCGCATTAAAAATAATTCAAAAATTGACCAGGCTTTTATACTCAACTTACATAAAATAGTCGTTGAAAATTTAGCCAGAGAAGGAAGTAGAAACCCGGGCGAATTGAGATTTGTTGATGTAGGAGTTGGTGCTCACAAGCCGCTGCCTTACACAAATGTAAAAAAACATTTTGATGAATTAGTTGATTTTATTAATCAAAAAAAACAAAAAAAATACGACTTACTTATTACAGCCATAGCCCACCATCGATTTGCCTGGATACATCCCTTTGATAATGGTAATGGCCGGGTAGTCCGATTACTTACTTACGCTATGCTGATCAAACAGGGATTCAACGTTAAAATGGGTAGAATTATTAATCCAACCGCGATATTTTGTATTAACAGGGACCGATATTACGAAATGCTTTCACAGGCAGACAGGGGGAGAGACAGCGATATACTGGCCTGGTGTGAGTATGTTTTAAAAGGTTTACTGGAAGAGATCCACAAGATAGATAGACTGTTAGATCGTGATTACCTGGTGCAAAAAATATTAATGCCCGCGCTTGATTTCTGTTTGGATCGCGAGAATATTATGAAACGGGAACACGCAATATTAAAATCATCGATTACCACAGATAATATGGAACTAACAGCTTCTGATTTAGAAAAAATAATTCCGGGAAAACTGCCATCAGAAAAATCCAGGATACTAAGAAAGTTGAAACAGAAAAAAATGCTGGTTCCGGTTAAAGAAAAAGCAAGAAAGTATATCATTCATTTTAAGCATAGTTATCTCTTACGGGGTGTAATAGAGTCATTAACTCATGAAGGATTTATAGATAAGGAATTTAGTATTAAGTCTTAATCTATTTCAAGGAGGGGCAAATATCCAGCGAAAGCAAGTGAGAAAGCTCACAACCCTGGCTGTCTTTTTAATTGTCGCGATAATACCCCTGGTTGGCTGTGAGGAAACACCTGTAAAGTTCTATGTATGTGATGATAAGTCTGAGGATTGTAAATTAGTAGCCGGATTCCACACGCTTTGGGCCTGTGAACGGTATAAGGTCTTTGCAGCTGCTTATTGTGACTCTGAATCCATGCCCGGGAAGATCATTTGCGATACACCAGAAGAGTCAGCTCTGACTAATTCGTATTGCGAGTGAGACACAGGGTCAGGTCTTCAAACGTGACATAAGGCATCTTAATTAAGTGGACAATGAAGACCTGGCCCCACTTATCGTGTTGAATTCCGGGCGGCGCTTTCTCCGGCAAGGTATCCTGTGCTCCAGCAGACCTGCAGGTTATATCCCCCGGTAGGCCCGTCAAGGTCAAGGATCTCTCCGGCAAAATACAGGTTGTTTACTATTCTTGAGCGCATGGTCTTAGGGTCAACCTCTTTTAAATTTACACCCCCGGAGGTGATTATTGCCCTGTTGAATCCTGAAAGACCTTTTATCGTCAGGGGGAACTGTTTTAAGAGCGCCTTAAGTTTTCTACGTTCATCTTTTGTTATGGAGTGTCCTTTCTTCTCAGGAGCTATATTTGCCAATTTAAGTATTACCGGGATCAGTTTCTTGGGGAGCAGTTCAGGGAGTATATTCTTTATAGACATATTTTTGTGATTCTCCAGATCCCGCAGGATCCTTTTATCTAATTTATTAAAGTCTAAAGCCGGTTTGAGATCAATAAAGATATATGTTTGTCCATTGACGATCAGTTTGCCTATCGATCTGCTCATATCCAGTATTATTGGCCCGCTCATGCCGGCACCGGTGAATAAGGCTTCGCCAAAGCGGGCATCCTGTTTTTTATTGTTCTGATAAACAGAGATACTAACGTTCTTCAGGCTTAACCCTTCCAGCTCTTTTACCCATCTCTCTCTTACCAGTACCGGAGTAAGCGCGGGGGCAGGTGCTATTACTGTATGACCCATCTGTCTTGCCCACTTATACCCTTCGCCCGTAGATCCTGTCCGTGGATAAGAAAGCCCGCCTGTGCATATGAGATAATTTGCCGCCGTGATCTGGATATTATCCATAATAATATTTTCTATCGCGTTCTGCTTCAGGGAGATTCTCTTTATCCCGCAGTTGGTAAGTAGTGTGATATTATTTTCTTTGATGAGTCCGAGAAAGAGTTCCCGCACATCTCCTGATCTATCACTCTCAGGGAATACCCGGCCTCCGCGCTCAACCTTTGTCTTTAATCTGTTCTTATGAAAAAAATCAATTGTCTCCTCTATTCCAAAGCGGTAAAGGGCGCTAAGGAGGAATTTCCCGTTCTTCCCGTATCTGGACGCGAATTTTCGTGTATCGGTTTCAGCGTTCGTTATGTTACACCTTTCTTTGCCTGTCATTAAGAGTTTTATCCCCGGCATATGATTTTTTTCAAGAAGAACAACAGCGGCCCCGCATTCAGACGCGCGTAACGCGGCCATCATACCGGCAGGCCCGGCTCCTATTATTGCAAGGTCATACTTCTTTTTTTGAACAGCGGATCTCATCTCTTCATTGTTTTTAGCATCGGACATACATCAGGCTATTCTCTATTTTACACATTACTATATATCGTTTTTATAAAAATGGAGTAACATATCTGCTATGAGAAAAATAATACTTGCTTCCAGATCACCGAGGAGAAAGGAGATCCTGAAAATTACAGGTCTGAATTTCACTGTCTGTGACGGTGGTTATAAAGAGGACCTCGGTCTTCCGTTAAGTCCCCGCGCGCTCGCAAGGTACCTGTCGCTCAAAAAGGCGGAAGCCGTGGCGCATAAATACAGAAACGCGATCATCATAGCGGCAGATACATTCATCGTCTTTAAAAACAGGCTGCTCGGTAAACCCCATACTGACAGAGAAGCCCGTAAAATGCTTATGATGCTTAACGGAAAAGCGCATTCAGTGATCACCGGTTTTACGATCATGGACACTGCCAGCAACAAAATACTATCAAGGTCAGTGTCAACAAAGGTGTATTTCAGGAAGCTTGACCGGGAAGAGATAAGCGCCTATATAAGGTCAAAAGAGCCTCTGGATAAGGCAGGAGCATACGCGATTCAGGGCATTGGGGCAATCCTTATTGAAAAAATTGAAGGGGATTTTTTTAACGTTATGGGCCTTCCTTTATGCGCCCTTACTGAAGGCCTGAAAAAGTTCGGGATCCATGTTTTGAAACAGAGTCAGTAAGAGTAGGGGGGATATAATGGAAGTGCAAAAGAAATTCTTATATTGTTTTGTTTTAATGGTTATTTCTCTATGTGGCTGTGCAGCATGGCAGCATGGCTGGACAACAGATTTCTATCAGGAACAGTTGATGTCAACAAAATCAAGTCACGGAGCCAAACGGCTAAAAATAGAGATGGATTATGATGCAACTATCCAACATCATGTGACAGAACACGGGCCGCCGGATTACATATACGTCGTGAGTGGAAACAAGGTTATTTTCACATATATCAAGCTTGATGAAATTGTGTTGTTCAAACGGTCAATATTATCGTCAAATAGCAAAGTTAGCACTCGAAGACATATACCGGACAATTTAATGAACTACCCCGCAGCAAGCTGCGAGGTATCAAGTCTGTCATTCCGGCTTGTCCGGAATCTTCCTGTATCAAAGATAGATTCCGGACAAGCCGGAATGACAAAAATGACGAAAACTATTGAAACCCCGAAGCAAGCTTCGAGGAATTCTTTTGATTAAAATGTATCTGTAATCCCCCTTCTTACTTTCGCCCGCTGCCACGTCTTGCGGCGTGAGACGCAGGGGCTAAAGGAAAATATGATGAAACTGGATGTGCCTGTTATCGGAATTTTACGCGGTGTTGACGCGGCTTTTTTCCGCGGCGTAATGGACGCCTCGTTTGCTTCAGGCCTGCAGGCCATTGAGATCACAATGAACACAGAGCATGCCCTGAAGATCGTTTCGGAAAACAGATCCGCTGTCCCCCCCGGGAAATTACTGGGAATGGGAACGGTCTGCAGCCTTGAGGATGCAAAAAAAGCCGTGGGATCAGGCGCCATGTTCCTGGTTACTCCCAATACAGACACCTCTGTGATCGAATATGCCGGATCAAAGTCGATCCCTGTCATATCCGGAGCACTTACTCCAACGGAAGTATATACTGCCTGGTCCAGCGGCGCTGAAATGGTAAAGGTCTTTCCAGCCGGGTTGTTCGGCCCCCGGTATATCCGCGAGCTCCGAGGGCCCTATGACCGGATATCTCTGGTTGCGGTAGGCGGTGTAAGCCCGGACAACATCAGGGAGTATTTTTCCGCGGGGGCCAGTGCTGTGGGGACAAGCACGGCGCTTTTTGGCAGAAAGGCATTGATGGAGCGTGATCTTGAAGGGCTCGCGCGAAATGTCAAAAAATTCATAGCCCTTTGCCCGGACAGGGACAAATAATTTATAATATTCATTTCAGATAATACTTCCAGATACTAAAAGGAGAATGAAAAATGTACAGACCGGAGATCAAGGTTATAGACTGCACAGTGCGTGACGGCGGGCTGATGAACAAGTGGCAGTTCGACGATTCTTTCGTCCACAAGGTTTATACGGCTTTAACAGAGGCGGGCATTGATTATATGGAGATCGGTTATCTGAGCTCAGAATCCGCTTTTTCACGGGATGAGGTCGGGCCATGGAAATTCTGCGCTGAACCGGATATTAAACGCATTATTGGTGACAGCGAAAAAAAGATCAAGCTTTCAGCAATGGCTGATATAGGCCGGATCAAATATGACGACATCCCGCAAAGATCCGAAAGCTCGCTGGATATGATAAGGGTCGCGTGTTACGCCCATCAGGTCGACGCCGCCATAGACCTGGTGCATCAGTGCATTGATAAAGGGTATGAGACGACCATTAATCTTATGGCGGTCTCCACCGTTGGGCTGAGGGAACTGGATGAAGCTCTTGACGACCTTTCCAGGAGCAGGGTGCCGACAGTTTATGTAGTGGACAGCTTTGGCGCTTTTTATTCAGAGGATATAGAAACACTCGCTAAAAAATACATGGAGCGACTGCCCGGCAAGACCATTGGTATCCATTGCCACAACAATCAACAGCTGGCATTCGCGAATACCATATCCGCCATTATTTCCGGCATCAATTACCTTGACGCCAGCTTGTACGGCATTGGGCGCGGCGCAGGCAACTGTTGCCTGGAACTTCTCATTGCATTTCTGAAGAACCCCAAATTTAAAGTGCGTCCTCTTATCGAGGCCATAGAGGCTGAGATCCTTCCCTGGCAGGAAAAGATCGACTGGGGGTACCACATTCCTTATATGGTCACAGGCACCATGAACCAGCACCCGCGCACTGCCATGGCACATATGGAGTCAGACAAAAAGAATAAAGTTACGCAGTTCTATGATCAAATAACGAGTGCCACATAGCCGGGATTAAAAAATACAGAAGCAGAAACGTTTTTTACCGGGAGTTCGATACTTTTAGGGAAATAACGATTTAAAGTGGGATGAAATCCCACACCCTAAAACAACTACAGGACATATTTTAGCCTTCCCGGCGGACCTACTTTCTTTAACTGCTAAAGAAAGTAGGCAAAGAAAGGCAGCCCGGGGAGATTTCTACACGGCTCTTCACTCAACTGACAGGGAGCTATTAGTAGACCCTTCTGGTTCTACAAATATAAGGATTAATTATCATTAAATTCGCTCCCTTTGGGAGCTTTGCATTGCAAACTCGCTTATCTCATAACCTACCAATGCATAGTGAGTGAATAGCGAACGAATACAAATATATCCTTTCTCCGCACATTGATGCTTCCTGAAAGGAACATTAATCTCCAAAGAGAACCCATAGAAAAAACTTCGTTTTTTGACTAAGTAACAAATAAACAAGAATTAAGTGGAGTTGTTATTGAATATTTTCCTTATCGATATCTTTAATCACCCGGTGCGCTATGTCAGCTGAGATCCCTCTGCGCTGGAGCATGCCCCAGAGCCTGCGTCTTATAACATTTTCCGGATGATGCCTTAATGTCATCATTTTTTTCTCCACGAGTTTTGATGCGGCCTCTTTTTCCATTTCCGCGGTATGGTTTGACAGGATCTCACTTATCAAATCTCTTCCTATTCCACGCCTGAAGAGAAACATCTCAAGGCCTCTTCTTCCAAGGTTCTTTCTTTCTGCGGCGTATCTGAGGAGTTCCAGCGCTACGGCCTTATCATTCATCAGGCCGGCGTCTTCAAGGAACTTTATCGTGGGGTTTATCTGATCGTCGCTGAATTTTTTCCTACTGAGCCGCTCCCGCATTTCCTTTCTGCTTCTTGAGCGGTAGCCAAGGAGTCTCAGGGCATAGCTTCTGGCGTCAGTAATACGTGCTGTGCGGCCCGTATCAGCGGTTGAATCTTTCAATCTCAGGTTCTTGCTTATTTTTTATGGACTCGTCCGCTTCTGTCTGCAGGTCGCTTGTTGACTGGACGCCTTTGACCTTAAGTATGAAATCATCCGGATTGGTAGCCCTGCGCAGGGCATCTTCATACGTGATAAGCTCGTCTTTATAAAGCTGCATCAGCGACTGGTCAAATGTCTGCATCTGGTACTGACTGTAACTCTGGGCAATGACATCAGGAATTAATTTTGTCTTGTCAGGGTCCTCTATGCATCCCTTTATTGTGGCAGTTGCCCTTAGTATCTCAACAGCGGGCACTCTTCCTTTGCCGTCGGCCATGGGCGTCAGCCTCATGGATATTATGGCCCTCAGGACAGACGCAAGCTGTACCCTCACCTGCTTGTGCTGGTAAGGAGGGAAGACAGATATGATCCTGTTTATGGTTTCAGCCGAGTCAACGGTGTGCAGGGTGCTTAACACCAGATGACCGGTTTCAGCCGCGATGAGCGCTGTCTGGATCGTCTCAAAATCCCGCATCTCACCAACGAGGATCACGTCAGGGTCCTGCCTCATAGCTGCCCTGAGCGCCCTGCTGAATGACTCTGTATCAGTGCCGACTTCGCGCTGATTTACAATGCTTCGCTTGTCGCGGTGAAGGAATTCGATCGGGTCCTCGATCGTCATGACATGGTCGGTCCTGTTCGAATTTATGTAGTCAACCATTGCGGCAAGCGTGGTTGTTTTGCCGCTCCCGGTGGTCCCTGTTACCAGGATAAGGCCCCTGGGTTCCAGGGAGATCGTCCTTACGATAGGAGGCAGGTGAAGCTGGTCAGTATCGAGGATCTTCATTGGAATGATCCTGAAGACCATGCCTATCGTCCCCCTTTGCACAAACGCGTTACATCTGAACCTTCCCAGTCCGGGAACGCTGTATGCGATATCAAGGTCGTTCCTCTTTTTAAAGGCCTCTTTCTGCGGAGCGCTCATAACGGTGTAGGCCATGTTCATGGAGTCTTCTGACGAGAGCCTTTTTTCGCCGGGCATAAATGACAGTTCGCCGTTGATTCTGATAATAGGCGCGTTCCCGACCTTTACATGAACGTCTGACGCTCCCAACTTGACGGCCTTTTTAAGGAGTTCATCAATGTTGATAGACATAATCTACCTCCTGAGGTTATAAGCTTCAAATATCTTTAATTCGATCTCTTTTGATACTTCAGGTTTTGATTTTAGAAATTCCTTGGAGTTTTCCCTGCCCTGCCCGATACGGGTTCCGTTGTATGAATACCACGAGCCGGACTTGTCTATAATTCCTTTCGCAGCGCCCAGGTCGATGAGCTCGCCTGTTTTTGATATGCCTTCATTATAGTTTATGTCAAACTCCGCCTGTTTGAACGGCGGTGCGATCTTGTTCTTGACCACCTTTACGCGCACCCTGTTCCCAACGGCCTCCTGACCGATCTTCAGGGTCTCGATCCGTCTAATATCCAGCCTGCAGGACGAATAAAATTTAAGGGCATTGCCCCCGGTGGTTGTCTCGGGGTTTCCAAACATAACGCCTATCTTTATCCTTAGCTGGTTGATGAACACAACGGTTGTCCGGCTCTTTGATATTGTCGCGGTAAGTTTTCGAAGCGCCTGGCTCATAAGCCTTGCCTGGAGACCGGGCAGACTGTCTCCCATCTCGCCCTCGATCTCAGCACGCGGAACAAGCGCGGCAACCGAGTCTATTACTATTATATCAAGCGCTCCGCTGCGGACCAGTGTTTCAGTGACCTCCAGCGCCTGTTCACCCGTATCCGGCTGGCTTATTAAAAGGTCGTCTATATTAACCCCCAGCTTTGTGGCATAACCGACGTCAAGCGCGTGTTCCGCGTCGACAAAGGCGGCTGATCCGCCGGCTTTTTGTGCCTGCGCGACCGCGCTTAACGCAAGCGTGGTCTTTCCCGATGATTCAGGCCCGTAGATCTCCATGACCCTGCCCCTGGGAAAACCGCCGATCCCGAGCGCGATATCCAGGCCAATGGAGCCGCTTGGTATGAAGCCTATTTCCACGGCCACTTCAGAGCCGAGCCTCATTATAGAACCTTTGCCAAACTGTTTTTCTATCTGGGCGATAGCCATTTCCAGAGCTTTTGTGCGCTCTTTATTAGACATTTTTGCCTCCTCCCTGTTTTCTGGATCCTACGGGCAAGCCTGCCTGTCGGCAGACAAGCCCATGGTACATTATATTACCCGCCACAAGAGGCAGATGCCTGCCCTTTCGGTGACGTCTCGCCGTAGCACTTTGTTCGCATTTCCATCCTCCGGAGTAGAAGCTCTACCTCTACGGAGAACGGGCATCCACGGGGTAAACCCGTGGTGTTCTGTGAAGGCGGATAAAACCCATATGATTTATTTTAAATATTTCGGGCGGATTTATCCAGAGAAGCCCCGCCGATTTTTGTATGCCGTGCCCCGGCCGGATCCAATTCGCTTTTCATCAGGGACAGGGACCTGATATGCATGGGGACCAAACTGTCCTTTTCGCGCAGACGGATCTTCTCCAGAAGGCATTCTTTGCCTTTTAAGGACCTGAACCTGCCCAGTGTCAGATGGGGTGTGAATCTCCTTTTCTCGCTCTCAAATCCCAGTGAAGACATTTTGTTCTCAAGCTCCTTATGAAGATCTGCCAGGGCGTCATTGCTGTCAATGCCTACCCATAAAACCCTGGGGGATCCTGGACCCGGGAACATGCCCACCCCTTTGATCTCAAGGTTAAGGGGGTCATGGTTGTGGCAAGTTCTCTGCATCAGTCTGATTATTTCTTCTGCGGTTTCCTCTTTAATGTCCCCAAAAAACTTAAGCGTAAGGTGAATATTTGCCGGATCGACCCACCTGACGTCCGCCCCGCATCCTTTAAGCTCCTGCTGAAGGTCAGCTAATGCAGCTCTTATTGTGCCAGGCAGTTCTATGGCTATAAAACTTCTCAAGGTCCAAACAAAAAAACTCCCGCTTTGATATAGGATAGCACATAACAGTCAATAAATTATATAAAACCATGACCAATGATCGGTGATCAGTGACCGGAGGGAACCAGACAAAACTGCGGCTTTAAAAAAAGAGCCTCCATAGCTGAATCAGGAGATTGGCATAGACGGCCGCGACGATATCATCCAGCATAATGCCGGCTCCCCCGGAGATAAGGCGCTCCATTTTACGTATGGGAGGGGGTTTTACTATGTCAATGATCCTGAACAGAACAAACGCCGCAAGAAGATAGCCGGCGCTCTTTGGAACGAACAGAACAGCCGGCAAATAACCTGAAAATTCATCTATGACTATATGCCCGCTGTCTTTACCGAGCTTTTTTTCGGCAGTGTGGGAGGTCAATACCCCAAGCAGAAAAACCGGCAGGAAAATAATAAAAAGCTCAAAATTACCTGGTTTAAGCGCGAGTATCAGCAAAAAAGCGGCAGCCGTGCCAAAAGTGCCCGGAGCATGAGGCAGGTAACCCAGAAAACCAATTGTCGCGATAGCCTGTTGAAATCTGGTGTTCAATGTCATTTAGTATGCCTTTACCCCGTTAGAATGCGAAGTCTTCTAACGGGGTTTAATCCTGCTTTACGATCCTGTATGAATGCGTTATTTTTGCCGCTTTAGAAAGTGTTGCGCCTACCGAACAGTATTTCTCCAGAGAAAGCTGGATGGAGCGTTTTACAGCCTCTTCTGACAGGTCCTTGCCTGTCAGTACATATTCGATATGCATTTCTGTAAACATGTGAGGGTGGTTGTCCGCTTTTTTACCGTCCAGGTTTATTTCTAAATTGCGCACATCCTGTTTTTTCTTTTTTAAGATAGACACTACGTCCATCCCCGAGCATCCCCCAAATGCCATCAGAACAAGTTCCATAGGAGTTGAAGCGGCATTGGTTCCGCCGACAGACCCTGGAGCATCCATTACCACAGCATGGCCTGAATCAGCAGTGCCGACGAACTGAAGGTTATTAATAAGAGTAACCCTGGCCTTTCCCATTGTTTTAATACCTCCCGCGTATTTTTTTATCTGTGTGAACAGAATCGTTTAAACCTGAGAGATCAAATCCGTTTTTTAATGGTATGAATAATTCCCGCTTTTGTCAATTTATCCGCCTACTCGCCTCGATTCGGCGAAGCGGGCGCAGAAAACGCAAAGGTCTAAGTATCTATGCGTCAGCGGATTAGGTTATGCGCAGGGAATTTGCTATAATTTATCGATGCGTTCCAATAAAAATATAAGTGTGATAATCCCCGCCCTCAATGAGGAGGCGTCTTTGCCCCGGACTCTCAGGGACATCCCGCGTGACCTCGTGGATGAGGTTGTAGTTGTGGATAACGGAAGCACGGACAGTACGCCTTCAATAGCCAGGGAATGGGGGGCAACGGTCTTGTTTGAACCCAGGAGAGGTTATGGTTATCCGTGTCTGAAAGGGATTGAATATCTGAAGGACAGAAACCCCGATGTGGTTGTTTTTCTGGACGGCAATTACAGTGATCACCCCGAGGAGATAATAAGGCTGGTTGATCCTGTTGTTAAGGAAGGTTACGACCTGGTTCTTGGCTCCAGGGTGATGGGCAAATGCGAAAAAGGGGCTTTAAGGCCGCCGGTGCGATTCGGTAATTTTCTGGCGTCGGCCCTGATAAGGCTGCTGTACGGGTTTAAATACTCTGATATGGGGCCGTTCAGGGCGATCAGGTTTGACAAACTCCTGGAGCTGGATATGAAGGGTAATCTGGGATGGACGATCGAGATGCAGGTCAAGGCGATAAAGAAAGGTTACAGCATAACCGAGGTGCCGGTAAGTTACAGGAAAGGAAGCGGAAGATCCAAGATCACCGGGAATGTAAAGGGGATACTGAAGGTCGGTTACAGGATCATCCGGACCATATTCAAATTACGCTTTTCAAAATAGCGTTAAGGCGTTTCTTGGTAAATTGTCATATTTGACCTAACTGCCCGCCGTTTATAAGTAAAGATTATATTTTAATTTAAATTTTTATATTGACTCAGCAGGGTTAATATAGTATATCATGTCTGCTTTGTATCGATCTTATAGTTTTATATATTATAATTAAGTTTTATTGGAGCCGCATTAATGACTAAGTAAAGCCAGGAAACGAACTAAATTAAAAAACTGCTGGGAAGTTATGGAGTGCGGGAGAGAGCCTGACGGAGCGAAAGTTTCTGAGTTCGGAGTCTGTCTTGCTGCTACTGACATCAGGGCGGGCGGAATAAACCACGGCGAGAATGCCGGCCGTTCATGCTGGGCTGTGGCTGGTACATTTTGCCGGGGAAAAGTACAGGGGAGCTATGCCAAAAAACTCGGTGATTGCGAGAAATGCAGGTTCTACAAACGCGTAATTAAAGAGGAAGGAGCCAAGTATGTGACAGCGGACGATATACTCCGCGAGCTCGAAAAAAGGGACCTGCACAGGTACTTTTTGAAGCACGCGCGCGACAAATAATTTTTTCGGTTTTATGACCGTTATCCCCGGTAATGCCCTTTAAAACCTTTTTTAACTCTTGCAAAGTGTTCCGTTTTGAGTTATATTAAATTTAGGTAGTTTGATCTGGTCCGCGTTTTTATAAATTTAGGGAGGGGAGCATAGATGCCTAAAAAGATAAACTGCTGGGAGTTCAAAAAATGCGGCAGAGAACCGGGGGGCGCCAAGGTTGGTGATCTCGGAGTCTGCTCAGCCACTACGGAGATCCGCGCCAACGGCGTGAATGAGGGAAAGAACGCGGGCCGCGCATGCTGGGCTGTAGCCGGCACACTCTGCGGCGGAGTGATCCAGGGGACCTTTGCCATGAAACTGGGTAACTGCCTGAAGTGCGAGTTCTACAGACTCGTTATGAAAGAAGAAGGAGAAAAACATCAAAAGGCAAAGGATATACTGAACAAACTGGCTGACTGAACGCTTTGTTCTTTTGGGTAGACATTAAATATTATTTCCTGAAAAAGGAATATTCGCGCTTGTAACTTTCTCCGAGAATATCTTTAAATAATGATCTGACTTTCTTCGCACACGCCTTCCGTTTTAACTGCCGGTTCCCGGGTTCCCAGGCGATATTTCAGAACTGGAATGTTTTAATCGTCCCGCAGATATTATAATACGGTCATGACAACAAACCCCGAGAGGCCGGGATCCGTCCTGAGCGGTCAGGATAAGCCGGTCGTCATAGTTGCCGGGCCTACGGGCGTTGGCAAAACATCATTGTCTATTTTGCTGGCCAGGGCATTGGATACAGAGATCATAAGCGCTGATTCAATGCAGATCTATTGCGGCATGGATATAGGCACTTCCAAACCATCAGACAGTGAGCTGAAAGAGGTAAGGCATCACTTAATTAACATACTATCTCCTGCCGGCTCCTTCAGCGCGGGCATGTTTAAAAAAATGGCAACAGAGATCATAGGCGGCCTTCATTCCAGGAGCATGACTCCGGTAGTTGTCGGCGGCACGGGACTTTACATAAAAACACTTACAACAGGGCTTTTTGAAGGGCCGGAAGCTGACTGGACATTGAGGGAAAAGCTGCTTGAAGAAGAGAGAAGCTCTGGTGAAGGACATCTTTATGAACGTCTGAAACAAATTGACCCTGTGTCGGCAGGCAAGATCAGCCGGAAAGATACAAGGAGAGTGGTAAGGGCGCTTGAAGTGGCGCTTAGCGGCAGTAAGCCCATATCGGAACTCCAGCACCTGTCTACAGTGCCTCAACCTTATAGTTTTATCAAAATAGGGCTTTCAAGAGAAAGAAAGGAACTGTACCGCCTTATAGAGCAGAGGGTCGATGTAATGATGGAAAAAGGTCTTTTGCGGGAGACTGAAAAGCTGTTAAAAACAAAACCCGGCAGAACCGCCCTGCAGGCACTTGGCTACAAAGAAATGCAGCTTTACATGAACGGCATAACCAGCCTTGAAGAATCTGTCAGGCTGTTGAAAAAACGCACGAAGATGTATGCTAAAAGGCAGTTCACGTGGTTCAAAAAAGAACGGCATATAAGATGGATAGACATAACCGGCATGACTGATATGGAAAAAATTTTTAAGAAAATCATAAATGATGTTGCTCCCATTAGAAAACTCCTGACCGGATAAGAACACCTTTCGCGTTCCAGTACTCTAACAGGGTTGAAATTCACAACAAATTACTTTATGTTAAAGATGAGCGCTGAAAATTCAATGGTGGTCTTATGACGAATAAAAACCATAATGTGCAGGACCTTTATCTGAACGCGTTAAGAAAGAGCAAGACCCCGGTTGTCATTTATCTTACGAACGGCGCGCGCCTGAAAGGGATCATTAAAGGTTTTGATAATTTTGTGGTTCTGATAAAACAGGACAAACAGCAGCTTATATATAAACACGCCATCTCCACGATCATTCCTGAAAAAGATGTCAATTTAAACGCGGAAGCTTCAGGGGGAGAGCCGACCCTTGCAGGCTGAGCCGCGGAACCCCTTCTGCACTGTCGACGTTATCATAGAGGCCGGAAGAGGGATAATCCTCATTAAGAGAAAGAACCCTCCTCCCGGATGGGCCATGCCCGGCGGATTTGTTGACTACGGAGAATCACTTGAAAATGCCGTACGCAGGGAGGCCAAAGAAGAGACCGGTCTTGACATACAGCTTGTAAGACAGTTCCATACATACTCAGACCCGGCCAGAGACCCCAGGCACCACACTATTTCGACCATATTTATTGCCACTGCCCAGGGGGAGCCGCAGGCAGGCGACGATGCCGGTGAGGCCGGTGTTTTCACAAAAGGCGATCTTCCGGATGATATAGCCTTTGATCACAGGCAAATACTTGAGGATTACTTTAACAGAAAGTATTAGTCTGCCGGGCCTGTTAACCGGGTTGCGCTTTTATCAGCTTGCCTTTCGCGTCAGCAATGATCTCATTGTCCGCTGTAACAGCCTTTGCATATGCGTCCAGCGTCCTTCTTGTTTCATCGGTTATTTCAGCCTCAACCGTTATCTTCTTCCCGACATCCAGCGCCTTTCTGAGACGAATATCCATCCGCGCGGTAACAGCCGGAATGTCCATGGCAATGGCGAGCTTGACCATCGCCTCATCAAGCAGGGTCATGATGATCCCGCCGTGAACAATATTTAAATACCCCTGATGCTCTTTCCTGGAGACGAACTCTGTTTTTATTGTTTTGCCGTTAAAATCAAAATCAAGCTTAAGGCCAATAGGGTTTTTTTGCCCGCACACAAAACAATATCCGTCATCAGTCATAGGTCCGACCCGAACAGGTTTCATCATAGAAATTTAGCATAATACCCTGTCAATCGCAAATACCGCAGTTATTGTGGTATATTAAACAACCATTATCTGGAACTGAAAAGGAGGTAAGAGCCTGTGTCCAGAAAGAAAAAATCCAGAAAAAACAGACCTGAAAGAAAACCCGAGAAGAATAAAAACACTAAAAATATAATTATTGCCATTGCGGTGATGTTAGCCGTTGCCGCGGTGGTGGTTGCCTTGCAATTAAAGAAAACATCTGATTCTGTATCTGCCGTTGATGATAATTCCCTGCGGGGGGGTGAGACAGGACCACCCCTCTCGCCCGCACAATTCAGTGATCCGTTTATTGCGGGCGCCTATCAGATAGCACAAGACATACCGCAGGTCCTGGACAGTCTGAAATGTTACTGCTTCTGCGATAGTGAGCCGTTTAACCACAAGAGTCTTCTCAGTTGTTATGTAGGCACTCATGCGGCTGGTTGAGGTATCTGTCTCAACGAAGCCCGGCGGGCTTCAAAATTGTATAAAGAAGGCAAAAGCATAAAAGAGATAAGGGAAATTATAGACGGCGAATTCGGTTAAGAAATTCGAATGTTAGCAAACCTCCTGGTAAAACCGGGAAAGCTTGAGTTGAGAGAGGTTGATCTACCCGAACCTTCTCATGGCGAGATCCTGGTTAGGATAAAGGCCGCTCTTACCTGCGGTACAGACCTTAAAGCCTTTAAAAGAGGACATCCCCTGATGCCGATGCCTACAGTATTTGGCCATGAGTTCTCAGGTGTTGTGGAAAAGGCCGGACAAGGAGTGAGAAAATTTCCAAAAGGCACCGCGATAATGGCTGTGCACAGCGCCCCATGCGGGAAGTGTTACTTCTGCAGGAAGAACTTATACAATCTCTGTGAGGATATCATGAGGACAAAGGCCCTTGGTGCTTTTGCAGAGTACATATTACTGCCGAAACATGTGGTGAAGTATAATGTGTTCATAAAACCAGAAACACTCTCTTTTGCTGAAGCAGCCTTTCTTGAACCGCTTTCCTGTGTCGTGCACAGTGTCCGCTCCTCGGACATATCCGGGGGCGATACGGCTGTGGTCATGGGCGCGGGTCCCATCGGACTGCTTCATGTTATGGTTTTAAAGGCAATGGGATTAAAAACGATCGTTGTTGAGAAGCAGAAAGGCCGCATTAATAAAGCAAAAGACCTTAAAGCCGACAGCGTGATAAGCCCTGACAAAGGGGATGTGAAAACTGAGATCATGAACTTTACCGGGAATAAGGGCGCGGATGTCGTTTTTGAATGCACAGGGATACCACTGGTATGGGAGTCAGCCCTATGGTATGTACGCAAAGGCGGATCAGTGATACTCTTCGGAGGGTTAAAACCGGATGCCCGGGTTACGTATGATGCCGCACGGATCCACTATGACGAGATAACCTTAAAAGGGGTATTTCATTTTATACCTGCTGATGTGGCAAACGCGTATAAACTGCTATCCGGGCGAAAGATAAAAGTTAAGGGGCTGATCTCCGGGAAATATCCTCTCCATAACCTTGAAACCGCGTTCAATAAACTTTCGTCAGGCGAAGGCATAAAATACGCGATCATTCCCTAAAAAAGTAGCGAGTAGAGAGCAACGAGAAGCGAGAGAAATATATAAATCTAAGATAAACAAGTAGCGAGTGACGCATTATAAGTAGTTGTTCTATCCGTTACTTATAACGTATAACGCATAACGAATCACGGTCTTTTATGAGAGTTGTTAAACTGTACAGTTTTGATGACATCCGCGTTGAGGACATGCCGGTCCCTGACATAGGAGCAGGCGACGCGCTTGTCAGGGTCAGGTCGTGCGGCATCTGCTCAGGCGATGTCATGCCATGGTATATCGAAAAAAAAGCCCCTCTTGTCCTGGGGCATGAGCCGGCGGGAGAGATAGTTAAGCTGGGCAGGGGATTAGAAGCTAAGAAGATAAGAGGTTCAGAGGGTAAGCACATTAACTTCTCAACTTCTCAGCCTCGCAACTTCTTTAAAAAAGGAGACAGGGTCTTTTTTCACCACCATGCCCCATGTTTTAATTGCGCGTATTGTAAAAGGGGTGATCATGTTCAGTGCAGTACCTGGAGGGGATCAGGGATAATCCCCGGCGGCATATCAGAGTACGCGCTTGTCCCTGAGGTGAACCTCAGGGGCGACACACTCCTGCTTCCTGAAAAAATATCATTTGACCATGCCACGCTTGTTGAGCCGGTCGCGTGTGTTGTGAAAGGGCTGAAAAGGGCCGGCATGAAGCACGGTGACACGGTACTTGTAATGGGCCTGGGTGTTATGGGCCAGATACATATAATGCTCGCGAAAAAATACGGCGCAAAGGTGATAGGGGCAGACAAAGTGCCTTTCAGGCTTGAAAAAGCCATGGAATTCGGGGCTGACAGCGTTATAGATATATCCCGGGAAGACCTTGCGGATGCTGTCAGCAGGCTAACCGATGGGGGCATGGCTGATATTGTGGTTGTGGGCCCGGGAGATATTAAGGCAATGTCCCAGGGCATCGGTTGTGCCGCCCGGGCAGGGAAAGTGCTTTTCTTTACACCTGCCGGGCCTGACGATATTCTACAGCTTAGACCCCATGACATATATTTCAGGGACATTAACATTATAACCAGTTATTCCTGCGGCCCTGACGATACAAAGGCCGCGCTTGACCTCATATCAGAAGGGTCGGTCGATGCCCAGAGGCTTATTACTCACCGTTTCCCTTTGGAAAAGGCATCTGAGGCCTTCAGACTGACCGCAAAGGCAGAAGATTCATTAAAGGTTGTGGTTATTTTTTAATAAACGTTTATCCCGTTAGAAAGGCGCAGGCAAGTTTTCTAACGGGGTGTTATTATAAATTTTAAGAACTCGATATGAATGAAAAAATAAAGAAAACCGTTCTGGATATCCTTACGGACGCGGGACTTCTGTCAAAAAAACAGCTTAAAGATATCCATCTGAAAGAGAACGTGTTTTACGCGCGCCTGCTTAAATCAAGGGGTAAGGCCGTCAGCAGGAGCGGGGTGATCGATCCCGATATTTCCATCATAGATATAATCGACTCCCTGAAACTAAAAATGCCGGGCAAGGAATCCGCGTTCCTGACCGAAGAAGTCATTATGAAAGAGGTCTCAAGGCAATTAGACATACCTTTCATAAAGATCGACCCCCTGAAGCTGGACTCTGACATAGTGACCAGGGTCATATCAAGGCCTTATGCCATAAAATATCAGCTTGTTCCCCTTGATCTTGTTGATAATACGCTTAAGCTCGCGACATCCAATCCGTTTGAACGTGAAGGTATTGACGGGATCAGGCAGTCCCAGGGATATGATATAGACCTGGTTGTAACCACCAAGTCGGAGCTGATGAAGATCATCACAGAATTCTATGGCTTTAAATCTTCTATAGACGCGGCACAGGTCGACCTGACGTCTCAGATAGACCTTGGCAATCTTGAACAGTATGTAAAACTAAAGTCGATCTCAGAGCTTGGGGCAACCAGCGAGCATATAATCAATGCGGTTGAATATCTTTTGCATTATGCCTATTCCCAGCGCGCTTCGGATATACACATCGAACCCAAAAGGGACCACACTCTTGTCCGTTTCAGGATAGACGGCATACTGCACAACATCCACAAGGTCCCCAAGGCCGTTCACCCGGCGTTTGTTTCCCGTATAAAGACGTTATGCCGCATGGACATCGCTGAGAAGAGAAGACCGCAGGACGGCAGGATCAAAACAGAACACGGGGGCAAGGAGGTTGAACTTCGTATATCGACCCTGCCGGTGTCCTTTGGAGAGAAGATCGTTATAAGGATATTCGATCCAATGGTGCTGATGCAGGACATAGGGAAGCTTGGGCTGTTGAAGCGCGAACTGGATATATTCAAGTCTTTTATTGCCGCCCCGTACGGCCTGATACTTGTAACAGGCCCGACCGGAAGCGGGAAAACCACAACCCTGTACTCCGCTCTGAAGATCCTCTCAAGCCCCGAGGTTAACCTTATCACCATAGAGGACCCTATTGAAATGATACATGAGGACTTTAACCAGATAGCCGTACAGCCGCAGATAGGCATTACATTCGCCAGCAGTATCAGGACGATCCTGAGGCAGGACCCGGACGTGATCATGGTCGGGGAAATAAGGGATTTTGAGACCGCGGACAATTCCATTCAGGCAGCGCTTACAGGACATCTTGTAATGTCAACACTTCATACCAATGACGCTCCGAGCAGTGTTACCAGGCTTCTTGATCTGGGGGTGCCGACTTTTCTGATCAATTCCACCCTTATCGGTGTTATAGCGCAGAGACTTGTCAGAAGGGTTTGTACTTATTGCGCCGAGGAATACCATCTTTCTGAGAACGAATGCAGGATACTGGAAATAGATTATGAAGCAACCAGGGGCATAAGCGTTTCGGTCGGCGCGGGATGCCCGCAGTGCAGGGGGACCGGCTACTACGGAAGAATAGCCGTCTTTGAGATCATGGAAATAACAGACAAGATAAGGGCCGCGGTTGAAAGGAAAGAACCGCCCGTCAGAATAAAAGAGATCGCGCGCACCGAAGGCTTCAGCACACTCAGGGAAAACGCGATAAAGATATTACTTGAAGGCATGACCACGTTTGACGAGATCGTAAGGGTCACGGGGTTCTCAGTATGATCCGCAAATGAAAAAACCGGCTAAAAAGTCATCACGCAAGAAAACCGCCTCTTCGTGCGACTGGCGTTCAGGTCATTCAAAGACTGGAAAAACCTTTGCAAGCCCCGTTGTTAAGCACAGGGGCAATTGTACCTGGAAGGGAGTAAGAACAGAAGCGTATAAAAAGGGGAAAGAAGACTGGAGCGGGATCATCCGCAGGGTTCTTGTCGGAGAAGGAATGAACGCGAAGTCCCATGTCAGGTACTTTGAGATAGCTCCGGGCGGCAGCAGCAGTTTTGAAAAGCACAGGCACGAGCATATAGTTGTCGGGATAAAGGGCAAGGGAACAGTTCTTTTAGACAGGAAGAGATACAAAATAGGGTTTCTTGACGTTGTTTATGTCTCCCCGGACACGCCCCACCAGTTTCAAAACCCCTCTGATGAGCCTTTCGGGTTTATCTGCGTGGTATCTGCCGGAAGGGATAAACCGGTTTTACTATCCTGACGTCCACCCTTGCAGCGGGCCAAAACGTCCTGCTACAAAAAGGAAAACTTAATTTGTGTTTTTATTTTGATTTTGAATGTTTTCGTGTTATTCTATGATTATGTTTAACATCGCGAAAACAAAACCCGAAGTTAGAAAAATAGCTGAAAAATACCGTCTTCCTTTAGTGCTTCTGTTCGGTTCGCAAGTAAGCGGGAGAACACATCCTCAAAGTGATGTTGATATTGCTTTTTTATCGGAAAAACGAATGAGTTTAATTGAAATTGCCAAAATGCAGATTGTATTTTCTCAAAAACTTAAATTAAAGAATTTAGAGCTGGTGGATCTAAAAACCGCTGCGCCGCTTTTATTAAAACAGGCAGCGGAAAAGTCGGTTCTCCTTTATGAAAAAGAGCCGTTTTTGTTCGCTAATTTTAAAATTTATGCTCTAAAATGTTTTATGGAGGCCAAAAAACTTTTTGATTTAAGAAAATCGTCACTTGATAAGTTTTTGCAAAATGTATGATTGATAAAGAATTAATAAAAAATAAAATGGCGGATGTCCAGGGCTATTTTAAGGAACTGCAGCCGATTCTCAAAGAAGAATCGCGGGATATTATCGGGAACAATTTAAAACTTCACACTGTTGAAAGACTGTTTCAATTAATAGTTGATTCTGCGATTGACATTAATACTCATATCATAGTTGAGTCCGGTTTTAATATACCCAACGATTATCAAAGTACTTTTATTGTTCTGGGCGAAAATAAAGTTCTGCCGATGGATTTTGCCGGCAAAATCGCTCCCTCGGTTGGTTTACGAAATTTGATTATTCACAGATACGGCAGAGTAGACTTTAAAAGAATGATTGACGATATCAAAAATGAAATCAGAGATTATTTGGAGTATTTAAAATTTATTGATAACTTTCTAAAAGAGTAAGGGGTAGACCTGTTTTAATAAGTAGAGAGTAGAGAGCCCCGTTAGATTCCGCACCCACAGTTTTGCTAACACAAAACTGGACGCGGGTGTTATAAAAAAATTAAACTGTTAATGCCCTTTTTCTTTTGATACGAAGGGCAATTGCCGCGGTAAGAAATACAATAAATACGGCAAGTGATCGATACGGGTAAACTACACCCATGACAACAGGGGTCAATACAGCCCTTGTAACAGTCCTCAAAAACTCATTGCCTTTTATAACTTCTGCTATTGGCGGAGAGTATGCGTAATACAGGCCCACAAACTCCCTACCCAATGAATTTGTTAAAAGATATTTGTCCCTGAACTCCCTTAACACCATTACTTCATCCGCCATGTAACTTCCATATGCCGCGCTAGCTATAAAACATCCGCCGCCACCGCCTCCGTCACCAGAGCTGCTGCTTGAACTGCCTCCGCCGGATGACGCGTTGGTGGTGGCACTTAACTCATTTGAAGGTAAAGAGTCTCCCTGTGCATTATAGGCTTTTACCTGATAAAAATATTCTGTTGAGGCACTAAGTCCAGTGTTACTGTATGTTGTGATATTCATCAAAACTGTAGCGATCTCGCTGTATGTTCCTCCAGCACCTGTCTTGCGCTCGATCTTAAAGCCGTCCTCATCAATTGAATTGTCTTGCCAGCTTAGGTCTATTGCGCTGGATGAAACAGCAGTTGCTGAAAGGAGGATTGGCGCGTCAGGTGGTGTGCCTGTTGTGGCATTGGCTTCATTTGACCAAGCTGAGTCTCCCACCAGGTTATAGGCCCTTACCCGATAATAATATTCTGTTGAAGCGCTAAGTCCTGTACTGGGAAATGTGGTGACATTCACTCCGACTGAAGCGATCTGGCTGTATGTGCCACCGGCTGTTGTTTTTCGTTCGATCTTAAAGCCTACTTCATTGTTTGAATTGTCTGTCCAGCTTAGATCTATCCTGCTGGACGAAACAGCTGCTGCTGAAAGGCCGCTTGGCGCTGCTGGTGGAGGTCCTGGGATGAGCGTTGCGGTCATATTTGTCTGTGAGGTACTTATGGCGGTGACAGAGACATTGCTTGCATTTCCATTGTAGAGGTAACTGTCCGGGTCAGTAGAGTCAGTAAAAGCAATATTTGCCTGGGTCCCCGGAAAAGGGTCCCCGGCATCTCCCCTGTTCTGGTTATTTTCGAGATCCCAGAGGTTATCAGCCTGTTCCAGTGCAACTCGGTAATGATTGACCGGACAATTGGAATGGTCAACACACTCGTTATTGTTGTTTTGTTGTCCTGCGTCTATATGCCAGATAAGAAGGCCGTCTCCGGGTAATCCGGCATCAAAGCCGGTTCTTTGCCTGTTTTCTACAAGAAAGTATTCACCTGCTGTAGAGGTTCCATTAAGAAGCTGGTATACGTCTGAATTGCCGGATGCCGCATCAATCTGTTCGTTTGTAAGAGTTGTTATAACCTGGGTTGGCGTGACCCATCCAAGAAAATATTTGCTCCATGCAGACGTATGGGCAGGAGTGTCGCCTGATAATACTACAGCGTTCCATGATCCTGAAGCCATTACACCCCAGTCTCCTATGCCCGATGAATCTGTTGGCCAGTCAGTGTCGTACAGATCAGGGAGTCCAAGAGCGTGACCGTATTCATGGGCAAAGACACCTATTGTTGACTGAGTTGGTGAGGTATCGTAAAGTTCCGGCATGATAATATAATCGTTTACTTTGATTTTCTCCGTTGGGTTGGCAGAACAGTTAGCATTGGTAGTCACTGCTCCTGTGCCGTCTCCACAAAACGATAGAGCGCTCTTCAGGTTCCAGCTGTGGGACCAGATATCTGTTGAGGGACCGCCGGTTTCCTCGCCGGTACCCTGATGGACTATCCCTACGATATCCACATAACAATCGTTATCCTGATCGTATGGATCAAAGTTGAAGCCGGCTGAGTCTGCAGCGTTTACTGCCTCTATTACAAGTTCTGCAACGTGCTGATCATACGTGGTACCAGAGCATGAAACGTTGGTACCATAATAATCATGGATGTTTGCTGCTGTATACCACCCGGCAATACCGCTTATGCCCGCAGAAACACTAAAATTGCCGTATGAAACCTCGTCATAGTAATCCTTCATGCTCTTGCTGCCTGTACCGAAGAGAAGGGTGTCAAAGTCTCCGGAAGAATATGTATAGGATGTACCATTAAAATTAATAAGTATAACCGGGACGTTTGCAGTGCCGGTTGGCGGAACGACCCTCTGGCTTACGGCCGAAGCCCTTAATTGCCTGATCATGGCCCTTGCTTCTCCGGTCGGCCTGATCGGAGTATCAAAAGGCGGGTAGTCTGTCCCGACGATCCTTTTTGATGCTACAAGTTTTCCCGTTTTATCTATTACAGCGTAAGTCCATTTTTTTGTGGATCTGTCAAGGACGATTGAATGACCGTCCGTGGTTTCCATCCCATGGGCCCATTCATCACCCCATTGGCGTGCATAAAAAACTGTTCCGTCAGGCTGTTCAAGCTCAAAAATTCTCGGTGAAGCAGGTACAGCATAGCTTTTGAAAGGAAATATAAGACCTGTTGCAGTAATTAAAATAAAAAAAACTAAACAAAGGTTGATCCTTATCTTTATCATAGGTATTACTCCCTCCGCTATCTATTATTTACCGGGTATAAGCTCAATATCTCTTATCCAGTAAGAACCGCCTCTCTCGTCGCCTGTGTACGATGCCCGTGCCTTTATCCTCTTGCCAAAGATCTCCAGAAGCTGTTTTTCTTTTGTGTAAAACTCTATATCCTCTCCTTCTTTGTCTTTAATGAAATTGCGAAAGCTCTTTGCATTTTCTGAAGACTCAATCAAAAGTGTGATCTTGTAAAGCGTCTGGTCAGCAGGTTTAATATTCAGCAGCCGCGCTGATACAACGCAGTACGCGGACACGGTCCCCCTCACAATACTCTGGTTCGGCGCGGCAGGGACCAGTAACCTGCCCGTCGGCCCTTTCGGGGGAGAAGCAGGTTCTTTTTCGTCCGCGACAACAGAGGCGCTGTTGCACGCGAACAGCATTATTATGGTCAGCAGGACAACAGGCAGAGTAGTTTTACTTAACATTGAACGTATACGCATATTTATTATTGTAACTAAAATAACAAATAATTTGCAGTTTACCCCGTACAATACTAAAGCCCCACGCTTTAGGCTGGGAATTAAGGGGATCTAAAACATATTTTAAGGTAATATACGGGGTTAATTATGTGAGCTGTATCACGGGGCAATCTGTAAAAATATTGCGGCAACGCGTGACTTTTAGAGCAGACTGAAGGTCATTTCCGCAGGGCCTGCGCAAGCCTTGCAAAATCCTCTATGCCAAGAACTTCGGGCCTGAGCCCCGGGTCAATGCCGGCCTCAAGGAGTGACTCTTTAATGCCCTTCAAACTGCCGGGAAATTTTTCTTCCAATGATCTCAGGCTGTTTAACAGGGTCTTGCGCCTCTGAGAGAATGCGGTTTTCACGACCTCATGGAAGAACGCCTCGTCTTTTATCCTGTGAACAGGCTGGGCCGGGACGTCAAAATACACAACCGCGGAATCGACTTTAGGCGGCGGTGAAAAAGCTCTTTTTGAGACCGTGAACTTTATCTTTGGTTTTGTGTATACCTGTATACCGATGGAAAGAACGCCGTAATCCCTGCCGCCCGGAGCCGCGACTATCCGTCTGGCAACTTCTTTTTGCATTAGCAGTGTCATGCTGGTTATTTTTTTTCTGAACTCCAGCAGTCTGAACAGGATCGGAGTTGTAATGTAATAAGGTATATTGGCAACGACCTTGAACTTTCCTTTTACTGTATCAAACGGGAATTTCAGGGCGTCGGCATTTATGACAGAAACATTTTTTATGGGAAGCAATACCTCGTTTAACTTCTGAACCAGCTTCCTGTCAATTTCTATGGCAAGTACCCTTTTCGCGCGCCCGGCCAGCAGCGCTGTCAGAGTGCCGAGCCCTGGCCCTATCTCAATAACGCTGTCGCCGGATATTACCCCGCTGCAGTTCACTATTTTCCTTAAAATATTTTTGTCGAACAGAAAGTGCTGTCCGAGTTTTTGATGCATGTAACTATACCTGTATAAAGGATTTTCGCCGCATCGAAACATAGCTGTCCATGCCTCGCCCAAAGTGACGGCAGCACAGCTCTATTTTAATTGATATTTTTAATATGTCTAGTATAAAATATTTTGATAATAGTAATATAAATTTTTTTTATTTGACCTTGCGCACAATGCTTTCTATATTAGTTAGAATGTTTTTTAAAAGATCCCTTATGTTTAAGGGTTTTATTTCTGAAATCCCAAAAAAGTAGAAAGGAGTATCGTATGCCAATGTTTGAATTTAACGGCAAGAGCTTTGAAGTTGATGAGGAAGGTTATCTTACTGACTGGCAGGTCTGGGAAGAAGGAATGGCTGGTGAAATGGCAAAGGCTGACGGCCTTGAGCTGACAGGCGAGCACTGGGATATCATTAAGTTTCTCAGATCATATTTCACAAAATACCAGATAGCCCCAATGATCAAGATCCTGACAAAAGAGATCGCAAAGACCATGGGTAAAGAGAAAGGCAACACCAAGTATCTCTATCAGCTTTACCCGGCAGGTCCGGCAAAGCAGGCCTGCAGGTATGCCGGTCTTCCAAAGCCGACTGGCTGCGTATAGACCTTAAGTTTCTTTTGTGGACGCTTAGACAGGTTGCCCTTACGATCTATAAAGGGAACCGGTGTGTTTTAAACGCATAAAACCTCTCAAGATAAGGAGCCGCGTGTATTGCAGGATATGAAGCTGTTGAGTCTTTTGTCAGAAAGAAAAACCGCTATTCTGGAGAAATGGTTTGACAAAATACTGGAAACCTATCCCGCTGACTCGGCAAATTTCTTAAAAACTCAAAAGAATCCCTTTGCAAATCCGGTCGGGCCCACGATCTTTCAGGGCCTGGAGGGTCTTTTTGAGGGGATCCTTAAAGGAATGGATTTTGACACAGCGCCTGCCTTTCTGGACAGTATCATAAGGATACGCGCGGTTCAGGACTTTACCCCTTCACAGGCTGTTTCTTTTGTTTTCCTTTTAAAGAACGTTATCAGGGAAGAATTAGGAGAGGGTATAAAAGAGCACAGCGTTTACACGGAGTTGTCAGACCTTGAATCCAGGATAGACAGTGTGGCTCTGCTGTCTTTTGACGTATATGTGAAATGCCGCGAGAAGATCTACGAGTTCAAGGCCAGTGAAATACAAAAATGGACATTCAGGCGGCTGCAGAGAGCAGACCGGCTATGTGACAGCAGTAAGACAGAGCATGATGATATGAAATTCAGCAGCATTGATGACACAATGAAGAAAAGGGGCAATTAAATGGGCAGCTTATTTTCATTATTCGTAGTCATAGTCCTTATTCTGATGGCAGTGGCAGGGATCAAGGTGGCGAACATGCAGTTCTTTTTCGGGGTTGTCTTGCCTTACGCGGCCGTTATCATTTTTATTTTAGGGGTCATCGGCAAAGCTCTGAAATGGGGGCGTTCACCTGTACCGTTCAAGATACCCACGACCTGTGGACAGCAGAAATCTTTACCATGGATCAGGCAGAACAAACTGGATAACCCTTCATCTGCTCTCGGGGTTATCGGCAGAATGCTTCTGGAGGTTCTGCTGTTCCGTTCTCTGTTTGGCAACACAACGGTCGAATTAAAGGAAGGCCCCAAACTTGCCCACGGGTCAACCAAATGGCTGTGGCTGGGAGGGTTGGCGTTTCACTGGTCTTTTTTAGTTGTTCTGCTCAGGCATACCAGGCTGTTCATGGATCCGCCGCCCGCGTTTTTGCAGAAGATAGAGGTTATGGACGGCTTCCTGCAGATCGGGTTGCCCGGACTTTTTATATCCGGAGTGGTGCTTCTGGCCGCGGCGACATATCTTTTCCTCAGGAGGGTCTTTATCCCGCAGGTCCGCTATATTTCCCTGCCTGCTGATTATTTCCCGCTCTTTCTTATTATCGCCATAGCTGTTTCCGGAATTCTGATGCGTTATTTTATCAAGGTTGACGTTGTCAGTATAAAGGGCCTGACTCTGGGACTGTTCAGCCTTAATGCGTCTGTTCCTGAAGGGATCGGCGTTCTTTTTTACGTTCATTTATTTCTGGTCAGTATCCTGCTCGCGTACATCCCGTTCAGCAAGCTCATGCACTTTGGCGGTGTATTTCTCAGCCCCACCAGAAATCTGGCTAATGACAGCCGCGTAAAAAGACATATAAACCCATGGAATTATCCTGTTAAGCTCCATACTTATGAGGAATATGAAGATGAGTTCAGAGATAAAATGAAAGAGGCCGGATTACCGTTAGATAAGGAGTAAATATGGCAAAACTTCCAAATGCGGACGAATTGTCCAGGATAGACTACACACCGCCAAAAAGCAAGTGGATGGACACACCTGCTGAGTTCAAAGAGGGGATGTGGTGTTATGCCTCAAAACCAAAGGACCTTGAAACCCTTGATTTCCCGAATCCGAGACAGTGGTCTCCGGTTGAAGAGGACTGGAAACTTCCCGAGAACTGGCAGGAAATAATACTTAAGGGAATGAAAGATCTCCTCGGCAAGTACAGGTCTTTCAAGATCTTTATGGATATTTGCGTCAGATGCGGCGCCTGTGCTGACAAATGCCACTTTTTTATCGGCTCCGGGGACCCGAAGAACATGCCGGTTCTCAGGGCTGAGCTCCTGCGTTCTGTCTACAGGGGACACTTTACAACGGCAGGCAAGATACTGAAAAGACTTGCCGGCGCAAGAAAGCTGACATTAGATGTGCTTAAGGAATGGTGGTATTATTTCTTCCAGTGCACCGAATGCAGGCGATGTTCGGTGTTCTGCCCTTATGGAATCGATACGGCGGAGATCACCATGATGGGCAGGGAGCTTCTTAACCTGCTTGGATTGAACACCGGGTGGATCGCAGGCCCGGCTGCGAACTGCTTTATGAAGGGGAATCATCTCGGCCTTGAGCCCCACGCGATCACCTCTAACATAGAGTATATGCTGGATGACATAGAGGATATAACCGGCATCAGGATTAATCCGACATTCAACAGGAAAGGGGCTGAGATCCTGTTTGTGACGCCTTCGGGCGATCTCTTTGCCGACCCGGGCACTTATACGTGCATGGGGTATCTAATGCTTTTCCATGAGCTTGGACTTGACTATACCTGGAGCACCTATGCTTCCGAGGGCGGAAATTTCGGTTTTTTCACGACCAATGAGCTGGCTAAAAGGCTGAACTCCAAAATATACGCTGAAGCCAAACGACTCGGAGTGAAATGGGTACTCGGCGGCGAGTGCGGCCATATGTGGAGGGTTCTGAACCAGTACATGGATACGTGGAACGGACCCGCGGACTTTCTTGAAGAACCTGTATCGCCGATAACCGGGACAAAATTTGAGAACGCCAGATCCACAAAGATGGTGCATATCGCTGAATTCACAGCAGACCTTATAAAGAACAAAAAACTTAACCTTGACCCCGGCAGGAATGACAACCTGAAGGTAACTTTCCATGATTCCTGTAATACCGCGCGGGGAATGGGCATCTTTGAAGAGCCCCGTTACATAATCAATAACGTCTGTAATAACTTTCACGAAATGCATCCGAATACAATAAGGGAAAAGACCTTTTGCTGCGGAAGCGGCTCAGGCCTGAACGCCGGAGAGAATATGGAGCAGAGGATGAGGGGCGGATTGCCGAGGGCTAATGCCGTGAAAGACGTGGCGGAAAAACACGGAGTGAACATGCTCGCGAATATCTGCGCCATAGACAGGGCGGCTCTGCCTCCTCTTATGGATTACTGGGTTCCGGGCGTGGGAGTTACAGGGGTGCACGAGCTTGTAGCGAACGCCCTTATTATGAAGGGCGAGAAAAAGAGGGAAACCGACATACGCGGTGAACCGCTTTCCGGAATGGAGGGTGAAGAAAATGAGTGACGGTTGGAAAATAATTGCCGGACTTATTATTGTTATCGGACTGGTAACATTCCCGTTCTACGCAAATTTCGGAAAGACCGTTGAATTGCCCAGCACACTCGAAGCTGATCCTGGTGAGATGCATTTAGGGGATATCCCTTTAGTCAACATGCGGTCTGAACATATGCAGCTCCTGAACCGGTGGAGGGAAGAAGTTGTCCGGGAGGATGAAAGGTATATAATGTTTGATGGAGACGAGTATGAAAAGAGCCTTCAAAACGGCTGCCTGAGCTGTCATGAAAAGGAGGATTTTTGCACTAAATGCCATACTTTTGTAGGCGTCAGGCCTTACTGCTGGGATTGTCATATAGGTATGTAGTAGGTACGTAGGTACAAAGGAGAAGAGAACATGAGCATGGACAGGAGGGATTTCTTAAAATTGGCAGGTGCTTCCACCCTGGTCGGTCTGGGCGGTTTGTCGGTTTTCGATGGGTTTGTAAAGGATGGCGCGCTGGCTTCGCAGGCTCACACCGCTCCGGGCGCCTCTGCCGGAAAAAGATTGGCAATGGTCATTGACGTAAGCAAATTTAAATCGCCTGATGATTACAAAAGGGTTTCCTACGCCTGCCACAGTATCCATAATGTACCCAGTATCGACAATCTGAAACACGAAATTAAATGGATATGGACCGACACATATGAGCACGTGTTTCCGGGCCAGGCGGATCAATATATGGCTGAGAACATAATGCGCCTGCCTTTCCCCGTGCTTTGCAACCACTGCGCAAAACCCCCCTGTGTAAGGGTGTGCCCGACAAAGGCCACTTTCAAGAGAAAGAGCGACGGGGTCGTAATGATGGATTACCACCGCTGTATCGGATGCAGGTTCTGTATGGCAGCGTGTCCTTTTGGAGCAAGGAGTTTCAACTGGACAGATCCGAGGCCTTATATCAGGAAATTAAATACATCTTTTCCAACCAGGACAAAGGGGGTTGTGGAGAAATGTAATTTCTGCGCTGAAAGGCTGTCCGCAGGCCTTCAGCCCGCCTGTGTGGAGGCTTCGAACGGCGCGCTTGTTTTCGGCGACCTTCACGACCCTTCTTCAGAGGTCAGAGAAATTCTTAGCTCCAGATACGCCATCCGGCGCAAGCCGAACCTTGGAACAGGTCCCAGTATTTACTATGTGATAGGAGGTAATGAACATGCTTGAGAAGGCGCTGACCGGTAATCGCGGATACTGGGTATGGATATTCATTCTGCTTGCAATTATTGGGGTGGGGTTCATTAACTACCTTGAGCAGTTTAAGACCGGGCTGGGAATTACAGGCATGAGCAGGGATGTTTCATGGGGATTTTATATTGCCCAGTTCACTTTTCTGGTCGGTGTTGCAGCCTCGGCAGTTATGCTTGTTATACCTTATTACCTGCACAATTTTAAAAAATTCGGGAAGATCATTATCCTTGGCGAGTTCCTGGCTGTTTCCGCGGTGTCCATGTGCATTCTATTTATTTTTGTGGACCTGGGACAGCCTACCCGTATCCTGAACGTAATGCTGCATCCGACTCCCAACTCTATCCTTTTCTGGGACATGATCGTGCTTAATGGGTACCTGTTTCTTAATATTATTATCGGCTGGACCACTCTTGGCGCGGACCGCAAGGGCCTGCCGGCGCCGAAATGGGTAAAACCGCTGATATATCTGTCCATACCCTGGGCAGTCAGCATTCACACTGTCACAGCCTTTTTATATGCAGGACTTCCCGGAAGGGAGTTCTGGCTTACAGCGATCATGGCCGCGCGTTTTCTGGCTTCAGCTTTTGCCGCCGGACCGGCCCTTCTTATCCTTCTCTGCTTTATCGTAAGGAAATACACAAGGTTCGATCCGGGCAAAGAGGCCATTCAGGCTGTGGGCAAGATCGTGGCATATGCCATGATCGCCAATGTGTTTTTCCTTGGGCTTGAGTTCTTTACCGCGTTCTATAGCCAGATACCCGGACATATGCATTCTTTTGTGTACCTCTACGTGGGCCTGGGAGGACACAGCGAGCTTGTTTTTCTTATGTGGATATCCGCGATATTTTCAGTAGTTTCTCTTATACTTTTGATCTTCCCAAAGCTGAGACAGAACGAGAGGACCCTTTCCATGGCGTGCGTGACGGTATTTATCGCGCTGTGGATAGACAAAGGGTTCGGCCTTGTTATCGGCGGTTTTGTGCCCAATCCACTTGAAAGGGTAACCGGGTATTTCCCTACAGCCCCTGAGTTACTGATCTCGCTCGGGGTCTGGGCTGTCGGATTTCTGGTGCTGACTGTGCTTTACAAAGTAGTGGTTTCTGTCACGCAGGAAGCCACTACACTGGAGCATTAATTAGTCCTTACCACTGGTTTTTACCTTTGAAAAGTTTGCTCAGTTCACCCGGATAAACTCTTTTTTCTTTTTTTGGGTCGGGTTCTTAACCCTGGGCCATTTTTCATAACGCGGGTCAGGGCCTTCCAGCGCGACGGCCGAAAAAAAGGCGGGTTTTAACCCGCCTTTCAGTATTTCCGGCATTTTATTTTTTAGAAAGCGCTGATCTCAGACAACGCAAGAGGAGTTTTCTTACGCTTTCTTTATGTAAATTTCCCAGTAGCCCTTGTCTTCCAGCTTTACCAGTTCGAACTCAAGGCCCTTCTTCTCACAGTATTTGGGAATCGTGTCTTCGGCAGATGCCGGCGCGTCGCAAAGGACCTTAAGAAGAGTACCTCCTGACGCTTTTTCAATGGTCTTTTTCGTTAATACGAGAGGATACGGGCATACCCTTCCAAGTACATCAAGGGTCTGCGTCACTTCCTGTGATTTTAAGTCAGCCATAACTGCCTCCTTGTATAATTTTATTATCCTGATTACACCGATTAAATATTTATAAGAGGAAATCTGTGCAATCTTTTTAAAATCTGTGTAATCATAAGCTGGAACGAGTTTCGTGACAGCTTTTAATTTTAAAAGAAAAGAAGATGGTTCATTTCTTCCATCATTTTATTAATATCCTGATATGGAACAACATTGATCTTCAGATCTGCGCCGAACTCCTCGGCATCCAGTACAATATCATTCTCTGTAAGCCCTAATTTTTCGAGGTCTTCTTTACATACAAGTATGTTCAGGTCAACAAGAAGTCCCATTTTAATGTGGGATTCGGTGCTTGAAAGGTCGTATTGCTCCATGGCCTTCTGGTCTTTTAAGCAGTTCAGTACCCCGTCGCCTATAAACGCTACATCCGCTGTTACCACATCGCCATCATTCAAATACACCTCAACGCTCTGAGACGCGATCGCGTGAGTAAGCGCGAGTTTCGGGTTTTCACTCTTGTAAGGGGGTCTTTGAACGATGAATCCCAGTTTAGTGGTTGCCATTTCTACTCACCTCCTATATGAAGGACCCTGTCGGCGTCAAAAGCGCTTGCAAGGTACCAGTCCATGCTGTGTCTTTTAACGCCTTCCATTGTATTGTCTTTGGTATATCCCCTTGCCTCTGCGCACGCCTCGCAGGCGGTTACGTTGAGACCCTTGTCCATGAGTTCTTTTAAGGGTTTTTCAAGCGAAGAATAGTCTTTAAATGCGCGCTGGCCCTTAATTGAGATCATGGTCGCGTTGCCGGAGACCCAGAGGTCAACCTTATGACCTTTTTCCATGGCCGCGCCCGCAAGCTTTACGGCAAAATCAAGGTTCATTGAACCTACAAGTGAAGCAAAACAACCAATTGTAAATTTACCCATTTTTTATTGTCCTCCTATATCCACGCTGTTTTATCGTAGTCGTTAAATATCAGGTCAACTACATCGCCGTAGGTTACGACCTTGACCTTGCTGTCAACACTTGAGCTGCTAAGCCCCCGTGTCTCCAGGTCCTCGGAAAGGGCGTAAAAGTCGGCGGCTGTGTTCAAAAGCAGGGAGGCGCTGCCGTTTTCCTTTATGGTGGCATGATAAACACCGTTACCCACCAGTATTATCCCGAGTTTTTCCGGCTTTAATCTTTCAAGTGTGTCAACTGTCATCCTGTAATCACTTACAAAAGCAGCCAATTTCATCGTTTTACCTCCTGGGGTGGAAATGATTAGAAGCACAAAGAATACACAGAAGTTTAAATACAATGAGAGGTCTTTGTCAAGGAGTAAAAGGGTTATAAAAAATCCTTATATTAGAGGTAATATTTCGGTTTATACGCTTTTTTTTGTGTGTATGAACCCGGCCGAATAGCCGCCCAAAAAAGCGCCGAGACAGTTTGCCAGGACATCAGCAACACTGGCATCCCTGCCAGGCACGCGCATCTGGTAAAGCTCGTTAGCAACACCGTAGATCACGGCAAGTGAAACCGAGATAAAGAACACATTTTTTTTGATCGAGCTCTTCTTCATGGAGATGTGGATCAGAAAGGCCAGACCGGCATAAACACCAAAATGCAGCGCCTTGTCAAAATTCCCTGGCAGGACAAACATTTCTGTCGCGGGGCGGGAGGACAGATAAAAAACAGCCCGCATGTACGCTATGGTCACGAACCAGAAGACCCAGCTTGAGATCACGGCTTTTATTTTTCCCATGTTTTAAATAGCTTGCATCCGTTTTCTGAAGGAGGCAGCATTCCCCGGGAATTCACGGGGCCGCGGCCTTTGTCGTCCGGTTTACCCCGTTAGAGAAAGCCACCGATAATTACCTTAATTATTATCAGGCCGGTCAATTAAATACCCTCAGCCATGAGAGCAGGTGATGAAGCAATCCGCCGACCATGATAGAAAAGGGAAAAACAAAAGCAGTTATTATCAGGGCTGTTTTCAGCCCCCGCTCTTTTATTATCACAAACAGGTTCGCTATGCAGGGGATGAACAGCGTTATCGTGGTTAAGCTCACTACGACCTGTTCGGTGTTGAGCATCCCCTGCTCCTGCAGCGCGAAAAGGCCGGCGGCGCCGTAGTCCCTCCTGAGAAACCCGATTATAAACGATTCCGCTGCCTTGGCCGGAAGCCCGAGGAAATTTACAATTACCGGTGACGCCGCTTTTTCAATAAGAGGCAGAAGTTTCAGTTTGTCGGCGGTAAACAGGACCAATGTTCCGAGGATGAACAGGGGAACGGCCTCTTTCAGATACCACTCGATACGGCCCATGGTCTTTATGAGTATGTTCGACAACTGCGGCAGTCTGAGCGGCGGGATCTCCAGAATGAAATCAGAATCCTGACCAGGTACAATTTTTGATGAGATATAACCTACAAATAGCATAACACCTGTTAATACCGCGATCCAGATCAACAGGGCCTCTATCGGCTGTTTTCCGAACATGCCCAGTATTACCCCGAGCTGGGCTGAACACGGCACGCCGAGGGCAAGAAGGAGGGTTACGATTATCCTTTCTTTTCTGGTGTCCATTATCCGGGCGGTAAGGGTTGCCATGGTGTCGCAGCCAAGGCCCAGGACCATGGGCAGCACAGCCTTGCCGTTAAGTCCGATCGCCCTGAAGACCCGGTTCAGCATGGTCGCCAGGCGCGGGAGGTAGCCTGAATCCTCCATGACGGCGAACGCGATAAAAAAGGTCGCTGTTATGGGCAGTATGATGGCGATCGCGTAGGTTATGGCCATTGTTATGATCCCGTATGGACCGACTAAAAGATCCTGGATGAACTTGACCGGCAGAACCGCTGTAATAATATTTGTTGCCAGGGGATTTAAATACTTTTCAAAAACAACATCTTCTATCAGATCCACCAGCGTGCCCGCGCCAAAGACCCCCACAAACTCATAAAGGACGAAAAGCACCAGGAACAGAAACGGGAAGCCCAGCACCGGGTGTGTCGTGATCTTATCAAGAAGGGCTGAGGCGCCTGATCTTCTGACAGGTATTTTTGTAAATACTCTCTGCGCGATATCATCTACTATCTTAAAACGCTGCTGGCTGATGACATAATTCAGGGGGTGGGCGTATTTTTCCGACAGCCGGTCTCTGAGTTCTTCAATGCGGTCCAGGTCTTTTCCTTTAACTTTTTTATGGAGCCAGTCTTTTAATGTCTTATCCCCTGAAAGGATCATCAGGGCGATCGAGCGTTTGGATATATGCGCTTCGGGCAGCAGCGACTCGATCCTGGAGATGTGCTCTTCGATGTTCATATCGTAGGAAAAACTGTAACTTGAGACGTTGGATCTCAGGACCGCTTTTTTGAGACTGTCTATGCCTTTTTTCTGTACAGCTATGGTTGAAACGATCTCAATGCCCAGAATGTCCCCAAGCACGTCTTCCTCGATCTTTATCCCCCGGCTTAATGACTCGTCCCGCATGTTCAGGTCAAGAACGACAGGAAGCCCCATTTCCACGAGCTGGAGGGTAAGGAACAAAGACCTTTTAATGTTTTTTGTGTCCGCGACCTGTATTACCGAAGCTGTTTCTTCTTCAAGCAGGATGTCCCGGGTGACCTTCTCGTCCTCGCTCATCGGCATGAGGCTGTTTACGCCCGGAGAATCTATGATCAGGAACCTTTTTTTGCCGATGGCCGTGTTTCCGGTCACTATCTCAACTGTTGTGCCGGGATAATTCGATACCGTCACATACCGGCCCGTCAGCAGGGAAAATATAGAGCTTTTGCCTACATTAGGGTTGCCTACAAGGGCGATCCTGGGAGTGTTTTTATCGGTTGTTCCTGTTTTTTTGTGGTGCTGGTGCATTTTTTTTGGTTCCCGGTTGTTTTTTCCCGCCGCGGCTGCCTGATCCGCATCTGCCGCAATAACCGTAAAGTTCCATTTTATGAGCCACGGTGTTGAAGCCTGATTCCCGGGCGATCTTTTCCTGCAGTCTCTCCATTCTCGCGTTCTCAAACTCTGTTATTGAGCCGCAGCCCAGGCATATAAGATGGTCGTGATGGTCCTCTGCTGACAGGGGTTCGTACCTTGTAAGGTTGTCAGCAAAGACCCTCTCGGTGGCAAGCCTGGATTTTACCAGGAGTTTGAGCGTCCTGTAAACGGTTGTAAAACCGATATCCTGATGTTTTTTGCTTATCTTCCTGTATATGTCTTCCGCGGTAATATGCCCGCCTGTCTTCAGGAATTCGGTTACAATTATGTCCCGCTGCCTGGTGGATTTAAGCCCCCATTCCTTCAGGAAAGTATTTAACAGCTCTTTTTTTTCCGAGATCCCGCGGGCTCCCGCGGGCTTGCGTCTTTTTGGCATGTCCTTATTTTATCGCCGGACAGATGGTTTGTCAAGGAAAATGAAATTCATTTTCAAAATTTCCCCAGGTCTGACGGGAACGGGCGTTTTTGTGACCTCAAGCGCCTGGATGTGAAAAGCTGGGAGAATTAACAAAAGAAATACCCCGTTAGAAATATCTGGTGGTTATTGCTAACGGGGTATCTTTTTCTTGATCAGCAGAAGCCTTATTACTATTCAATGGTTATTGCTTCTGACGGACATGTGTCAGCAGCTTCCTGACAGTCGCATGTATCGCACTTGTCTTCGCCTATCACATATGCTTTTTCATCATCCCTGAGCTCAAAAACTTCAGGGCAGAGCTCGACACATGTGGCGCATCCTGTGCACTCGTCAAAGTTAATGACTGGTTTTCCCATGTGAACCTCCTTTTATAAGATAGTGTGCAGGTGTTATTTTAACATATTTTATTTTAAAGTAAACGGGGATTTCTATTAAAAATATAAATATCATGATGTAGCCGCTTTGAAAAGAGTTGTTTCCCCAATAACGAACAACAAATAACAGTTTTAGTCTACCGGCGTTACAACCGCCATTACAACCATTTTTTCCCCTTTGTCCGCTTCAAATCCATGAGGCACCATTGGATCGCAAAGTATCCCGGTCTTCTCGTCTGCTTCGGTCTTTTCATCTCCCACAGTGATGGTGCCTTTGCCCTCGACCACATACATCAGCAGTCTGAGGGGGGCCTTGTGCGGTTCAAGTTTCTGTCCCGGCTCAAGGCACATGAGCGCGACCCTCATCTCCGGAGTGTCGGCAAGCATTTCCCTTGAGATCTTGTCAGGCTTGAACTTTATCAGTTTCTTTAGATCGAGTATTTCCATTAAATCCCCCTTCCTTTTTTAACGCGAACTCTTCAGATTAGATAGTACTTATTATTATGGATATTGACCATGATCGGGATCATAGTCAATATATATCACAGTTTTCTGTGTTTGTTAAGATATCAGCCGGCAAGAGCGCAGGTCGCGCAGGTCGCAGACTTTCTGCCCTTGCAGAGTCCTGACATGCCATGATGGCAGAGCGCGAAATCATATTTCAGGGGGTCTCCGGGGTCTAATCTCTTCAGCGAGAGTGTAATTTCCCGGGCGGTCTTCCAGTCGGACGAGGCCCTTTTTGTCAGGCCGAGACATTTTGAGATCTTTGCTATGTGAGTATCAAGGGGTATGATCAGTTTTGAGGCCGGCACCTTATCCCAGATACCAAGGTCTATGTCCCTGGTTCTTACCATCCATCTGAGAAACAGGTTCATTCGTTTGCACGCGCTTCCCTTAACAGGATGAGGGAAGAGCTGCTTTAAGCCGGAAGGCCTGATGTTCTTTCCGTAGACAGCGGACGTATCAATGCCCAGAAAAAAATCCATAAAACCGCGGAGCGCTTTACATGTGTCTTCCTGCTCAGGCCCGTAGTAATTGTAGAAAAGGGCCTTAAGTGAGCCCCATGTCTTCAGTGCCTGTCCGGTCATGTAAGCCAGGCAGAGGATATCTTTTTCCTTATTGAACCGGTAGCTTATGTCTTTAAGATATTTTTTATCCCTTTTCACGTTGAAACCGGCAAAAAAACGGGCAGGGTGCCGGCCCCCGGGTTTCAGGATCTTTTCAATGACAGGTTTAAAGAGGTTGATCTTACCATATGCAAAACAGGAGGCAATGAACCCCGCGACCTCAATATCCTCGGGCCTTGAGTACCTGTGAGGGAACTCAAGAGGGTCATTCCTGAGTTTCTCATTGAAATCATATTCCCTGTAGAATTTATTGAGGGTGTGTTTAAGGTTCAGGGATTTGCGGTTATCAAGCATGGCTTTGACATTACGTATGTGTCATGAGATAAGGAGCAGGAGTCGCCCTGGAACAGCGTCCTCCTCCCTTTATTACATGGAATGAGGTCCTGTGAAAGCGGCTGCTAAACGTTCTTATTTATCATTTCCCTTAATTCTTTTCCGACCTTGAAATAAGGGACTTTTTTGGGCGGTACGTCTACTGACGCACCGGTTTTCGGGTTCCTGGCCTTCCTGGCCTTCCTGCTGCGGAGCTTAAAATTGCCAAAACCTCTTATCTCTACTTTTCCGCCCTGCGCAAGGGCCTCTTTTATGCTCGAAAAAACGGTCTCCAGCACCACCTCTGTCTGTTTTTTTGTGAGCCCTTTGACTTTTTCCGATATTGTCTCGATAAGTTCTGATTTTGTCATAAATACCTCCCTTTGAATGAATTGATAATTACCGATTTTCGATTTACGATTTAATCTGTTTCAACGATCATCAATTTGTCAATGATCAATGGTCAATGGTCAATTTTAAGGTGCGAATATGTAGCTCAGCCGAACGGTTGTTAAGCCTTTTTTCATAAGTTCTTCAGGTAGATTGCCGCTTAAAATGTCCCAGAAACCAATCCTTTTTTTGCTGGAAACAACCCTGGGTTCTCCTTCAATGCCGCCTAGTTCCCCGGCCTTTTTGATGGCATAATTAAGATTTCCCAGTTCATCAACAAGGCCCAGTTCCATGGCTTTCTTTCCTGTAAATATACGGCCGTCAGACAGTTTTTTTACCTCTTCATATTCCATGCCCCGGCCTTCTGAGACAGCGGTGATAAACTGGTCATGAACGTCGTCCAGAAGGTCCTGAAGTATTTTCCGCTCCTGCGCTGTCATTGTCCTGAAGGCTGACGCCATGTCCTTATGGCGGCCGCTTTTTATTACAACGGTCTTTACCCCTATTTTTTCCATGAGGCCCTCAAAATTCGGCAGTTCCATTATCACCCCGATAGAACCTGTCAGAGTCCCCGCGTTAGCGATTATCATATCAGCCGGACTGGAGATATAGTAGCCGCCTGAAGCGGCGATAGAGCCCATGGAGACGACCACCTTTTTTTTCTCTTTCAGTTTTATTATTTCGTCGTATATTTCCTGCGAAGGAGCAACGCCCCCGCCCGGGCTGTCGACCCTGAGCACAACGGCTTTTACCGATGAATCTTTGGCATACTTCCTGATCTCTTCGATAGTCTTTTTTGAGTCGAGGATTATCCCTTCCACGCGGATGAGGGCTACCTTTTCACCTATCTGGATCGGCATTGCCGTATTGTGCACGAGCGCCAGTACAAGACTGAACAAAGCAATAAATACTATTATAATAAGAAAAAAAAGCAGGATCTTCTTCATGTCTCAGACTTCCGTGGTCTCTATCATGCTGAGACCGATCTTTCTTTCGGAGGTATCCACTTTAATTATCCTGGCGGTTAATTCCCCGCCTATTTTAAAACTCTCCTCAAGGTTGCTGTCCAGGGTCTGCTGCGCGTCAGGGGAATATATTAGTCCTTCAACCCCGTCTTCAAGCTCAACAAACAGGCCAAAGCCGGCAATCTTGATTATCTTTACCTTGACGTGGTCTCCGAGCTTATACTTGTTCGCGATCTCCTCCATCCACGGGTCCGGAGCAAGCTCTTTCAGACCAACGGACATTTTCTCTTTTTCCACGTCGATGTTCAGGACCACAACCTCAATGTTCTGTCCCTTTTTCAGGATGTCCGCGGGGTGTTTTACATGTTTTGTCCACGACATATCAGAAATATGAAGCAGGGCGTCGACCCCTTCTTCAAGACTTATGAAGGCTCCGAAATCAGTAAAGTTTTTTACAATGCCGGAGATCTTCTGCCCCTCTGAGTACTTTTGCTTTATAATCTCCCAAGGGTTCGGTTTCAGCCGTTTTATGCTCAGAGAAGTTCTTTTCTCTGTGCCGTTCACATTCAGGACAACCGCTTCAACAGTGTCGCCGATCGAAAAATATTTGGAAGGCTTTTTGATCTTCTCCAGCCAGTCAAGCTCTGTTACGTGTATTAGCCCTTCCAGCCCTTCCTCCAGCTCGATAAAGATCCCGTAATCCACTGTGTTAATGATCTTGCCGGTGATTTTTTCCCCGGGCGGGTATTTGTCCTCCGCCCCAGTCCATGGATCGGGTTTTTTCTGCTTATAGCCCAGCGTGACCCTCTGAGCGTCAGGATCGAATTTAAGTACGATCACGTCAATATCATCGCCAATGCTGAAAAGTTCTCCGGGGTGGCTTATCCTTCCCCAGGACATATCGGAAATATGAAGCAGGCCGTCCACTCCGCCCAGGTCAATGAAGGCGCCGTAGTCAGTGAGATTTTTGACTATGCCTGAGACCGCGGCCCCCTCTTTTATGAGGGTAAGGGTCTTTTCACGGAGTTTTTCCCGTTCTTCTTCCAGTATGATCCGGCGGGATACTATTACATTGGACCTCTTGCTGTTCAACTTAATGACCCTGAACCGGCAAACCTGTCCCAGGAGATGGTCGGTGTCCCTTATGCTCTTCAGGTCTACATGGGAACCGGGGAGAAATGCCTTTACGTCGGATATCTCGACTGTCATGCCGCCTTTTACTTTCCCGACTATTTTGCCTTCAATTTCCATCCCTTTTTGATAAGCCTCTTCCAGGACCTCCCATGTCTTTATCCTCGTCGCCCTTTCCTTTGAAAGGCGGACAAAGTCTTCGAGGTTCCCGGTGCTAATTACAAAGACTTCAATATTTTCGCCAGGCTTTAAACTGTTGCGTTCTTCGGTTGAGAATTCCGCGGCAGGGATAAAGCCTTCACATTTCGTCCCGATGTCCACGATGATCCCGTCCTGCCTGATCTGCAGGACTTTGCCGTTGACGACTTCGCCTTCCCGCAGGCCTTTAAAGCTGTCGGCATAAAATTTTTCCAGGTCTTCCTGTTGTAGTTCCATAACGCTATATTATATTATGTCTTGCCAGAAATTTTCCTAAGTTTTTCTGCCACATCGTCTATTATCCACCGGGGTGTTGAAGCCCCCCCGGTTATTCCGGCCTTTTTGACGTCTTTGAACCACTCCTCAATGAGCTCGTCAGAAGTCTCTATGTGATATACTTTATCACATATGCCCTTTGCAAGCACAGTCAGCTGGGTAGTGTTGGCGCTGTTCTTGCCGCCCACAACGATCATAAGGTCCACGGCGCCGGCGAGTTTTTTTGTCTCGTCCAGCATTAAAGACGTAGAGTCACATATAGTATTATAAACCTTTACTTCCTTCGCGGTATCAAGAATGCCGCAGACCCTCTTTTTCAGGGTCTCGACAGGCTGGGTGGTCTGGACGATTATCCCAACTTTTCCCTTCAAAGCAGGTATGGGGTCGCTGCCGCTTACTGTAATAACATTATCTCCCGCAAAACCAAGAAGGGCCTGGACCTCCGGGTGTTTTTTATCGCCCAGAATAAGTATTTTGTATCCCTCTTCCTTAAGGGTCTGAGCATGCTGCTGGGCCTTTTTAACAAAAGGACAGGTGGCATCAACAAGTTCATAGTCCATCCCGGAAATTTCATCGTAAACCGATGGAGAAATACCGTGTGTCCTGACAATAAGGGTCTTTATTCCAGGAGAATGAATATCATCAATAGGGGCTATTCCTTTTGAACGAAGCTCCTCAATTACCTGGGGGTTATGAATAAGAGGCCCAAAACTGTATACACCTCCATCCCTGTTCCTGGCCAGGTCAAAGGCTATATCTATGGCACGTTTGACCCCGAAACAGAAGCCGGCCCTTTTACATATCAGTATTTCCATGATGTTTTTTTAACTCTCTGATGGCCCCCATTATTTTTTGCGTTATTTCCTCATATGACTGTTTGCCTTCTGAATATATTGCCGACGGGAATATAGGGTTGTCAAATGTGACCGTTACCCGGGCCCTTTTAAGCCAGCGGGCGCCAAACGGCAGCGCTTTGTCAGTGCCTGTGATCAACGCCGGCACCACTGCCGCCTTGCTCATCTGTTCTATTATCCCGATCCCCCGCCTGGCTTCAAGCAGTTTGCCTGTCTCGCTTCTTCTGCCTTCAGGGAATATAATAAGGAGTTCGCCGTTCTTAAGTCTTTTGACGGAATTTTTGATGGTTGAAGGCATTGTTTTTTCCCGGTCAACAGAAAAAGCATAATAGCTTATGAACCATCCCAGCAGGGGTATACTGAACAGCCCTTTACGCGCCATAAAGGTCGCTCTCCGCGGCGCAACAGCTCCAAGCAGCGGGGGGTCCAGGTAGCTTAAGTGGTTTGAAGCAATTATTACCCCTCCTTCCGCGGGTATCTTTTCTCTGCCCTTTACGACAAGGCCGCCGTTAATACGAAATATGAATTTCATAAGAAACGCGGCATACCTGTAAACCAGGCAGCTGATCGCTCCCTGTTTTTTTATTGAACTGTCTTTGGACCTTATCCCGCTCCGCGGCCTGTCTGTCAGGGTCAAGATGTTTTTAACGCCTCCATTATGTTTAAAATGACCTCATCTATTGAGAGACTGCTTGTGTCCACATAAACCATGCTGCCGGTCTTTTTAAGTGGAGCGCTTTGCCTCGTCGAGTCCCTCCTGTCCCTTTTCTTTATGCCGTCAAGTATGTCATACAAAGAGACGTCAAGGCCTTTGTTCTTAAGTTCCTCATATCTTCTGCGCGCCCTTTCCTCAGGGCTCGCGTCAATAAAAAATTTATTTTCCGATTCAGGGAATATGACCGTACCTATATCTCTCCCTTCAATAACCACATTTCCTTCAAGCCCTATATGCCTCTGCATTTCGAACAGGTATTTTCTTACAACAGGTATGGCAGAGAGTCTGGAACTCAACTCCCCTATCTCAGGGGTGCGTATCTGCGTTGTGACGTCGGCGCCGTCCACCATGACCTTTTTATCCTCGCAGGTTATCCGTGTTTTTTTAAGCAGGCCGGTCAGGGCATCCGCGCTTTCCGGGTCTGTGCCTTCGGCGTGTACTTTCCACGCGACCGCCCTGTAAAGCGCGCCTGTATCAAGGTATCTGTAGCCCAGTTTTTTTGCCAGAAGCCTTGATACAGTGCTCTTGCCCGCTCCTGAAGGGCCGTCTATTGTTATGACATCCCGCATTTAATCGACGATTTTCAATTGACAATTGTCAATTGTCAACATCCTCCGATAATATATTTGTCTTCTTCAAGGGCCTCGTGTATCTCCCTTTGTACCGCAGGGTAAGTCACTGATGTCCATCCCTCGCCGAAATGATGGGACAGGATGTTTATGGACTGGGGGTTATTGGTCTCAACAACGAATATTATTCTCATGGGCGATTTGCCGACAATTTCATACCTCCTTATTTTTTCGCACATCTTCTGAAAAGTTTTGTCCTTGCCTTTCTGGTACCATTCGTCCCTCTCCCTGTTGATCTCCTCAATAGGGATGTTATCTTTCGCGTCAAAAACAGATATATAAAGCATATATGCCTCCCCCCCTGTTTTCTAATTTTCGATTTATTGTTTTAAGTAGTTTATTTTTCAATTGTCAATCATCATTCGTCGATCATCAATTGTCAACCTTTTTCCTGCCACTGATTATCCTGTCCACAACAGACGAATCAGCCAGTGTGGAAGTGTCGCCGATCCCGGCCTCTTTGTGTTCGACTATTTTTCTAAGGATCCTTCTCATTATCTTGCCGCTTCTGGTCTTTGGAAGCCCGTCAACGAACTGGATCACGTCAGGTTTTGCAATTGGGCCGATGTCTTTTCTTACCTGTCCGACAAGTTCTTTTTCCAGTTCCGGGCTTGCTGTGATCCCGCTCTTTAAGATGACGAATGAGTAAATTCCCTGTCCTTTGATCTCATGAGGAAAACCCACTACAGCTGACTCTGCTACTGAGTGGTGGGCGACAAGCGCGCTTTCTATTTCCGCGGTACCCAGCCTGTGACCTGATACGTTTATTACGTCGTCTATGCGGCCTGATATCACATAATCACCGTCAGCATCGACCATTGCCCCGTCCCCGCTGAAGTAGTTGTCCTTATAATATGAAAAATAGGTCTCTTTATACCGGGCCGGATTTCCGTAGATCGTTCTTGCTATTCCCGGCCACGCGCGTTTAAATACAAGCGAGCCTTTTTCATTGGTTTTGGCCTCTGAACCGTCACTTGCTAATATCATAGGCTCAACACCGAAAAACGGCCTTCCGGCCGCGCCAGGTTTCATCGCTACAGCGCCCGGCAGTGACGAGATGAGTATGCCTCCGGTCTCGGTCTGCCACCAGGTATCAACGATGGGACACTTCTTCCGGCCTATATTTTTGTGGTACCAGAGCCATGCCTCAGGGTTTATGGGTTCGCCTACAGAGCCCAGAAGCCTTAGACTGCTTATGTCCCTTTTTTTCGTCCATTCATCCCCTTCCCTTGCAAGGGCCCTTATTACGGTTGGAGCGGTATAAAAGGTGTTCACCCTGTATTTTTCAACTATTTCCCAGTACCGGTCAGGCTGCGGGTAAGTGGGAACACCCTCGAACATTATGCTTGTGGCGCCGTTGCTAAGCGGACCATAAACAATATAAGAATGTCCGGTTATCCAGCCTATGTCCGCGGTGCACCAGAATGTATCTTCCTCACGATGATCGAAAACATACTTGAACGTGACTGTAGTATGAAGCAGGTACCCCGCGGTGGTATGAAGAAGGCCCTTTGGTTTTCCAGTGCTTCCGCTTGTATACAGGATGAATAAAGGATCCTCGGCGCCCATTGCAACAGGTTCGCAGATCGAGGATATATCATCTTTTTTAAGTTCATCTTCAGCAAACATATCCCTTCCCTGCTTCATGTCAACATTGATGCCGGTCCTTCTGAAGACAAGGCACTTTTTTACGCTCGGGGTCTCTTCCATCGCGGTGTCGGCGTTCCTTTTGATAGAGATCACCTTTCCTGCCCTGAATGAGCCGTCAGACGTAACCAGGACCTTGCCCTTACAGTCGTTTATCCGGCCTCTAAGGGCGATCGCGCTGAAGCCGCCGAAAACAATGCTGTGTACAGCTCCTATCCTGCTGCAAGCCAGCATTCCTATTGCAAGCTCAGGTATCATAGGCAGATAAAAGACCACTCTGTCGCCTTTTTTGACCCCCAGCTTTTTCAGCAGGTTCGCGAACCTGCATACAAGGCGGTGAAGCTCCTGGTAGGTATAGATTTTATTCTCTCCGTTCTCACTTTCCCATATAAGCGCGGCCTTGTTCTTTCTGTGGGTCTTCAGGTGCCGGTCAAGGCAGTTATAGGAAACATTAAGTTTGCCGCCTTTAAACCATTTGATCTCAGGCTTGCTAAAATCACTTTCCATTACCTTGTTCCATTTTTTAAACCAGGAGAGGTTTTTCTCTGCCATATCAGCCCAGAATCCATTGGGATCATCGAGAGATTTTTTGTAAAGCTTTTCATATTCAGTCAGGTTTTTAACATGCGCGCGTTTTGAAAATTCCTTTGACGGCGCAAAGGTCTTCTGCTTTTCAGATGAAACTGTTTTTGCTTTCTTAGCCATTTCAGGTCCCCTTTCAAACACTTTAAATTAGCAGGCAGTTCACTATTTCTCAAAATATATCACTGAATAGTGAATTATTCCATTAACTTCTCAAGCTCACTGAAAAATCCGGGGAAAGAGGTGTTAATACAATCTGTGTTTTTCACGGTTGTTTTCCCCTCAGCAAGAAGTCCGGCAATTGACATCGCCATTGCTACCCTATGGTCACCGTGACTGTTAATAGTCGCTGGTTTGAGTTTCTCTCTGCCCTTAATTATGATACCGTCATCAAGTTCTTTAACTTCAGCTCCCATTTTTTGCAGTTCCTGCGCCATTGAAGAAATGCGATCGGATTCCTTTATCCGTAATTCCTTTGCCCCGGTTATTTTAGTTTTGCCGCTGGCCGCGGCGGCAGCAACACAGAGAATGGGGAATTCATCAATAGCACTAAGAATCCTGTTGCTTCCCGCATCAATGCCTTTGAGTTTTGAATGTTTAACAAGTATATCAGCAACGGGCTCGCCTGATATCTCACTCACATTAAGCAGCTCTATATGATTTCCCATCATATCCTGCAGAATACTTATAAGCCCGATCCTCGTAGGATTTATCCCAACGTTCTTTATTAATATCTCAGAGCCGGGGATGATCAGTCCCGCAACAATAAAAAAGGCAGCTGATGAAAAATCAGCAGGTATGGTTATATCCATAGGTTTGAGTGTGGCAATGCCTGTTACACTGACCTTCTGTCCAATTTCCTCAACTTCTACACCCGCGGCTCTAAGCATTCTTTCTGTATGGTCCCTGGACCTTGCCGGCCCGGTTACAGACGTAACGCCGTCGCAATACAGGCCCGCAAAAAGGATAGCTGACTTGACCTGCGCGCTGGCTATGGGCAACGTAAGGTCTTCAGGTTTCAGATTTCCGCCCATGATAGTAAGAGGTGGTTGTTCCCCTTTTTCTGAAAGTATTTCAGCGCCCATTTTTGAGAGCGGATCAATGATTCTCTGCATGGGCCTGCGCTGTAATGACGAATCACCTGTGAGTCTGGCTTCGAAAGGCTGTCCCGCGAGCACGCCGCTTAAAAGCCTCATTGTTGTACCGGAGTTTCCGCATTCTATGGAATTCTCCGGCTCTAAAAGTCCGTTAAGGCCCTTGCCGTTAACAATGATCACGCCGTCTTCATCTATTATCTTAATGCCCATTTGTTTGAAGGCCTCAAGAGTTCTCAAGGTGTCTTCAGCGCGAAGAAAATTTTTGATCCTGCTTTTGCCTTTAGCCAGGGAGGAGATTATTATTGCCCTGTGGGAAATGGACTTGTCGGACGGAGGCGTGATCCCGCCTTTTAACGGCCCCCGGCGCTTGATCTCAGTCTGATTCAAGGGTTTTCCTTCCATCTCTTGCCTTTTGGAACTCTTTCTGCAAATTGTCCCAGTCAGACTTTTCTATGAGGCTTTCTATATGAGAAATAGAAGATGAAAAAAGCTTAAGAGATTTAAGGATATGTTCCCTGTTGTACTCACATATATCCCGCCACAGAACCGGCGGGCTGATCGCTATTCTTGTCATATCCTTAAGGCCGCGTCCGCCCTGCCGGAGGATGTTCTCATCTTTATTCAGGTCTAAAATAGTGTTAACAAGGACATAGGCCGCTACATGAGGCAGGTGGCTTACAGCAGCGAAGACCGCGTCGTGTTCATCCGGTGACATTGAGATTATTTTAGAGCCGAATGATCTCCAGAGAGCTATGATCTTCTCCTGTGCTTTTTTGTCTGTATCAGGGCCTGGTGTGATAATGTACCGGGCATTATTAAAAAGGTCGTCAGAGGCTGCTCCAACGCCGGAGCATTCTTTGCCTGCTATTGGATGCCCGGCCACAAAGCTTACGCCTTCAGGCATAAGGGGATCGAGCCTGTTTATTACTTCTGCCTTGACACTTCCGACATCAGTGACAACAGAGCCCTTTTTTATATGCCGGCTGATACTTTCCATGATCCCCGGGAACTGCCCTACCGGTGTGGCGAGCAGGATCAGGTCAGCATCTTTTATAGCTTCTTCAGGTTTTGTGAAATATTCATCAATGATCCCTGAATCTTTTGCTTTTTCAAGGTTTTCCTTTTTTCTTCCCGCCCCTGTTATCGTGCCGCTGAAGCCCGCTTTCCTGAGCGAAAGCCCGAAAGAGCCTCCTATCAGGCCCACTCCGATTATTGCGGCTTTTTTGAAGTTAGTATCCATGTCCTATCCTTGAAGTAGCGTGTAGCGAGTAACGAGTAGAGAGAAAGAATCTTGCTGCTTGCTACCCTCTACTCTCTTCTTCAGTTTTTCTATAATTCCCTTCCCACTGCCCGGGCAACTGCCTTTAATTCTTTCATAAGTGTCGCAAATTTTTCAGGCTTTAAAGACTGCTCGCCGTCTGAAAGCGCTTCTTCAGGATTTGAATGTACTTCGATCATCAGTCCGTCAGCCCCGGCTGCTATCGCTGCCTTTGACATCGGCGCCACCAGGTCCCATTTGCCCGCGCCATGACTGGGATCAACCACAACAGGAAGGTGCGTCAGGTTTTTCAGCACAGGGACGGCGCTCAGATCAAGGGTGTTTCTTGTGGCTGTCTCAAATGTCCTTATGCCCCGTTCACAGAGTATGACCTTGTCGTTGCCCTGTGCCATAATGTATTCAGCCGCCATGAGCAGTTCTTTTATTGTTGCGGAAAGCCCTCTTTTGAGAAGCACCGGTTTATCATGTGAACCCACCTCCTGAAGAAGCCTGAAGTTCTGCATGTTCCTTGCGCCGATCTGAATTATGTCAGAGTACTCGAGGATTGCCTCGATATCCCTGGGGTCCATGATCTCTGTGACAACCGGTAACCCGGTTTTTTTTCGCGCCTCTGCCAGTATTTTCAGCCCTTCTTCCCGGAGCCCCTGGAAGCTATAAGGCGATGTCCTTGGTTTGAATGCCCCGCCCCTGATGAATGAAGCTCCTGCTTTCTTGACCTCTGAAGCTATTTTCACAAGAACAGGCTTGCTTTCAATAGCGCACGGCCCGGCAAAAACATGTATTTTTTTCGCGCCGATAACATATTTTCCAATCCTGATATGTGTGTCCCTGGGCTTAAAATCCCTGCTTGCCAGCTTGTACGGTTTTATTATGCGGTGGATCTTTTCAACTCCCACCATTACCTGAAAGGCACTGCTTTCATCTTCGGAAATTTTCGAGGTATCTCCGATCACCCCGATGATGGTTCTCTGGGTGCCTTTTGATATATGCGCCTTAAAACCCCGTTTCTCAAGCTTTTTGACAATGTGCCGTATCTCTTTGGCAGTTGCCTTTGTCCTCATTACTATTATGTCCATTGTTTCTCCTTGTCCCCCTGTTTTCTTTGTGAAAACAAAGAAGGGGGACCTTACATAAAAGTCATTAAGTCAATAAGTAATTATGTCATTAAAAAATCACTTAATAACTCAATAACTCAGTCACTCAATAACTCTTTTAGTACAGCTATAAATCTTTTATTTTCTTTTGGAAGACCTATTGTTACGCGTATCTCGCGCTTGCCCATGGGCCTGACAATAACACCCTGTTTGAGCATGCCTTCGTATAAACCGGAGGCAGAGTCGTCTTCCAGGATAATATATATGAAATTTGCCTCTGTGGGCACGTACCTGATCTTCATGGCGCGAAGCTCTTTGTAAAGATACTTTTTGCCTCGTTCATTTATTTTTTTTGCCTTTTCAACGTGCGCCCTGTCTTTTAACGCGGCACGCGCGGCTGACTGGGCCATGGCATTGACATTAAACGGCTGCCGGACCTTGTCCATCTCTGTAATTATCAAGATATTTGCTATGCCATAGCCTATCCTCAGGCCCGCGAGCCCGTATATTTTTGAAAATGTCCTTAATATAAGTATATCCTTTCCCTGTCTGAAGTACTTTAAGCTGTCCGCATAGTCAGGAGAAGATACGTACTCATAATATGCCTCGTCAACAGCGACCAGCACACCCTCGGGGACCTTCTCCATAAAGGCCTCCATCTCAGCCTTTGTATTCATTGTGCCGGTCGGGTTATTGGGGTTCGCTATAAAAATTATCTTTGTCCTTTCCGTTATTTCCGACGCCATGGCGTCAAGGTCGTGCCGCAGGTCTTTAAGAGGCACAATAACGTTTTTCCCTCCTGCCGCCTGCACGATCATTGAATACACAACAAAGGAAGGGTGCGCCATTATCGCCTCGTCCCCAGGCTTCATGAACGTCCTTACCGCCAGTTCTATGATCTCGTTCGAACCATTGCCGAACAGTATCTCATCAGGCGCTGTCCCCAGAGTTTTGGAAAGAGCATTTCTCAGAAAATAACAGGACCCGTCAGGGTATCTGTTCAGACCGCTCAGTCCCTCGCGCAGGACCCTGAGCGCGAGGGATGAAGGCCCCAGAGGGCTCTCGTTAGAGGCCAGCTTTATTGACCCTTCGATCCCCAGTTCCCTTTCAAGTTCCTCTATGGGCTTGCCCGGAACATACGGTTTAATGGTTTTTATGTGTTCTGGAACGTGCAGCATCGCTTGTTGTTTGTTAATCGTTATTCGTTAATCGTATAACTAATAACGTATAACCAGTTTCGCAGTTAGCGTCTTATTCCGCGGACGGGTAAGATCCAAGTACCTTCAGATACAGGCACTCTTTTTTTATTTCTTCGATCGCTTTGCTGATCTTCCTGTCCTCTATATGGGCGTCCATATCCACAAAGAATATATATTCCCACGCCTTTCTCCTGGAAGGCCTTGATTCGATCTTGGACAGGTTTATCCTGTGTTTCGCGAAATGGCGCAGAATATTATAAAGCGCGCCCGGCCTGTCTTTTATGGAAAACATGATCGTTGTCTTGTCCCTGTCGGTTTTTGGTGATGACTCCTTTGCGATCACCAGGAACCGCGTGAAATTACTCTTGTAATCTTCTATGCCTTTTTTGACGAACTTGAGCTTGTAAACAGACGCGGCAAGCTCGCTCGCAACAGCAGCGGCAGACCTGTCCTTTGCCACGCGTTCCGCGGCCGCGGCAGTGCTCAGGTCCTCTATAATGGGAGTGCCTGGAAAGTTAGCGCTCAGCCATCCCCTGCACTGGGCAGTTGCCTGAGGGTGAGAGTATATCCTTTTGATGTCAGACAGCTTGCCTGTTTTTGACAGCAGGTTATGTGATACCCCGAGCATTATCTCTGAGGCGATCTTCAGGTCTGAGTCAATGAACATATCAAGGGTGTAATTCACCACTCCCTCCGTTGAATTCTCGATCGGCACGACGCCGTATGTTGTATTACCCCTTGAGACAGCTTCAAAAACCGCCCTTATATTGCTTTCAGGCAGGTATTGGGTTGACGGGCCGAACTGCCTCTTTGCCGCAAGGTGCGTGAATGTGCCGGACGGACCCAGGTAAGCGACCTTCAGGGGCTCTTCAAGAGAAAGAGACGCGGAAAGGATCTCCCTGTATATTGACCTGAGTGCAGTGTTCGGGAACAGCCCTTTGTTCTGTTTTGTAAGCCTGTCAAATATCTGTTTTTCTCTTACAGGGGAATGCGGGCTTTGACGTTTGACGTTCTTGGTCTTTCTTATTTTAAGGGCAATGTCCGTTCTTTTATTGAGCAGTTCAAGGATATGGTCGTCGATCTTATCTATTTCAATTCTGAGTTTGTCGATCTTTTTTTTCATGGTTTTTCCCTCTGTCTGCTGAAAACAGTAAAAATGCCGTATGAGAAGCTACTTTAGCAATTTTTTCTATGTTTTTTCAAGGATTTAATCAGGGCTTCCCGGTGATGACGCCGGGCAAAAAAGGCTTCCCGGCCGGGGTTAGCGAACTTCCTTCATTATGCTGGTCCCGGAACTTGTGCCTATCCTTGTCGCTCCTGCCTCCACAAAGCTCAGGACATTACTTAAGGTCTTGATCCCGCCCGCGGCTTTTATGCCTATTTTCCCCTTTGTAGCCTGTTTTATCATTCCCACATCGCCCACAACCGCGCCGGCAGGTGCGAATCCTGAAGAGGTCTTTATGAACTCTGCCCCTGCCTCCATTGCGGCAATGGAGGCCTTTATTATATCTTCGTCCCGGAGGTAACAGGTCTCTATTATTATTTTATGTACTGTATCCGGAGTTGCTGTAACCAGGTCTGATATCTCTTTTCTGACAGCATCCCATTTGCCTGCACAGGCGTTGCCGGTATTTATTACCATATCCAGTTCATCAGCACCCAGAATAACTGCTTCCATTGCCTCATATATCTTTACCCGGCTGAGCGTCATGCCGAGGGGGAACCCTATTACAGTTGTTACCTTTACCCTGTTAGAAGAAAGGTCCGGCTGCTTTCTAACAGGGTGGACCTCTGTGCCGGACAGCATTTCCCGGGCTGTTTTTATAAAAGACGGGTGAACACAGACTGAAAAGAACCCGTACTTCTTTGCCTCGTCACACAGCTTTTTGATATCAGCCTCTGTCGCGTCCGGCGAAAGAAGTGTATGATCGATCAGTTTGGCGATGTCGAGATCTTTGTTCATAATTTAAATAGCAGGCGGGCCGTACCGTATATGCCCATAATCTCTCTACTTTCTACTCTCTACTTTCTGTGTCCTGTCTGCCGGTTCCCGGATATATGTTTTTATGTATTTTTTGTAAGCGGAATGCAGCATCCGTGTTATCCTGCCCGACTCTTTGCCTGTTTTTTTGTTGTCAACTGTGGTAACCGGCATTACCTCCATGGTTGTATTTGAGATGAACACTTCCCGGGCCCTGTAGAGGTCCTCACGTTTGAACCTGCCCTCTTTTGTTTTGATCTTCAGTTCTTTCGCGCAGTCAAGGATTATCCTCCTTGTTATTCCGTCAAGTATCCCCAGATCAAGGCTGGGGGTATGAAGGATATTGTTTTTAACAAAAAAGATGTTTGTTATCGTGCCTTCTGCCAGATATCCCTGATAGTTAAGCATTATTGCCTCATAAGCCCCCCTGTTTATGGATTCGATCTTTGCAAGGATGTTATTTAGAAAATTAAGGGATTTGATCTTCGGGTTAAGCGAGTTTTTAAAATTCCTGCGCGTACTCACTACGGCGATCTTCACTCCCTTCTGGTAGTACTTCGCCGGATAACCCTTTAGCGGATTGGAAATTATAACAAAGGTCGGTTTTGGGCAGAGTGCCGGGTCAAGGCCTATGGGCCCTGGTCCCCGTGAAACACTTATCCTTGTATACGCGTTTTTTTGCCGGTTGGCAGTTAATGTCCTGTATATTGCTTTTCTTATGTTTTCATGGGTCTTTGGAAGTTTAAGCCCGATCATCTCAGCCGAGCGGAAAAGGCGTTCTATATGCTCGTCGATCATAAATACAACGCCATTGTACGACCTTAATGTCTCGTAAACACCGTCACCATAGAGGAAGCCGTGGTCAAAAACAGAGATCATGGCTTTGGATTTTGGAACAAGTTTGTTATTGAGATAGATCACAAAAACAGTTTATCACGCTTTAAGTGGATTTTCCATAAGGAGCGGGGACGCTCTCTTGATTGCACAGATTAGAAAAGGATTACACAGATAACAAGTGGATCAGATGTTTGATCCATCCAGTTGACACACCTGCGAAGCCTTAATTATACTAAACAGTCAAGCGCATAATGGGAGTGCATAGGGTTCTGGTGTCCCTCCTGGACTTCAAATCCAGTGTTGCCTGCCAAAAGCGGGCAGGGTGGGTTCGATTCCCACACACTCCCGCCAGTACCCGTGTCTAGTTTAGCGTACGCTAAACTACGGGTGCCATTATTCTTCGCCATAGCGAGGCTTTGCGACGGCGAGAGGCTTCGAGTAATTGGCTTAAGAACATGTACTTCGCATATATTCTAAAGAGCTGTCAGTTCAGGCGACCAGCCAAGGGCAAGTTTATCTTTTACATACTGCCTGATTGCCCCGTTCTTTAACCTTGGGCGTCGGCTTATTGCCTGCCTTCGTTGTTCCGAGCGGTTCTGGGCACGACATGGAGTGTAACATTTGTATTGTGCCGAAGAGTTCCGCTTCAGTTCTCTTGATATCGTTCCTTTGTTCCGACCAAGCGCCCTGGCGATCTCTACAACCCTTTTGCCCTCCCAATGCATTTTTGCTATTACTTCCCGTTCGTTCATGTTAATATGATTATATCGTTTTTCCATAAACACTCAGGATAGCATCTCCCTTTCTGCTCTCCCAGGTGTTGCACTTCATTATTGAACTGGCGCTTTATTTTTAATGCCTTTACCTTTTTTTATAACGATGAATTAACCTGACACGACCTGAAGGCAGGTGGACGTTTG
>BDTR01000018.1 GCA_002897775.1 bacterium BMS3Bbin08 | reverse complement strand
CATGAACTTACGTTCACAGGGAGCAAAGCAACTTCATTAAAGAGCATGGCTTATTGTAATTGAATAGTTGAGAGTAGCGGTTACTTTCAAAGAGACAAAACATCTTGCCACGCTCAACAAAGCTAATTCAGCAGATGGCTTTAAGCCTTAAGGTAACATAGAGGTTGAAGATGATAAAAGATGATGGAGATATAGTAAGAGGTCTCGGATTCGTTACCCTTTATGCTTCGTATTTAGAAGAACAAATTGAAGAACTAATTGATTTTCTCAAAATGTTCAAAAAGTATAAAGGTGGCTGGCAAATTAGTGGTAAAATCAATCACGCCATAGATACTCTAACTGAGTTTAATCAAAACCGATTCAGCAATCTAATATTAGACCTGCGCACTTGTTTGCAGATTTTCGAAGAAAGAAACGCGTTTGTTCACGGTAGAATATATGCTGGCATCAAGCGCCCAGACACGTTGAAATCAAGTAGACCAAATGTGCCAGACCGTGAGGTAGAGTCTGCAGAGCTGTATCAATTAGCAAATGCAATGAACGATTTTAGATCTGCTATTTATAGGCCTATGATATTTGAGTTGCCGAAAGCCTTAAGGGAATATCAAGACTCTAGGCTTAAGTAAATCAAGCGGTCACATGAAGACGCGCCGCTTAAATCGTTATCAATTAAAACAATTTAATTAATTAATGATTTATGATCCCGGCGTTATAGTTGATTGCTGAAAGACAAACAAAATGAAATAAACTACAATATTGTTTATGCACATCCGGGATATGATGTTGGTAGTAGGACAGCGGCTCTCATTCTTCAGATACGCTCAGATTAAAGACACAAAATAAAAAACAACATAAAAAAGAACAACAGAAAAATAAAAGAAGTGATAACAATTCACTGGTCATGAACGAGTGCCAGCGGTGCTGAGTTGGCTTTTGATTAGTTTTTGGATTGCAAACTATTTTTTAGCCTGTAAATATTGTACAGGCACTCGTCAGACAGTTTGACGTTATATTAGATGAAAAGTGAAACTATATAAATATATTAGATCAAAATATCTTGATGATTTTATTAATAAAGGGCTTATCCTTTTTCGGTCTCTCTCATATTTCAAGAATTATGAAGAGGATCAAATAAGAGGAGATAGATTTGAAGGTACTAAAAAATATGCACCATCAGATGGACTTATAATAAATAATTTAACGACAGGCAAAACTTTTAAACTTAAAAGTTCATTTGAGTCTAATGTAAAAGGAAACGATATCTTTATATTTTGTATGAGCTCTAAACATGATCAAGATATGTACAATAAATTCAATGCTGATATTTGTATAGAACTAACAGATGCTAACGAATTTATCAAAAAAGTAGCTCAAGCTGTAAATATTATTAAACACACTATCTTAATACACGGATTTGTAAATTACTATAATTTTAACGATCCTCCTATAGTTGATTGGGCTTTACCAGATAAAATAATCATGTCAAAGCATGAATACTTTAAATGGCAAAGTGAATATCGAATTGCTTTTGGTATTAACAGTGCATTTAAAATTGAAAACGTAGATTTATTTCTAGAAAAAGATAATACATCATGTAAGTTAGGAAATGAAATTCACACAACTCATCATTTAGAGCTTGGGAGCTTAAAGAAAATCACAAAAATATATAAATTTAACAAAATATAACATTTTAATGAACCGGGCTGGTATTCCGCTGGAGCTCTATACCAGCCAGTTATCACATAGTTAGGTGAAATAAATTTATGACTGCAGGTAACAAAAATATAAATAGGTTATATCATCACCTAGAAAGTGGAATAGTAATTCCTTCTGGCTATGTTTCTAATCGTAACCGATCAGATTCTGAAACTTATTTGCAGATAAAAGAAAAAGCTCTTGAACTAGAGAAATTTTACAATGAGTCTAATGTTATTATTCCCGATAGCTGTGGGTTATCTAAATTAATAAAAAGTGCAAAAATACTTTCAGATTCCTGGCTGAAGAATGACGTTCATAATTTATCTAACACTATTTTATGGGATTCAGCACATCTAAATCGTGTATCAGACTCTATTTTCACGCTAAGAGACGAAAAGGATATTAAGTTTTATTTGAAAAAATTGACTAAAGGAAGCCTCGACCTTTTACAACGTGATAATTCAGAAGCAAAGAATTTTCTATGGGAACTAGAATTATTACATATGCTAAGGTCACACGGTGTAGTGGCGATATTAAAAGAACCACCTGATATCGTGGCAGAATTTGAAGGTTCAAAGATAGGCATTGCTTGTAAAAAGATTTATTCAGAAAATAATTTTGAAAAAGTACTATCTGATGGAGTATCACAAATAGAGCGTGAATATGACTTTGGAATCGTCGCAATAAATATTGACGATTTAACACCACCTGGCTCGCTCTTTGTTGCTAGCTCTCAAGTGGAGATGGGTGACGAAATTAGCAAACTAAATGATGTTTTTATTAAGAAACATGAAAGACATTTTCGGAAGTATTTATCAACGGGACGCATATTGTCAGCTCTAGTTTCAACAGCCGTACTTGCGGACTTAAAAAAAGAACGCGTGAGATTAAATAATGCAAGGCAGTCAACCGTTTGGATGATACCTGGCCTTACAAGAGAAAAAACAAAAGTATTTAATAACTTCTACAACCAAATAATGGCATAAACGACGCACCTAACAAGGCGTTGGAGATTGAACGAGTACCAGCGGTGACCTTTTTTGCTTTTGATATTTCAAGGAGTGCAAATCAGTTTATAGCAAGTTGATGTACTACATGGAGCGATCATCATGCCAGACCTGGCAACCAAGTTTGCCAGCCTGCCACTATGTCGCTCAATTCGCCCGTTATACGCAATTAATGAAAGAATTAAAGTTTATTTAAAAGTATTAAATATGAAATTATCATCTATATTTAAGTTTATATTTTATTTGCTTCCCAAAACAAAACAAATTAAAATGCAATACACTGCTATGCTCCAACAATATGCACACATCCCCAAAGGGGAGGCAAAAGAAATTGTAAAAAATATTATTAAACAGGCTCAGAAAAACTTATCAAAAGATGGATACCTACCAAAAAACTACGGCGATTATCTTTTAAAAAATAAATCAACGGATGATTGGATAAAAGACTTATTAACAAAAAAAAGAGCTGACGGTGTTACAGATGAAGATATCAGATGGCTGTGGAATATGGATAATCTTGAAAGGGAAGTGTTGGGTGAGTGGGATCAATATAATATAGCAGTAATGTATTCTAAGTTTATTGAAGAAGATGGCTTAAGTAAGGAAGAAGCATTAAAAAAGGTGAAGAAAGCACGTCCTGTTTATGGTATTGGCTCTCCAGAAGAAAAGACTAAAGACAATCCGTTACCTTTCGAATTAAAAAATCGGGTGAATAACTATATAGATAAACGAGCAATGATTGATCCTGAACAACTAAAAAAAGAGATGAATGAAGCTATTACTTGTAATGATTTTATAAGACGAGAGATAAAAAATGGTAATATCTAAAAAGTGAAGTGTACCCCATTGTTGAGACCATATTCAAAGACAAAAGGTCAGCCCGAACAAGGGACAAATATAGAAAGATTGTATAACAACAGAATGGACATGAACAGGCTACCTCAGATCCCTTTTTCAAGTCGTTCAAATTTTATGTTTTTATAGCTGTTTATTGTAGTTTTTAAAGTTCCGCCTGTCAGTCATTCAGGCGTTATCTGAAAGGAATAAAGAGAATGAGCGAAGTTAAAATTAAAAATCATCTTCTCGATCATGGGCGAAAATTGTTTAAGGCAAAAAAAACATTTTCAGATTTTACAGGGATTAAAGAGGCTGACGTACTACTCAATGACATTGATAATTATCCTCATGCATTTGTGATTGGATGTGTTATGGACAGGCAAATGCGAGCTGAGTTAGCATGGGCAATTCCTTATCGATTTCTTGAGAAGCTTGATCATTTCGATTTACCTAAACTTGCAAAGTTATCCCAATCACAAGTCTATAAATTAATGACAAAACCAGAGCCTCTTCATCGCTTTCCAGATGAGATGAGCAACAATTTTCATCAAGCCATAAAGAAAATAAAAAATGAATATAAAGGAGATGCTTCCATCATTTGGAACAACACCCCTTCAAGTGCTGAGGTTGTATATCGATTTATGCAATTTAGAGGAGTCGGCCCCAAGATAGCAACTATGGCTGCAAACATCCTTGCACGTGATTTTAAAATAAAATTCAGTGATTACTATTCAATTGACATATCTGTTGATGTACATGTTCGGAGGGTATTTCGTAGATTAGGCTTAGTCCCTGATAAAGTTTCAACGGACGAGCTTATTTATAAGGCCAGAGCACTGTACCCAGACTTTCCCGGGTTGATGGACTTGCCTGCTTGGGAAATAGGCCGGAATTGGTGTAAGCCTAAGCAGCCATTATGTGATGATTGTTATATGGGTAAATTGTGCCCTTCAAATTAAAAAAACAGATAACAAAAAAGTGCAGTGACTGCAGACCAGCGGTGTCGATTTGGTTTTTGATTGTTTTCAGTTTTCAAAACAGTTTTCAAGCATGTTCGTACCCTACAGGTCTGCATCACTGACTTAGTCGTTAGGTATAAATATTAATCAAATGTAATGAATTTAAAAAGCAATATATTTCACTTCAAATGGCTTCTAATAATTGGCGGCATTCTGGAAGTGTATTATTCTCTTAGTACAAGCATAACTTTTGTGAAACAAATCGAGCATGGTTTTGCAGAATACCAAGCACAGGCTCTTACTTTGCAAGCAGCAGTAGTTGGTCTGACACGTGAATTAATTCCTGCAAAAACTGGCTTCATGCTTGCATTTTTATCGCCAATAATCGGTTTATTTGAATATAGAAAAATTCAGCATTCAAGAGTACCAGATATAGAAAAAGGAAGGGTCTTAATCACATCAAGGTTTAAGTCTCTTACTATCATATCACCTGTTTTAGTTATTTTAGGACTGTTTATATCAATACCTACTGCTTATGTTTTAAGTAATTTTCAATCATCGTCCGATATACTAAGTACCAAGGATGTTGCAACGTCTATTCTAAAAGGTTGTTTTTTTGGTATTGCCATAGCAACTTTAGGGATAATACAAATCAAAGCTTTTTCAAAGTGGCCAAAGGAATTACCAACAATCTTAATTTGCATAGGATTAACATTGTTAAATTCAATTTTTATTATTCTTCTTGACTCTGGAATTAGCAATATCATCTACTAGGAATATGATAATCTTATTTTTAACCTAACACTTATAAGGCCTCCTAATGTCAAGGGCAATAAGTAGCCCTTAACAGTCATTCCCGCGAAAGCGGGAATCCAGTTCTTTCAAGAAGCGATACGCATATCTTAATAATCTGTTCTGACTTAATTTCAATAACGGTGTAGAGCCAGACTGCCGACAGGCATGTCTGCACCAAACACTTATAGATGCTCAATAGTCCCGATCTGTCGGAACAATAGCAGGGAGGGCTACAGCCCTTTTATCCCTGCGGCATAGAAACTTATCTGTGCCCTCATGCCGTCCTAATCAATACGTACAGGTAATAGTCTTTTAACTATCCCCAGTTAGTTTCAGGTTCGGGTAAGGTCCCCCTTCTTTGTTTTCACAAAGAAAACAGGGGGACAAGGGGCAGAACATGTCGCATCGTTTTTTATGTATACTGGCAGACCAGGTGTCCAATCAACGCTGATGGTGCAGGGCATATGATCCAGAATGCTCATTATAGCAGTCAGTGCTGCAGACAATTACTGTCAAAAAGCATTCAGCAGGTTTATCTGCCTCTGGCAGGCTCTACCCTATAGTGTACCAGTTAGACGTCAGGCTCACCCGGCCTTTGCCAGCTGTTTATTCAAAAACTTATCCAAATTGAATACTTCCCTCCTTTTAAGTATGTAGTATGTGGCTCTGCCAAGCTTATGCGCCAAAATTGATAATGCCTTGGCTTTGCCGTGTTTCTTCTCCAGCTTTTTCTTATATTTCATTGCCTCTGGATTCTTTCTTAGAAATAGCACTGCTGCTTCTGAATATGCCCACTTCAGGTGAGCATTGCCTATCTTACCCCCGGAGTGTCCGTATATCTTCCCTGCGGATTCTTTGGCAGGTTTTACAAGCCTGCAGTATGAAACATAATCCTGCACTCTTGGAAATCTCTTAATATCATGTATCTCATAGAGAATGATCATAGCCAGTGTCTGTCCAATTCCGGGAATTGACTGAATACGATATAACGCCTCGGGGTCATATACTTTTGCCTTTTTGTACATGTAATACTCCAGCTTTTTCAACAGGTGATCATAGTGATCAATAAGAGATATATTCACCTCCATACTCTTTCTGACACATTCATCTTCAAAACGCTCTGCAAGTCCTGTCCTGTTCCCTCTATAGCAGACATTTTTGAGTATTTTAGGCAGGTTGTACTGATGATTGGTGTTCTGAATATGGGCAAGCAGGTCAGCTCTCTTCCTCATAAGGTGGTTTCTTCTCCTGAGCAGGTCTCTTGTTGCCCTCATTTCAGAAGGATAAATATATGCCATAGGTATCATGCCCCCCCCCCTTAAAAGGGCTGCTATCTTATGAGCATCAATCCTGTCATTCTTTGCCTTGCCTCCATGAATGGCTTTCATGTATAGTGCATGACCGAGGACAAAAGGGATATTCTCTCTCTGGCAGAGATCAGCAAGCCAGTACCAGGCAAACATGCATTCCACTGCTACAACTACATCCTCACGACAATCTTTGATAATCTTCAGAAATGCCTCCCTTGTTGCATCAATGTTTTTGTGCTTGACGATCTCCCCTTTTTGGTCAATAATACACACATACAGACTACGGGCGTGGAGATCGACTCCGCAATAATACTTGTGTTGCTTTGTGTAGAATTTCATACAGGCCTCCTTTTGAAAAGATTTTGGGATATCTCATGATACTGCATTGCAGTATCATGGGGAGGCCTTAATGAGTATCAACAGCGTGCAGATGAATGCAGACCAGCAGTTACCTTTTTTGCTGGCAATGATTTTAGATTTGCAAATCAGTTTTAAGCATATTTACACGCTTCATGGTCTGCATCACTGACGTGGGCGTTATCTTGAAATGAAACCACTTTACTTGAAGCATTCAATTATCTTCATATTACTGCACTGGCTCGTTTTATTTCCGGTTGCCTGGCTGATTGGCGGACATCCTCCAGTGCCCCTGCTTCTCCTAATGCTGCCCGCGATGACCTTATTCCAGTTGTTACACAAATTTGTTCTGCGCCCTCTAAACGCATCATCTGTTTTCGGAGACGTATTGCTTATGTGCATGTTCGTAGTAATCAATACTGCGATTTTCTGGTTTATTGGATACTTTTATTGGAAATTCACAAAAGGAACAAAAGGAAATGCCGTCAGGTCTTGAATCTTAACATTTTATTATGTAGCGAACGGGGACATAGGTAACAGATCATTCTAAGTACATATGGAATATCAGGGGTCAGACATGATTATTGACATTTGAGTTCTGCAAAACAGGGAACAATTTTTCCCCGCTTCCGTAAGATCCCGAAGTATCAGGATGAAAATATAAAACCAGATTCTAATCCCGGCCAGAGACCTGATACATGATATGATACATGATACACATGATACACACATGATACATGATATGATACACACACATGATATTTAACTAAGTGTAGTATAAGTGTTACACTATTTTTATAAGGAGGTGAAGGATATGCCAACAAAAAATCCAAGGGTCAATGTGGTATTGGAAAAGCCCCTTTATCTTTTCTTGGCCTGACTTGCCTCAATAAGCCCTATATCTTTCCATGAAACCACATGCCCTTCCTGTTTCTCATATGACTTCGCCCCTGCATAAACAAGCATCCCTTTTGACGCTGCACCACCGGCAATATTTTGCCATTTGACCAGTCCCTTAAAAAAGTCCTGCGACACGGTTTGTCCCGCCTTTATTTCAACCGGGATCAGTGTTTGATCTTTTTCAATAATCACATCAATCTCATCACCCGCGTTGCTTCGCCAGAAAAAGAGATTTGACGGAAGTCCCTTGTTCAGCCTGATCTTCATAAGCTCGCTGATAATGAAGGTTTCAAACAAAGGACCTCGCATTGAGCTGACTGCGATCTGCCCGGGTAAGTGTATGCCGAGCAGATATGCCGCAAGCCCGGCGTCATAAAAATAGAGCTTGGGCATCTTGACAAGCCTTTTATTGAAGTTTTGATGGTGCGGTTTGAGCAGAAAAATTATATAGCTTGCCTCAAGAACAGACAGCCACGCCTTCGCGGTATTATGAGATATGCCGCAGTCGGCTCCGAGAGCGCTCAGGTTCAGAAGCTGACCCGTCCTTGAAGCGCACATCCTTAGAAATCTCTGAAATACCGATAAGTCCTTTATGGAGAGTAATTGCCTTAAATCCCTCTCTACATAGGTCACAACATAGTTGGCATACCACTTACGGGGTTCAACATCTCTGGTATGCACAGGGGGATACATTCCCTGGATCAGGAGGTTTTCAATTTCAGAGGATAACTTTTTGGCCGATTTAAGTTCGCCTGTACTGAAGGGAAGAAGCTGGACAATTCCGGCGCGTCCGGCAAGGGACTGTGTTATGTGAGAAACAAGGTTAAACTGCTGAGAGCCGGTAAGAACAAACAGGCCCATCCTGTTATCGTCATCAACCCTGCCCTGCAAATATGAAAAAAGCGCGGGACATCGCTGGACCTCATCCAATACGCCGCCGTCAGGAAATCGTTTCAGAAAGCCTCGGGGGTCTGTGTCGGCAAACGTCCGCTCATCCGGGTCTTCCAGAGATACATAAGCCTTTTTGGGAAAGGTAGCGCGTGCAAGCGTGGTTTTTCCTGATTGACGCGGCCCATTTATTACAATTACAGGAAAACCTCTGGCAAGCTCACGAACCGTTTTTTCCGCATCACGCCTGATAAACATACCGTAAGCATACCAGATTTCTTGCTATTTGTAAATTCAACTTACAAATAGCAAGACTGCCGTTATCTTAAAGACATCGGAAATTAACCCTCGTTGACCTTCCCCCCCCATTTTTGCACACTTTTTTAGCAGGAAATCAGGGTCAGACATGATTATTGACATTTGAGTTCCGCAAAACAGGGGAAAACCCGAAGTATCAGGATGAAAATATAAAACCAGATTCTAATCCCGGCCAGAGACCTGATATATTTGACTAAGTGCGGTACAAGTGTTACACTATTATTATAATAAGGAGGTGAAGAATATGCCGGCAAAAAATCCAAGGGTTAATGTGGTATTGGAAAAGCCCCTTTATAACAGCGTTGAACGCCTTGCTGAAAGGGACGGGGTTTCATTATCCCTAAAGGTGCGCGACCTTGTAAAAGAGGCATTGGAGATAGAGGAAGATATAGCATTAGCTGTTTTTGCTGAAAAAAGGGAAAAGACATTTAGAAAAACCAAAGCCCTGAAACACAGCGAGGTCTGGTAGTTTTGTCTTTTGAGATCAGATACCATCCTGATGTCAAAGAAATCGATATACCGGCACTTAACGCAAAGCTCAAAAGACGCATCAGGCACGCAATAGAAACCCGCCTTATAACTGCGCCCCACCAATACGGAGACCCATTAAGAAAAACCCTTAAGGGATATTGGAAACTGAGAGTTGGAGATTACAGGGTTGTTTTTAAGATTATCAGGAGTGGAGAGTAGAAAAGGGGTCAGACATGACTATTGACATTTGAGTTCCGCAAAACAGGGATCAATTCTTTACAATTGACAAACCAGCGGGCAAAACAAAAGCTTAAGTCTCCAGATACTCCTTTAAGGAAATTATTTTCACTCCTTGATATTTTTTGAGTTTAAGCATTTCCCTGTCACCGGTTACTATCACATCGGCCTTGCCAGAGACAGCGCATTCGAGTATCCTGTTATCAGGTTCATCCTGTAAAACATGTATCTTTTTCCTGGGATATACGACCTCGGCAAGTTCTGAAAGGTTTACTGCTGTCCTGCTGATAGCTTCTCTGTCGCGGCTGAACTTGGAGGAAAGAACCGAAAGGACTTCGCCTGTTATGTCCTTTGAAATCACCAGCGTATCCTGGCTTTCAATTATATTTATTACCGCTTTTTCCGCCTGGCTTCCAGGAACAACAAAGGCGGAAATAAATATATTCGTATCAAATACAACTCTCACGTTTTGAGATATCTTTCCAGGTCTTTTTCAGAAAGAATACCCTTTTTCTTTGCTTTACCGCTCCAATAACCCTGGATCTGATAAAACTCTTTTTTCAGCCTCTCTTTTCTGGCAAATCGAAGAGCATCCTGTATAACCGCGCTCAGGGTCTTGCCCTCTTCAGAAGCGGTCTCTTCTGCTTCTTTTGCCAGCTCAGGAGATAGTGAAATGGTCTTTTTTACTGCGTGTGCCATATTATGGACCCCCATATCTTTGGTATGAATAAATCATACCATAAATCATGCCCATTAATCAATTGACCGGCGGACTGTATTCGTAATAAAAACTGGCGAATAAACCGTTAAAATTTTAAAATTGATATAAAAAGGAGGTGTTGACATGATAGGAAAAAGAAAACCTGTTCATCCTGGAGAAGTTTTAAATGAAGATGTTATTAAACCCCTGGGACTTTCGGTCACTGAAGCTGCCAGCCGGCTGGGAGTTGCCAGAAAAACATTGTCTACCCTGCTGAACTGCAGGGCATCATTAAGCCCTGAAATGGCGGTAAGAATAGCGAAAGCAACTAAAACTTCACCAGAGAGCTGGTTGTATATGCAGGCAAAGCTGGATTTATGGATGGCCATCAGGAAATCACCAAAAGTCAAAGACCTAAAGGCAATGGCAGTATAAACCTGGAGTGATCAGATCTTTCATGTTGAAAAAGAACGTCTAACGGCGTTCCTTTGACATCCTCACCCTTACCATTTTCCTTCTCCCATCTTGTATCTTGTATCCTGCATCGTGTATCCTATTTTTTAACCATTATTATTGCCTGTTTATTCGACATTTAAGGAGAAAACATGCGTTATCTGTTGATCGATCATATCACTGAATGGAAGTCGGGCGTGGGCATAAAAGGCGTAAAGAACGTCGCAATGAGCGAGGACTTTCTTGAGTTCCATTTCCCGAAACACCCGATCATGCCGGGCGTCCTGCTGATAGAGGCGCTTGCCCAGCTTGCAGGCTGGCTTGAGGCCGCGTCATCTGACTTTAAGAACTGGCTCCTGATATCAAAAGTCAGGAAAAGCAATTTCTACGGGTTCGCGTTAACAGGCGACCAGGTAGAGCTTGAGGTCCAGCCAATGCCTGAAGCAGGTGAGAGCACAAAGGCCTTCAGGGGAATAGGCATGGTAAAAGGCAAAAAGAAAATAACCGTGGAATTTGAAGCTGACATAATACCGCTTACGGATATTGAGGACATTGAGGAGCAGAAGAGGTTCTTTAAGTTCTTACGCAGGGAGCTGATCTAATATGCCTGAAAGAGAGGTTGTGATCACAGGGATGGGGCTCCTGACGCCTCTTGGCAATACTGTCAAAGAGAACTTTGAAAACCTGAAGACAATGAAGACCGGGATCTCGCATTATCCAAAAAACGGCCTTCCTGAATTTTTACAGTACATGGGAAAGGTTGAGCGGTACGAGATGCCTGAAAGCGATATCCCGCCGAAACTGTCCAGCCAGTATAAGTTCCTGAATCCCGGTTCGATCCTTGGTTTTGGCGCGGCGCGCGAAGCAATAACAAACTCTGCTATAGAGATGTCGGAAATACCAGCCGGCCGCAGGGCGTTATACATAGCGTCCGGAGACTTTACAAAGATCGGCTATGATTTCATGTATCCTGCCACAAAGGACGCTACCGGCGGAAGCTGGCAGGACGTGGACCTCGAGAAGCTGAACACCTCTGTTTTGAACAAGGTCAACCCCTTTTTTCTCCTTGAATCCATTCATAACAACCTGTTCAGTTTTCTTTCCGCGTTTTTTCAGTTAATGGGGCCTAACACCAGCCTGGCCAGCCTTTCTCCTTACGGCGGACAGGCCCTTGAACTGGCCTGCAGAAGCATTAAACAGCAGAAGGCCGATGTCGCGCTGGCTGTCGGGTGCGGCAGCTGGGTAAATGATATCGCTGTTTATGAGCTGGAAGGGCTTGGAATACTTTCCAGATGCTCAAACGGAGCAAATTCATTCAGGCCGTTTGACAGGAACAGGGACGGCTTTATCCCGGGAGAAGGCGGGGCAGCCATATTTCTGGAGGCGTCTGAGGTAGCAGAGCGGCGCGGCGCCCGCGTCCTGGGAAAGATAAAAGGAACCGGGAACTGCATTGAACTTTCTCCTGACCGCGGCATGAGCGTGCCGGAAAAGGTCAGCAAATGCAGTATTACCCAGGCCATGGAAGAAGCCGGATGTTCTGCGGATGACCTGGCCTTTATAAACCCGCATGGAAGCGGTACAAGAAAAGGGGACGCTTCAGAGCTGAGTTCTGTCATTGATCTTCTTGGAGATAAAAAAGACGTGCCCATATGCGGCATGAAGCCGTACACAGGCCACATGGGCGCGGCCAGTGACATCGCTGAGATCATCCTTGGAATAAATGCTGTGGAGAACCGGACGGTCCCGGGCACACTGAATTTCGAGGGGACCGAACAAAAATTTTCAGGGCTGAAAATATCAGGCTCTCACCAGTCATGTGAGAAAGACACTTTTCTGTCAGTCAGTTACGGCATAGGCGGACAGTCGTCAGCTGTGGCTGTTTCAGCCGGCTAATTATATGAGACAGGCGAAAAAAAAGCGAAAAAAAAAAGCAAACTGGTCCAGCTCGCGGAATACTCGACTGTCTATGTAATTATTCTCCTCTGCCGCGCAGTACCGCTTAAGGCTGTACAGGTCATAAGCGGGTTTCTCGGCAACCTGTTTTATCTCCTCGTCAAAAAACGCCGCAACATAGCCCTTGAAAACCTTCGGCACGCGTTTAAAGACACGAAAACCGAGCAGGAGATAAGAGACATTGCACGCCAGAGCTGCAGGTCGTTCTTCCTGACCTTTCTGGAGATCATAAAGCTGGGCACGCTGTTTAAAGGCCCGGATACCATGGACAGGCTGAGACATAAGGCTGAAAACCTGGAACAGCTTTTTCTTAAGGCAAAAAACATACATGACGAATCAGGCGGATGCATCTTTGTAACCCCGCACATAGGCAACTGGGAGCTCCTTCCATATGTCAGTGCAACCGTAGGCATACCGCTTGCCGTTGTTGTCAGGCCGCTTGATAATGTTTACCTGGAAAAGCTCCTGTACTCGAACCGCGCTGCCAGCGGCCAGCTCATTATCCCGAAACGAAACGCCATGTTCGTGCTTCAGAGAACACTTCAGCAGGGCAGGTCCATAGGCCTGCTGCCGGACCAGAGCACCATGAAGGGAATTTCTGTGGACTTTTTCGGCCGTAAGGCCTTGACAACACCTGTGCCCGCGATACTGGCCATAACATACAAAAGGCCTATTGTCGTTGTTGCGTGCTGCCGCAGATCAGACAAACAGTATGAAGGCTTTGTCAGCGATCCTATCCGGCCCGCCCTGAACCGTGATGGTACAGGGCCCGGGTATGAGAGTGAAAAGGCCGAGATCTTCCGGCTTACACAAGAGATGAATCACAAAATGGAATCCATAATACGAAAATATCCCGGTCAATACCTGTGGATCCACAACCGCTGGAAGACATACAAGGATAAAAAAGAGCTGTTGTCATGAAGGGCAGGTTCAATATATTCCAAAGGACAATGCTCCTGTGGAACAGTATACACCCGTACAATGCTGTGCATGTTGTCAGAATATCCGGGGCCCTGGACGTCGCAAGACTTGAAGGCATTATCAAAGACCTGCTTGAACAATACGGCATCGCAGAGCTGTCTATGGACCGCAAAAAAAAGCGTTTCCAGTATCACGGCAACCCTGAAAATGTACAGGTAATTGTCATAGAACCGGAAAAAAACAGCCTGAACTCTCTTAATTTAGAGATACAGCGACAGATCAATACACCATTTGCCGGGAAAACGATCAATCCGTTCAGGTTCTTTGTTGTCAGGGACAATGATTCTTTTTTCCTGGGACTTGTGTACTTTCATCCTGTTGCGGATGCAGACCCTGTGATCTCATTTCTTAAAAATATAGTGAGATCTTATTTTGGCGAAAAAGCGCCGGCCTCTCATTCACTGCCTGATCTCTACCCGGGAGGCTATGGATATATGCCGCTGAAAAACCCGCGTGATCTTTTCGCGTGGCTTAGGACCCTTCCCGGGCATATAGCCGATCTGCGAAGATCCTTCAGGCCTAAATACAGCGATGTGAACAATGCTGAAAACGGCTTTTCTTTTTTCTCTATCAGCCCGCGGCAGTTTCATTCATTGGCAGGAACCGCAAAACAATGGGGAGTGACACTTAATGATATGTTTCTGGCCTTTCTCCTGGAGGCGGTTTCTCCATACGCGTCAGAACATGCCAGCGCGCCCAGGCGCAAAAAGATCTCTGTCGCTTCCATTGTGAACGCGCGGAAAGACCTGAGCGCGGATAATCCTGACGCCTTCGGACTTTTTCTGGGCTCTTTCAGTATTTCTCATATGATGCCTGACGGGATACCGCTTGACCGGCTGGCCAAAGATATACATGCCCGGACGACGGCAATAAAAAAGCATAAACTTTACCTGGGCACAGCCCTTGAAATGAGAACAGCCCTGCTTCTGATATCCATGTTCTTTAAAAAAAGGCTGAAAAAATTCTACTCAAAATATTATCCACTCTGGGGCGGCATAACAAATATAAACCTGAACAACGTATGGGAACAGTCTGACGATAGGACATACATAGATTATTTCCGGGCCGTATCGACCGGTCCCACAGTGCCTCTTGTTCTTTCGTTCACCACGGTCGGGGAAACTGTGAACGTAGGTGTAAGCTACCGGTCCACCGTGTTCTCAAAAGAAGACATAAACAAGATCATAACCAATTTTTCAGACTGCGTAAATAAGCCAGGTTAACAACGCCGCTTTCAATTATTTTATGGTATATTTTTTATGATCGCTTTGCTTATGAAAAACAAAACCCGGTTATTTTTTATATTTCTGTTTATTGTGCTTGCCGGATGCGGCCGCACCATTCCCGAGACATACAACTACCGGTACGATCAGGACAGTTATGACCACCAGGTAAAGGCAGGAGAGGTCCTCGGCTCGCTTTCGCTCGACAGAGAGACAGAAGACAGGATCCTGGCGCTTGACCCTGAAAATATCACTGAAAAAGATGTCAGGGACATTCTGTCGCACGCGCCGGCGCCGAGGATCATTAATATCCACGGCGGTATGAGCAGTGTATACATTGTTATGGTCTCTCTTTCCAAATTCCTGATGTCAATGGGCTATCCTGAAAACAGTCTCCGGAATCCGGCTGACGGAACCTATTCCTATAGCTGTTTAAAAAATGTTAAGGAATTCACAGGCATTATAGGCTGGTATTATGAAAGGGAAGGCATGATGCCCATAATCATAGGCCACAGCCAGGGCGGCATGATGGTCATAAGAATACTGCATTATCTTGCCGGCTCTGAAGACAGCGATCTTATGGTATGGAACCCTGTGACAGAAACACAGGAGGACAGGCATACTATCATTGACCCGCTGGAACATAAGGAGCGGCCTGTTGCAGGGCTTAAATTAGGGTATGCCTCGTCAATTGCAGCGGGAGGGACCGCAAGGCTACTTCTAAACCAGTGGGACGTTGTGTTCCGGCTTAGAAAGATTCCTGATACAGTTGAAGAGTTCTCGGGTTTTTACCTGTCATGGGACAGCGCCGGCACTGACTATCTGGGATTAATCGATGCCCCTAACCGGTACAGGCCCGTAGGCTCTGCCGGGGTGCGCACTATTAAATTGTCAGGCGGCAGTCATTTTTCACTGCCTGATGTCCAGCACCTGGCTGAACAGCCGGAGACCAGGGAATGGGTGGACGAATACCGGCCTGACAATGAACAGATCATGAACGATGAGATCATTGACAAAGAGTATAATATCCCGCTTGCCGGAGAGCTCTGGTATCATATCAAAAAATACTTGGCAATCGAGGCGCAGAGGATGATCCGCGCCAGAAGAGACATGGAAAAATGGCAGGCAGTCAACTAGTCCTGAGACAGATCATAGTTATTCTTTCGGCAGTGATTTACTGGGGCGGAGTGATCATACTGGCGCGCCGCGTCCGCAAGGAAATAGGCAGGTCTCCGAACATCAAACCAAAAAGCCCGAAGGAAAGACTGCTGTGGATGGGCTGGTTTTTTGTAATAGCCGGCTGGCTTGGCCAGCCTTTTCTTGTTCAAGGGTTTAATAAGCATGGCATATTCTCCTTATTAACCCCGCTTTTTAACACATGGGTGATGATATCAGGAATACTTCTTGTGGTCCTGGGCTACGCGGGTACTTTGTGGTGTTATTCAGCGCTTGGAGGGTCATGGAGAATAGGGGTCAATAAAAATGAAAGGGCTGTCTTAATAAAAAAAGGGCCCTACGGGTTTATAAGGCACCCTATATATGTTTTCCAGATAATAATGCTTGCAGGGGTTGCGTGTCTTCTTCCCACTTTATTTTCTTTTATGGTCCTTTTGATCCATTTTGCCTGCGTTATGATAAAGGCAAAGGACGAAGAGGCTTATCTCCTGGTCTCCTGCGGCCCTGAATATAAAGACTACTGTGCCCGCACCGGAAGATTCCTGCCAAAGTAAAAAAATCTGTAATAACCGGCCTGAACACCCCATAACATTTAATTTTAAAAGATTTTTATCTGGGAACCTTTTCTATGCCGTTAAAGAAGACCTAATGAACAGACCTTGACATGAGATAAATACCATATACCATAATATATATAGTGCAATATATATGACAATACAATCCATAACCGTTTTTATAAATCACTGAAAATATGAAGGAGGATATTATGTCAAAAAAAGTTTTTCCACAATATTAACGGTTGTTGTTATATCAGCCATTTCACTGCTGCTCATCAATGGCTGTGTCCAAAAGAAGGTTGACCTGAGCCAGCCTGCTACCTATATCGGTGCTGAACAATGCAAAGAATGTCATGAAAGGATTTATGCGGGATGGAAAACCACACTCCATCCTTATAAATTCCAGGATGTCTCGCCTGACACGGTCATAGCTGACTTTGAAACAAATAATACGCTTACAATCGGAGATTACACCTCAAAAATGTCACGAAAGGGTGATGAGTTCTTTATAACAACCATGGGCCCGGACAATAAAGAACATACCTATAAGGCAAAATATCTCATCGGCTCTGTGTGGAAACAACGGTATGTAACTGAATTTAAAAATGGTTCCCTGCATATTCTTCCTGTGCAGTGGAATGTCAAGACACAGGAATGGGTTGATTATCACGGACTGAAGAAATATAAACCAGGAAGCGGAAAATACTGGAGTGACAAACAAAGAACATATCAGTTTAAGTGTACCGGCTGCCACAATACCGGCTCGGAATTCCAATACGACGCGGCAACTGATACATTCACCGGAACAAAATGGTCAGACAAAGGCGTAGCATGTGAGGCATGCCATGGGCCCGGAAGTAATCATATAATAGCTGAAGGTGATGACCTGTCTAAAACGATCGTAAATCCCGCCAAGATCTATGACCCCAATCGCGCGGCAATGGTCTGCGGCCAATGCCATACGAGAGGCTCAAGCGTCAAAAAGTTATTCGGTGTTCAAAAAACCGGTTATCCATTAGATTACAAGCCGGGCGGACAGCTTAATTTTGTATATGACCCTAAACCCGGACTTCTGCCTGATGACGAATTCTCCAGACAGCACCATCAGCAATATCTTGACTGGAAGAAAAGTGGACACGAAGCAACAGGCGTTATGTGCTGGGATTGCCATTATACGCATCGTCAGGGGGCTTCCAATAAATATCAGACAAAGCTCCCGGGTTCTCTGCTTTGTAAAAACTGCCATGTCGATATTGAGAAAGCAGGTGTTCACGGTATTCACAGTACAAATAACTGTATTGGCTGCCATATGCCTACCACAGCAAAGAGCGCGACTCCCGGAGATATTCACAGCCATTCCTTCCAGGTGCTGGATCCGGCGAAAACAGTTGAGTTAGGGGCAAAGGAACCTAACTCCTGCAACCTCTGTCACTACCATAAAGACGATAAACCGGCAGACATGGCCAAAATTCTTGATGAGATCAGGAAAAAAGGGCGGACCATTAAAAGGTAACAACGGACTTCCAGAGGTCTCATGACACATGAGACCTCTGGAACATACCGGATATTGAAAGAGAGACAGGGAAACCATGGGTAACGGCGAAGTAAAAAGATCCAAGAAGAAAAAAACATTAATAATTATCCTTGCTGTTCTCGCTGTGATTGTAATAGCTGGCGCCGGAAGTACCTACTACGTAGGGACCAACGATTTTTGCGGTCTCAAATGTCACCAGATGAAGACTCGTTATTCAGTCTGGAGTAAATCCACTCATAATCAAATTAAATGTATTACTTGCCATTCTGAACCGGGATTTGTGGGAGAGTTAAAGGCACATATAGATGGATTAAACTACCTTAAATCCTTCTTAAAAAAATCGACGGCCAAGATCACCATTTTTGCTACACGCAGGAATCCCGCCAGATTAAAATCGTGTATACATTGTCATCCCGCGGATACATTAAAAAAAGATACAAAAGATATCAGGATCAATCACGTTTCCCATGTCATTGATAATGAGATCCTATGCACTGATTGTCACGCTAACATGATCCATATCAGTCACGACTTTGAAATGTCTCGTCCACAAGAGAAAACCTGTATAGCCTGTCATCTTAAAGCGGGCGCCCGGACCAACTGCCAGAGCTGTCATATAAAACCGGCAAGCAGGAGACTTCGGCATTTATTTATTCTGGAGACCCTAAAAGAATCTGAAGATGACTAAAGACCTGCCCCACTTGAGACTGATTCACATTCCAATATTCGTGTTACTTGATTAATTAACATTAGAGTGCCCCCTTTATATGTTAAAATAATCAAATGAAATCCTTTATTGTCGCGATCACCGGCGCAAGCGGCTCAATCTATGGGCTTAAGCTTGTCAAAGAACTTCTCAAGTCCGGACACAGGGTTTATCTTTGTGTTTCTGATACCGCATTTCTTATCATTATGACTGAAACAGGCGTTAACTGGTCAGGCAGAACAGAAGCAGATACAGAAAAGAAGATCCGGAAATATTTTTCCTCAAAAAAGATCAAATATTTTAACGAGGGAAACCTCTTTGCGCCTCTTTCAAGCGGGTCATTTCTGACTGACGGGATGTTTGTAGTCCCCTGCTCCATGAAAACACTTTCAGGGATTGCCCAGGGATACGCAAACAATTTGATCGAGAGGGCTGCTGATGTCATGCTGAAGGAAGGCAGAAAACTTATCCTGGCCCCTCGTGAAATGCCTTTCAGCGCGATCCATCTTGAGAACATGCTGAAACTCGCGAGATTGGGCGTGCGTATGGCCGCGCCTGTGCCGGCATTTTACCAGAAGCCTGAAAAGATCGATGATATCGTTGACTTTGTCGTGGGAAAGGTCCTTGACAGCGCAGGGGTCAGGCACAGCCTGTTTAAAAGATGGGGCAGTTGATCATTTTTTAATTCTTGCCATTCCTTTTAAGGCCAACGCATTATCAGGAGACAATTTCAAAACCCCGCTAAACATGGATCCGGCCCTGGTCGCCAGGCCTAATTCAATATATACCATACCGAGTTCCGCCATATACTGTTCATTAAAGGGGTCCAGGTTAAGCGCCCTTCCCATTGCGTTTGCCGCGGACTTGAACTTTCCCTGTTTGGCAAGGGCCGCTCCGTAGTAATAATGGTGTTCAGCTATAGTAGAGTTAAGGTCCAACACCTCCGCAAAAAGCATTTCCGCAGGGCGGTATTTCCCTGTCCTGAGCAGGAACTTTCCTTCCTCCAGTTTTACCCTGGGCTTACCCTGCAATGAAGTTGAGGTCATCCGTCTGACCTCGATCATCCCGTCGTATTCCTCTCTTTTTCCGGGATCTGACAGAGTAGTATAAGCCTCATATGTATACGAAAAGATACGGCTTAATTTGTCCTTAACCGAATCATCGTCTATATAGAAATGTTTGTCAGGGTGAAACCTTTTGGCAGCCTCAAAGTAAGCCCGTTTGATCTCAGGGTATGTCGCAAAGTTTTTGATCCCCAGCACACCGTAATAACCAAGGCTTTCGTATTTCTGGAACATGTCCTCGACCATATCCCGAATTTTCGGATCCGCTTTAGTCCGGAGTATGTCCTCTTTTGTTACGTCAGGAGTTTCAATCGCGGACTCTTTATCCCTTGTTACCAGCAGTCTTACGCTGAGCAGGGCATAGATGGTCCTGTAAGCTTCGAGCTTGTCCAGTCCCTCATCTGAAACAACCTCTTTAATGGGCGATCTGTTGTCTATACGCGAGAATATTTTTTCCCCGGCGTCATCCAGCTTTATATCCTGAAAAAGATCAAGGGGATCAGGTGAAAGACACGGCACGCTTTCCATGGAAGGCAGTTCTCCTAAAATACGTTTAATATCATTTATCCTCTTTATGCCGCAGTATATAAGGTTCCCGGTAGACAGATTTAATGTTATCACTTCCTTTGTGGGCAAAGGCGTCTCGGAAAACTCAAACCAGCCGTCCTGTAATTCAAAAAGTCTCAGGATTATCTCTTCCACCTGCTGCCTGACCGCCTTCCACAGTTCCTGGGGCGTTATACGGCCACGACTGACAAGCGCCTTGCCTATCCGCTGGTCCGCGCTTTTGGCTTCGGCAACCACGGACTCATAATCCGCTTCCGTGATCTTCCCCTGTCTCACAAGCATTCTGCCGAGCCTGTCCTCATCCCTGTTCGACGCGGAAAATATCATATCCCCTTTGTCGAAATATACGGTCTTGACAGCGTCACCGGCGCCCGCCTTTAGCAGGCCTGTTTTCCGGCTCCTCTGAAGCCCGATGAACGTATCGGCAAACCTGAAATCCCTGATAGCGCCCTTCATGGGGCCTATTGTCCTGATCCCCAGCCTGAGCCCTGACCCATGACTGCCCGACCACATAACCTCGCCCTTTGCCTCGATCCTGGGAGACGGAATGTCAAGGGTTAAAACGTCGCCCCTTTCAACCCTGATACCTCCTAACAAGATCACGCCGAGTCCGTCCAGAGAATAATCAACGACCTTTGCCTCACAGGGCATGCTTCCCAGGGTCAGGGCAAAAGGCACTTCCCTTGAATATCTCCTGAAACTTCTGACGTCCTCAAGAACGGTCAAACCTTATACCCCTTTCACAGCCGCGCGCGTTCTAATCTCTATTGTACGCCTTTTTTTTATACTTTAAACATTATCCTGTTTTGACAGAGTTGTAAATCCCTTAAAAAATATGCTTTAATATCCTTTCCATGAATAATATATATCTTATAGACGTGACGAACAGGGACGGGGTTCAGACCTCGCGAATACTGCTGAGCAAACTGGCCAAAACCATACTTAACACCTATCTGGACGAGATGGGGATATACCAGAGCGAGATAGGCTTTCCCACGCTTAAACATGAAGTGAACTATATTAACGCCAACCTGGACCTGGCAAAAAAAGGCGTTATCAAACAGATGCATCTTGAAGGCTGGTGCCGGGCAGTGCCTGAAGACGTGGAACTGACCTTCAGGAACTGTCCTGATATCAAACACATTAACATATCCATTTCAACCTCTGACATAATGATCCAGGGGAAATTCCAGGGCAGAAAAACATGGAAAGACGTGCTTAAGTCAATGCTGGTCGCCCTGAAAAAAGCAAAAGAACTGGGCGCGAAGACCGTTGGCGTGAACGCGGAAGACGCGTCGCGCACGAATCTCGATAAATTAATAGAGTTCGCCCACGCGGCCAGCGAGAACGGCGCTGACCGTTTTCGTTACTGCGACACGCTGGGCGCGGACGACCCTATAACGATCTATGAAAGAATAAAAAATATCGCGACCGCGACAAAGATCGACATAGAAATGCATTGTCACAATGACCTTGGCATGGCTGAGGCGGTCTCTGTCGCGGGCGCGCAGGGCGCGATAGAAAGAGGCGTCGACGCCTACATAAATACCACGATCAACGGCTATGGCGAGCGCGCCGGGAACTGCGACCTTGTCTCCACAATACTCGCGCTCAAGTACTCGCACGGCTTTGAGGATAAAGGTCACCTGGATGAGCGCGTTGACCTGACAAAATCCTGGAAGATCGCCCGCTACGCATCGCATGCCTTCGGGATCCCGATCCCCATAAACCAGGCCGGTGTCGGAGCCAATGCCTTTGCCCATGAATCAGGCATACACGCGGACGGGGCTTTAAAAGACAGGCGTAATTATGAGCTCTATGACCCGGAAGATGTGGGAAGAGGAGAGCCTGAACTGCTTCAGACAGGCAGGATAATAACCACGGGTGAATACGGCGGCCTGAAGGGCTTCAGGCATGTCTATGATGACCTGGGCATCCATTTTCATAATGACAAAGAGGCTAGAAAGATCCTCGAGATAGCTCAGTACGCGAACCTGCATACCCAGAGACCCCTGACAGACGACGAGCTGAGGTTTATCGCTACAAACCCTGAAGAGACATGCAAGATACTCACGCTCACCCCGAATATTTCCAACAATAATGCATAAGATAACTCTCATTCCGGGCGACGGCGTAGGCCCTGAAATAACAGAGGCAACAAAAAGGGTGCTTGAGGCAACTGGTGTTTCTTTTGAATGGGACGTGCAGAACGCCGGAGAGGATGTCTACAAACAGGAGGGCACCCCGCTTCCTGACAGGGTCGTTGAATCCATAAAAAAGAACAGGGTAGCCATCAAAGGACCGATCACAACACCTGTAGGAACCGGGTTCCGGAGCGTAAACGTCGCTTTAAGACAGACCCTTGACCTTTACAGCTGTGTAAGGCCGTGCAAGACCTACAAGGGAGCAAGAACAAGATACGACAATATTGACCTTGTTATTTTCAGGGAAAACACAGAAGACCTTTACGCGGGCATAGAATATCAGAAGGACTCTGACGGCGCAAAAGCCATCATTGACACTGTGCGGAAAATGTCGGACAGAGTGATCCGTGAGGACTCCGGCATAAGCATAAAGCCGATCTCTGTCTACTGCACAGAGCGGATCGTACGCGCGGCCTTTGAATACGCCGGGAAACAGAACAGGCGCAAGGTGACCGCTGTGCACAAGGCGAATATCATGAAGTATTCGGACGGCCTGTTCCTTGAGGTGGCAAGAGATGTCGCCAAAATATACCCGGACATTGAATTTGAAGATAAAATAGTTGATAATATGTGTATGCAGCTCGTTCAAAAACCCGAACTTTACGACGTGATCGTACTGCCCAATCTCTACGGAGACATCGTCTCAGACCTGGCAGCCGGACTGGTAGGCGGACTCGGGCTTGCGCCGGGCGCCAACATAGGCGACAATTACGCTGTGTTCGAAGCAACTCACGGCAGCGCGCCCAAATACAAAGGCCTCAACAAGGTAAACCCCATTGCAATGATGTTAAGCGGCGTCATGATGTTAAGGCATCTGGGTGAACATGAATCAGCGGAAAAGCTTGACAGCGCCATAGCCTCCATAATAAAAGAAGGAAAATCAGTCACTTACGACATGAAGCCCTCTCCTGACGACCCCACTGCCGCAACCACCTCAGGTGTAGCTGACGCCATCATAAACAGAATATAATATAAATATATGGAATCATTCTTTATAAGCGCGCTCATAATAATAATCTGCCTGGTATTCATAGCTGTACTTTCAAGCTCAGAAGCGGCCTTTATCGCGGTCAACAGGATAAGACTGAGAAACCTTATAGATAAGGGCAGCAAAAGAGCAAAGACCGTCCAGAAGATACGAGACCGGCATGACCGGCTGTTCAGCGCCGTAATTTTCTCGGGTAACCTTTTCACCATTCTCGCGACATCTATAGGCACCGCGCTGGCGCTGAGGATCTTTGACCAGGATGCCGGCATTATTATCGCGACTGTTGTCATGACCTTCCTTACCGTGGTGTTCGGCGAACTGGCGCCCAAAACATTTGCTGTTTCACACGCGGAAGGCGTTTCACTGGCATTGGCAAAGCCCATAGATCTATATATTAAACTGATCTCCCCCCTGGTCTGGATCTTCAATAGATCCTCAAATTTTGTGATTAAGTTCTTTGGCGGAGAAGTAAAGCCCGCTCCCCAACTGCTCACTGAAGAAGAGATGAAATCCATGATAGAGATCGGAGAAGAGGAAGGCACCCTTGAGAAGGAAGAAAAGGAAATGCTCCACAATGTCTTTGAGTTCGGAGACACGAAGGTATCCGAAGCAATGGTGCCGAGAACAGAGATCGAGTCCATTCCCGAGGATGCCATGGTAGGTGATGTGCTGGAGCTAGTATCGACCAAAGGCTATTCAAGGTACCCGGTCATTAAGGAAACCGTTGATAATATTATAGGCATACTGTACGTAAAAGACATTTTGCTGAAGATGTCAAAAGAGACGGTTGACAGCACAACCCCGATAAAGAACATCACCAGGGACGCTTACTATATCCCTTCAAGCAAAATGGTCACAGAACTGCTGGATGATATGCAGAAGAACAAATTCCAGATAGCCATCATTGTGGATGAGCACGGAGGCACTGCCGGGCTTATTACGCTTGAGGACATTATGGAGGAGATAGTGGGCGGGCTCCAGGATGAGTTTGAGGCTATTGAGGCGGAGAAAGAGGTTGAGGTCGTTGATGAAAGCACGTTCGTGGTGGCAGGCCATACCGGGATAGACGAGATCAACGAGCTTGTAGGCGTGGAGGTCTCAAGCGAGGATTTTCACACGATAGGAGGTTTTCTGTTCGGGCTTTTCGGGCACCTCCCCAAAGCAGGCGAACAACTGAGATTTCACGACCTGAGATTTCTTATACTTGAAATGGACGGCAAAAAAATAGAAAAAATAAAGATAACCAGGCTCTGATCCCCGCCTTTTTACCGGCTCTTTTTCAGTCAGGTTTTCCGGGAATTCCGCTAAAAACTTTAATTGACAAGCCTGGGCATTGGTGATAGCTTATAAGATATCAAAGTGTTTATCTTTAAGAAAAGGACAGTGAAGAATTATGGATGATCCGCTTGTAACAGAAGACAGGGTGCCTTCCTATGAAAAGGTAAAAGAAAAGATCGGTCAGATCGACAACACAATAATAATTATCCGGACCTTCTACAATTTCGATAACCTCACTTACAGGTTCCAGTTGATAAAAAAGGAAAAAATGTGTGTTATGGAAATCCCGAAGGGACTGCTGGATGATCTGAAAAATGACGGTTCCTCGGCAGAGCAGGAATTAACCGATATATTGAAATTATATATTGAGAATTCAGACTGCTGGACCTACGTTGCCAGATAGGCCCCATTAGAAGACCTGTCTGCCCTGCCTGCCGGCAGGCAGGCGACAGGTTTACATGCAGTAGGTATGCAGGCCTTCGCCTTTCTAACGGGGTAAACCTTATTCCCTGATCTTAAGGAACATATAGCTTCCGGTTATACAGAATATCGCGGGACTTATCCACGGAGCCAGCGCCGGGGGGAGTGTTCCTGTGTTCCCCAGCGAAATACTTACCGCAAAGACCATGAGGTAAACAATTATGACCACAAGGCCCAGACCGGCGGCCCTTATACCTCCACCCCACCTGCTGTTTAATGCGAGGGCGATCCCGAACATTATCATTACAAAATTGACCAGTGGCTGGGCAAGCTTTCCGTAAAGCTCCACCACATACCTGTTGTTCTTGAAGCCGGCCCTTTCAAGCCGTTTGTAGTAGTGATAGAGCTCTTTAAAGTTCATCTCCCCGGTCTTTTTCATCTCCTCCCTGAAGATATTAGGCTCTTCCAGCCCGAAAAAGGTAAAGCTGTCATGGGCTGTAACCGTATCATTCTCAAAATCGAAGACGATAGCGTTCTTCAGTTCCCATTTTCCGTCGATCCATTCCGCTTCAGCCGCCTCTATTCTTCTTGTAAGTTCAAAAGAAGGGCTGAATTCGAATATGCTCACTTTTAAGATCCTGTTCTTATCCTCCACAAAATCCCTGATGCGGATCAAACTCCCGTCCAGCCCCTTGAGCCAGAGCATGCCTTCCCTGAACGTGATCCTGGACTCGTTCTTCAGGATCTGGGTGTTTCTTACCCATGAGGCCCTGCTTGTCGCTATGGGCGCCAGGGTCTCCCCAAAAACCAGAGCGCACAGGCTGATGATGATCCCCAGGGCAAGGAAATATGAAAAAAACCTTTTCAGGCTTCCTCCTGATGCCCTGATCGCGAGCGTTTCTTTCCACTTCGCTGCCATACCGATGGTAAACAGGATCGAAAGCAGGGAGGCAATAGGAGAAGCGATCAGTATTGAGCGGGGCACCTGCAGGAGAAGATACTGAACTACCAGATATACCGGGGCTTTATTTGTATAGAACTCGTCAAACTTATCAAAAAACTCCGCGATCACCAGTATCGCTGAAACGCTTAAAAGACAGATAGTAAAAAACCTGAAAAATTCCTTTAGAAAATACCTGCGTAAGATCTTCATCGCCTTATCACCCGGCCTTCCTTTTAAAAACAGGCCAGTCCCTGCAAGCCAGATAAAAACATAGCACAGCTATCACGCCGAAAACTATCGTAGGCAGCCAGCCGCCCCAGAAAGGAGATATTTTTTTGGCCTTTGCAAGCCCTTCACCCAGAATAAACAGAACATAGTAAAGAATAAGGACCGACAGGCTGAAGGAAAAAGCGCCGAGCCGGCCGGTTTTGCCGATCCTTGTGGACAGGGCCGGCCCCAGAAGACCGAATATGAGGCACGCAAAAGGAAGGGCCAGTCGCCTGTTCAGTTCCACTGCCCAGTATACAGTGCGGTTTCTGCCCTTCCACAGGTCTATAATGCCTCTTTCATTCAGTTTTAACTCCCTGTGAGGCTCTATTTCCGCGGTAAGCACAAAATCATATTCATCAAACTCAGCCTCAGATGAACTATTCTCGCTAAATGTGTGTATGATCCCGTTACGCATGCTCAGGTTTATAATGCCTTCTGCAGGGTTTGCGCGGATCGCCCCTTCCTCGGCAACGATCACAAGCGGCTCTTTGGTATCACCTTCCCTGTAAACAAAGATGCCCCTGAACCTGTTACCGGAGGACATTTCCTTGATATACACGACCATACCTTTGAAAACCGTTATGAATGATTCCTCTTCGATCGCTATTGAGGCCTTTTTTGCTATTGTTTCATACACTGTCCTTTTGAAACTGAGAATGCTTTTGGGCAGGACATATATACTTATCAGGAACAGTATTACAAACCCTGCTATGGAAATAACTATCGCTGGCCTGGATATGGCCCAGAGGCTCATACCACTGCTCTTAAGCACAATTGTCTCATTGTCCGTTGACATCCTTCCGTACGTCAGAAATACCGCTATAAGGATCGCGACAGGTATTGAAAGAAGCATGAAAGAGGGCTGCAGGTATAAAAAAAGCTTTAGAACGTCCGTGAACGCCGCTCCCTTGCCCATGACCACCCTGGAGAGCCGGACAAATTTCTCCATAAAAAGAACAAACGACAGGAACGAGATCACAATCGCGAAATTCAAAAGCAGTTCTTTAAATATGGTCTTGCGGATTATCATGGTCTCCACCACATAAGCGCTGCCTTTCTCAGGCCGAAAGGCGCTGTCAGCGCGCTGGCGCGCGCAGATGGAACAAGCTTTTTCTTAAGAAAATCGGCCAGTATTTTCTCTTTCTTTATCGTCAGTTTTGTTTTCAGCCTGTGACGCCAGAAATCAAGCGCGTCATTAAAGTCCACGAACGGCTGATCAAAACTGAACTCAAATATCCTGATATCCGCAAAGATCCCGCGCCTGTGCAGGAATTCATAAGTGTTTAGATAGTCGCCTTCCCCGAGATATTTCTTTTTAAACAGCATAGGATAAAGATCATCGTAATAAAACCTGTTCCAGCGGCCGGCTCCATGGAGATATACTATATATTTTTTCGAGATCTTCGAAATATAGTCCAGAAAACCTCTGCCGCATACCACAGAATACGGAAGATTCGCGCAGATGACCATATCATGGGGCTTTATTGCTGAAGGCAATTCCCCCTTTAAACCGGACCGCTTCCAGCCCGCGTTATAAGCCCTTATGTTTTTAATGCCTGCTTTCTCAGCCCTCTTTAAAAGCAGGTCATACATCCATTTCGAGGGCTCCACCGCTGTGACTTTTTTGACTTTCCGGGCTACTGGAAGTGATAGCGCGCCGCAGCCGGCGCCAATGTCAATAACGCTGTCGCAGGTCCTTAACATCGGCTTAAGTAAAGCAACTGCTTTTTGAGGATAATCACTCTGTTCAACGGCCCTGCGGTACCACTCAGACCTCTTTTTATCCCACTTATGCACCATCTAGATAAAGATTATAACAGCTAACCCCCTCCATTGCATAGCGAGCCGATAGTAGCCTGACATCATCAAGCCTTACTTTTCTCCTGCTTTTTAGGTAAAATAGACAAAATTTATTGACTGAATTACAAGAGACTTAAAAGCACATGCTCGATATAAAACTTGTAAGGGACAAAACAGACACGGTCATCGACGCCCTTGAAAAAAGGGGCGAAGACACAGCTATTCTCAGCAAGACCCTGGATATAGAGAACAAAAGAAGGGATCTGCTGAAGATAGTCGAAGAACAGCGTGAACGCCGGAACAAACTGACCGGTGAGATCGGAAAACTCAAAAAAAAGGGTGAGGACGCGTCTTCTATTCTGGAGGACGCCAAAAAGATCTCGGATGAGATAACCCTGAAAGAGCATAAACTAAGGGAACTGGAGAGCCTGGCCTCCCAGGAGCTTCTTTTAATACCGAACATCCCCCATGACTCGGTCCCTGTCGGCAGGGATGAAACAGAGAACATCGAGCTCAGGGCCGTTGGGAAAATACCTGAGTTCGCTTTTGACCCCAGGAACCACTGGGATATAGGCGAAGATACCGGGATCCTTGATTTTGAGAGGGCCTCAAAGATCGCCGGCGCCAGATTTGTCTTATACATGGGCGCCGGAGCAAGGCTTGAGCGGGCCCTGATAAACTTTATGCTTGACCTTCATACAGGAGAATTCGGATATACCGAGATATTTCCCCCGGTAATTGTAAACAAAGAGGCCATGACAGGCACGGGTCAGCTCCCGAAATTTGAGAACGACCTTTTTAAGATGGAAAACGACAAAAAGGGTTTTTATCTGATCCCGACAGCAGAGGTCCCTGTTACAAACATCCACAGGAATGAGATCCTTAATGAAGAGGACCTGCCTGTTTACTATGCTGCCTGCACACCGTGTTTCAGAAGGGAAGCCGGCTCATACGGCAAGGACACAAGAGGACTGATAAGGCAGCACCAGTTCAATAAAGTAGAGCTTGTGAAATTCGTAAAACCCGAAGACTCCTATGATGAACTCGAGGCCCTTACAAAAAACGCCGAAGAGGTGCTGAAAAGGCTTGGCATCGCGTACCGTGTTGTCGCGCTCTGCACCGGGGACCTCGGGTTTGCAGCCGCAAAGACATATGATATTGAGATATGGTTCCCTGCGCAGGGGAAATACAGGGAGGTCTCTTCCTGTTCCAATTTTGTGGATTTTCAGGCAAGAAGGGCGGATATAAGGTTTAAGCGTAAAGGCAAGAAAGGCACTGAGTTCGTGCATACATTAAACGGCTCAGGCCTTGCGATAGGCCGCACTCTTGCCGCTGTACTGGAGAATTTTCAGCAGGAAGACGGCTCTGTTATAATACCAGAGGTTTTAAGGCCTTTTATGGGCACTGACAGGATAAGACCGTAGATTTTAGATTTAAAAATTGAGGTAATGGCGGAGGAGGTAGGATTCGAACCCACGGTACCTTGCGGTACAACGGTTTTTCCGCCTACGATGCTTTCATCATCTCCGGCGGACCCGCCGGAGGCTTCCTGCTGGAGGCGGGCAAGACATTAAATATTAATTCAGAAAAAATGGCGGAGGAGGTAGGATTCGAACCCACGGTACCTTGCGGTACAACGGTTTTTCCGCCTACGATGCTTTCATCATCTCCGGCGGACCCGCCGGAGGCTTCCTGCTGGAGGCGGGCAAGACATTAA
>BDTR01000017.1 GCA_002897775.1 bacterium BMS3Bbin08 | reverse complement strand
GTGTGGGATTATAGGACAAATATAGGTGGTTATTGTATTTCAAATCGAAAAATTCCATTTTGCTTATTTATTTGTTATATTTTAATATGTTAGTGCCTGTCTCACTATCGGTAACCGGACAGTAGTGAAATGAGATATTCTTTTCATCCTCTGGCCAAACAAGAGTTGATTGATGCAATTGATTACTATAATGAGTGCCAGGATGAATTAGGTCTGAAATTCGCAGAAGAAGTTTATAAAGCCATCCAACTTATTCTACAGTTTCCTCAAGCTTGGTCCCCGTTTTCAAAAAATACCCGACGATGCATAATGAATAGATTTCCATACGGAATTATTTATCAAGAAATAAAAAATAAGATTTTAATAATTGCAGTCATGCAATTAAATAGAGAACCACTTTATTGGCATAAGAGAGTGAAATAAAACAGGACAGAATAAGTCATTGGTCTCGAACAAAATAAACTTGCTTAGATGATACTATATGTGGTATCGTTATCGTATGGGCAAGATCGAAATAATACTAGATACGAATGTTCTCTATGCAGGCCTGTATTCATCAAGGGGAGCTTCTTACCAAATTCTGCGGTTAATTGAAAAAGGAAAGATTAAGCCAGTTTTATCAACTGCATTACTATTTGAATATGAAGAGGTATTAAAGAGAAATAAAAGGATATTAAAAATAAAAGAAAATGATATTGAGAGTATCCTTGATAATTTGTGTGCCGTCAGCAAGCATCAGAAAATATATTTTTTATGGAGACCGTACTTGTCTGACCCGAAAGACGACCTTGTTTTAGAGTTGGCCGTTGCATCTGGAACAAAGACAATAGTAACTCACAATATCAAAGATTTTAAAGAAATCAATAAATTCGGGGTGAGAGCAATAGCTCCGAAAATATTATTGGAGGAGATAAAATGAGTGCTTTAAGTTTAAGGTTGCCAGATTCAATACATAGGCATATCAAAGAGATTGCACAGAAAGAGGGAGTTTCTATTAACCAGTTTATATCATCTGCTGTTTCAGAGAAAATATCTGCATTATTGACTGAGGATTATTTGAAAAGTAGGGCTAAGAGAGCAAGGAAAAAAGATTTTAAAAACATACTTGATAAAGTGCCTGATCGCGAACCTCTTTCTGGTGACGAATTATAAAAAAAATGGACAACAAAGCATTGGACTCGAATGCGAACCAGCAGTATCGTTTTGGTTTTCAACATTTTTCTTTTGCAAAACGTCTTTTTTCATAGTATTGTTTTTTCAGGTTCGCATCGGTCAATTCGTCGTTATGTTCAAGAAAATAAATTTAAAAAGGAGTTTCAATATGGACGATGGATTTAAGTTAAGAGTATCTGATAGAAAAGGAGAAGGTGTTTTTGCGACGAGATCATTCAAGTCTGGTGAAATCGTAATGGTCGGAACAATTGATAAAGTGCTGGGGGAGAATCACTCTCATGCATCACAGATAGGTGAAAATGAATATGTATTTCACGCTGGATTAATAAGTAAGGTTAATCATTCCTGCAACCCTGATTGTGGCATTAGAGTAAATGAAACTGGCGCCCATGACTTTGTAGCCATAAGAGAAATTATTGTTAATGAAGAAATAACCTTCGATTATGCTATGAGAAATTATGGTGTTGATTATTTCCCGAAACAGTGCATGTGCGGCTCGGAAATATGTCGTGGTAGAATTACTGGTTGGAAAGATTTGCCAGATGAAAGGAAAAAAATATATGAAGGGTTTGTTGCTCCTTACCTTCTTGAATTGGATGCCAAATATCGTTTTGAGCACTCATAGTATGGATATAGCGATGAACCTAAGTTTTCGTTCATAGCCGTCAGGTGATTTTACAAGATGGGATGGCATAATGAAGTGGTTTATAAGATACTCAGAAAAAAATGAAGAAATAAAGAAGACAATTATTTAAATATCTGGTATAAAACAGCTTTTCGAGCATTGAACAATTTAGATTATGAAGATTGAAAACATAACCGGATAAGCGGGGGTTTTTCTCCCCCGCTTTCCACACCACCCGGCAAGCGGGTCTACCCGGGGGCACTTCCGTTGGGCGCGCACCGGGCGGTTCCCAGAGCATGACGGCCCGTATGTTTTTCAGGCTCGCATCGGTTAATTCTGCGTTATGCCCTAAAATTACAAAGCCCGAGCAAGTTGCATTTTGCTATGCAATGATTTATAATGATATCAAATGAAACAATATGAAACATGGAGGCAAACACTATGGCAACAGCAGTACGAATATCTGAAGAACTGGTTGATGAAGCAAGGAAATTCAGCCGTATAGACCATAGATCCTTAACTGGTCAAATTGAACACTGGGCCAAAATAGGCAAATGTGCCGAGGAAAATCCAGACTTAACCTATAGTCTTATCAAAGAAATATTTATTGGAATAGAAGAATTAGAGCGAGGTGAAAAATCTAAATATAAGTTTGGATAGCAGATGAAAATCTATCAATCAAGAATATTTGAAAACAAAATCAAAAAGTTTTTAAAACAAGAAAAAAGAATATTAGATAAAGAGATTAAAAGAATAATAGAAAATCATTTTGTTGGGGAAGAAAAGAAAGGAGACCTTCGTAGTGTATATATTCATAAGTTCAAAATCAAAACTATTCAGTATCTCCTTTCCTACAGAATGATTAATGATGGGTTAGAATTAATTATGATTGGTCCACACGAAAATTACTACCGTGATTTGAAAAGATATTTAAAGAGAAGATAAACAGGGGCTAACAAAGCAATGGAGGTGACGCTTACCAGCGTCACCTCCATTTTCACGTTATGTGTAAAGATCAATAATAACGCTTGACAATATGAACGCCATGCGGTATTATCAGATAAATGTTAAAAAGTTTCGCGAGCAAGGAGACTGAAAAACTCTTTAACCGCCAGTTCTCTCGCAAAATACCGCCGAGTATTCATCAAATTTCTCGACGAAAACTTGAAATACTGGATGCTGCAGAAGCTCTCCAGGATTTGCGTATTCCACATTCTAACCATCTTGAAAAGCTGTCTGGAGACAGAAAAGGCCAATACAGCATCCGCATTAACATACGTTGGCGCATCTGCTTTGAATGGCATGGAGGAGATGCCCATAACGTAGAAATTATTGATTATCATTAGGAGGAGATATGACTAAAAAAAGATTGCCCCCAATTCACCCGGGTGAAATCCTGATGGAAGAATTTCTTAAGCCAATGGAGATAAGTCAATACAGATTAGCTAAGGATATAAATGTGCCTGCTCGTCGTATTAACGAAATTGTACAGGGCAAGCGTTCTATTACACCAGATACGGCTTTGAGACTATCACGTTATTTCGGCCTTTCGGAAAGGTTTTGGATAAATCTTCAGGCACGATATGACCTTGAGGCAGAAAAAGATAAATTAATGGATCGACTGGAAGAAGAAGTGCATGTGTATGCTTCTGCTGGTTAACAAGCTAAACATAGTAAGAGGCACATAACCGGTCGTTCAACTTGAACGAGTGCCACAGGGCGCTTTTTTTGCATTTTATTTTTTACTCATTCAATCATTATTCTGCAACTTAGGTTCTTTCTGGGCACTCGTCAAGTTAACTCATCGTTGGTATGCTTACGGCTTACACACTTTCACACACAAACCGCATATATACTGGCCCACATTATGGACCTTGGCAAAATATTTCAGTTTTTCAAGGCATGCTGTTTTGTCCCATTGTTCATGTGACTTTCCAATAGCTGACACAGGGCACGCCTTTAAGCATTCACTGCATCCGGCACAGTCCCTTTGCAGGACCGTATCAGTCTTAAGCGGCATGTCCGTAAGCACTGTCGCGATCCTTATCCTTGAACCGAACTGAGGATGCACAAGCAGGTTGTTCCTTCCGATCCATCCCATACCGGCCCTCAGCGCTATCATCTTATGGGAAAGATGGGCTGTCTGCTTTTTCCAGTCCACTATCTGGCTTGCAGGTATGGGAAGGGCGTTATACCCCTTAGCCTGGATCGCAAGCGCTATTTCCAGGGAGGTCTGGTCCAGAAGCAGGTTAAGCATCTTGTAGTGATGAAGATAATGGCGGGTGGGGCCTACTATAATGCCTTTTAAAACAGCGTCAGAGACTCTTACCCCAATGGATATTCCATAAGAAAGCCCTTCGGTCTGTTCAGTGGGAAGCGCTTCGAAATGAGGCCTTAAGTCATCTATACTGCCAACTCCAAAGGCAGACATTCCTGAAGATATAGCAATGTCCCTAAGCTCGTTATTCATTCATACTCTATGCCATACCTCTGCCCTGTACCCAACGTGGTTCAGGGCTTACAACCACTTCTCGATCATTGCCATGGTCTCTTCATTGCCCCAATCTCTGGGGCCGACCAGCTTTTCTCTTATAATGCCCTCTTTATCAATAATAAATGTCTCCGGGACACCTGTAATGCCGTATAATCTCGCCATTTCATTGCCCGGGCTTATAAGAGTGGGGAAGCTGACCTTATGTTTCTTAAAGTACGAAACCAGGTTAGCGGGATCATCTCTGAAGAGAACACCGAACATCTGAAAAGGCTTATCCTTCATCTTTTCATAGAGGGCTTCTTTGTAAGGCATTTCACCTTTGCATGTTGTGCACCATGTAGCCCAGAAGTTAATGAATACAACCTTACCCCTCAGGTCGGAGAGCTTCCATATTTTGCCGTTTGAATCGCTGAGCTCAAAATCAGGCGCAGGAGAATTGACCTCTGCGATCTCCATGTACAAATGCCTTTCAGGAAGGAATATCAGGGCAGCTACTGCAATAATTATAAGGATAACAAGAATGGGGCCCTTGTATTTCAATTTAACCTCCGCGATTCACCGGTAATTATAATATTATAGCCAAGTCCAGGCCTTTTTTATAGAATTATGCGGGCCTCAGCAGGCATATTGCCTGCGCCGCGATACCCTCACCCCTGCCGATAAAGCCCATGGCCTCATTGGTCTTTGCTTTTATACTGATCAAACCCGACGGTATGCCGGCCTTTACAATGTTTTCCTTCATCCTGTCAATAAAAGGCCCTATCTTCGGCCTTTCCGCGATGACCGTAGAGTCGATCCACGCGACATCAAAACCGTTTTGCTTCATAAGTTCAACGGTCTTAGACAACATCTCAATACTTGATGCGTCTTTCCACCGGCTGTCGGTATCCGGGAAATGCGCGCCTATATCTCCCAGCCCCAGGGCGCCTAATATTGAGTCTATTATCGCGTGGCAGAGCACGTCCGCGTCAGAATGGCCCTGCAGGCCCTTTTCAAAAGGTATTTCAACCGCCCCTATGACCAGCTTTCTGCCCTCAACAAGCCTGTGCGAGTCAAAACCTGAACCTATTCTCATATCGAAACTCTTTCCTGCCTTTCTCGTATTAGCCCGCCTTCGTACTGCAATGCAGTACTTCGGCGAGGCTCGTCCTACCATTCATCCCCGCTGTAAATGGCGGGGCTTTCTGGTAAAGGCGAGTAAAAATTCGACCATATCAAGGTCCTCAGGCGTCGTGATCTTTATATTGAACGGACTGCCTTCTATGATCCTGACCCTGCCCCCTGTTCTTTCGACAAGGGCTGAATCGTCTGTTGCATAGAAACCCTCCGCAAAGGCGCTGTCATACGCCTTTTTTATAACGTTAAGAGGAAAGACCTGCGGGGTCTGAACAGACCATAGTTTGTCACGCGCTTCAGTGGAAAGCACAGTGCCGTCATCGCCGGCTTTCTTGAGAGTATCCTTCACCGGAACCGCGGGCACTACGCCGTCAAAACCGTCAAGCTCTTTGATAAGCTTTTCGATCAGCTCAGTAGAAATAACGGGCCGCACGCCGTCATGGACCATGACCACGCTTTCTTCCTTGATCTGCTTTAACGCATTGTATACCGAATCCTGTCTTTCCCGGCCTCCGGGGACCACCCGCCTGATCTTGTCCAGTTCATACTCCCTGACCATTTCAGATACCCTGTCCGTGTCTTCAGTTCTCACCACAGGGATGATCTCTGTGACAGGCCCTGCCTGCTGAAGCCGTTTCAGGGTATGGATCAAAACAGGCATTCCCGCGACTGAGGCAAGCGATTTTCTAACAGAACCGCTGAACCTTTGTCCTATACCGGCTGCCGGGACTATGGCAACAACCTTAATGCCCATCAGTGCCCGGCCATTTTCAGTTCTTCACGGTCTAAGGCTTCCCTGGGCTTTGTGAATATCATCCTGCCGGCTGTGGTCTGGAGCACACTGGTCACTGTAACATCAATATTTTTGTTTATAAGTTTTCTGGCATTATCAACAACAACCATGGTGCCGTCTTCCAGATAGGCAATACCCTGGCTGGATTCCTTGCCCTCCTTGACTACGAAGACGTTCATGCTTTCGCCCGGAAGAACTACGGGCTTGAGGGCGCTTGCAAGTTCATTGATATTGAGCACTGACACTCCCTGAAGCTCAGCCACCTTGTTCAGATTAAAATCATTGGTTACTATCTTACCGTTGAGCATTTTGGCAAGGGCAACAAGCTTGGAATCCACCTCTTTGATCTTGGGAAAGTCCTCATCTATTATCTTCACCTTGATGGTGGACATCTTCTGGATCTTATGCAGGACATCAAGCCCCCTCCTGCCCCTTGCCCTTTTCAGCGAATCTGCCGAGTCAGCGACATGCTGAAGCTCCTGCAGGATAAACTGCGGGATTATAAATACCCCTTCCACAAATCCCGCTTCAGATACATCAGCTATCCTTCCGTCTATTATGGCACTGGTATCTAAGATCTTGAGGTTTTCCTCATCAACCCCCTTCAGGGAGTTCACCAGACCTGACAGCGAAAAATCCTGGCCCTTTCTCAGTCCCAGCAGCAGGCCGCTGTATCCGAACACCGCGTTAAGAACTACCGACACATAGTCCGCGTACGCTCCGCTAAAAAGGGTGCTAACCGGATAATAAAGCAGCCTGGCAAACAGGATGCCTAATGTCAGTCCTATAAGCCCGCTGAATATGGTAGCGGCCTTTGACTTGCTGAACAACAGCTCCATAACAAGACCGAGCACGCCTATTCCCGTACCAAGTCCAAGCCCCTCGCGAGGCATTTCCGCCCTTACTCCCAGCAGGTAACCTCCTGCCGCAAAAACCAATAAAAAAAGTATCCTGGCAACCATAATTTCACCTTCCTTCTTATGAAAATACTTTAAGGGTTATATAAAACTTCTTGCCGCCTCTATTAACGAACAAAAGCACTGTGTCTCCCTCCTTTATGCGTGACACCGTATTATTAAAGTCACGCAGGTTATTAATATTCCTCTTATTAATTTCCTGGATCACGTCGCCTTTTTTAAGCCCTGCTTCTTCCGCGTTGCTATAGAGCTCGACCCTGATTATCACAACGCCGTCCTCTTCACGCGAAAGTCCGAGCTGCTTGGCTATATCGGTCGTCAGGTCCACCACACTGACACCTGCCAGCGCGTCTTCTTCTGTTACGCGCTCTTCGGATTTGCCGGTCGACAATTCAGCCACATCCTGGGGAAGTTCCTCGATCTTTACCTTAAGCGTCATTGGTTTGCCATCCCGGATCATCTTCAGCCGCACCCTGCTTCCTACCTTACTCTGTGCCACTGTGTTCCTAAGGGCCTCTACATGATCGATCTTTTTACCATTGACCTCAAGGATCACATCCCCTCTCTGAACTCCTGCTTTTTCAGCGGGGCTTCCCTTGAGAATATCACCGACCAGTGCACCTCTGGCTTTTTTAAGTCCAAATTCCTTTGCGAGTTCCGGTGTGATCCTCTGTATGGTCACACCAAGCCATCCCCTTGTGACCTTGCCCTCTTTAATAAGCTGGTCCATCACCAGCCTGGCCATATTGCTCGGAATAGCAAAACCTATGCCCTGGTATCCGCCCGTGCGGGAAAAGATAGCCGCGTTTATGCCGACCAGTTCACCTTTGATATTAACCAGGGGGCCGCCTGAATTACCAGGATTTATTGCCGCGTCAGTCTGGATAAAATCCTCGTAATCAGCGATCCCAACGTTTTCCCTTCCAACCGCGCTTACTATTCCCATGGTAACCGTGTGGCTGAACCCGAACGGGTTGCCGAACGCCAGCACAAACTCCCCGACCTGCAGGCTGTCTGAATTGCCCCATTGTACGGCAGGCAGGTCCTTTGCGGAGATCTTTATGACCGCAATGTCTGTCTTAGGGTCAGACCCGATGATCTTGCCTGAAAAATCCTCCTTGTCATAGAGCGTAACCTTTATTTCATCGGCCTTTTCCACCACATGGTAGTTTGTGATTATGTAACCGTCAGATGAAACAAGCACCCCTGAACCGCCGCTCTGCTCTTTCCGCTTTCTGGGCGAACGGAAAGGCTCAAAAAAATCATTGAACGGGCTGTCAAAAAACTCGGAAAAGGGGAAACGATCTCTTTTTACTGTCTTTGTAGTAGATATGTTGACAACAGTCGGACTTATGGCCCTGACTATATCTGAAAAAGCCATGCTTTTTTCAGTAAGTGTCCCGGAAACACGGGGCATATAAGCGCGCTGATACAGGGTCGGTCCGGATGAAAAAATGTCCAGATTTGTCCCTATAAAATAGCCGGCTAGTACAGAAATCAGTATAAGAAACAGCGCTGTTTTTTTGCTCATTTGAATATTATACCCTTGAATCTTTCACCTTGTAAAGCCCTTCAAGACCCGGCCGCGGGACAATGAAACAGGGATTTTCTATTTATTGACAACGATTAACTGTAACGGTATAATCGCAGTCACCACTAAAAAAGCGGCCGGAATATGGGTATTCAGTCATTAAAAAAACACTTCGAAACGAATGATAAGAAGCGCCTGTGGCACCCTTTTACCCAGATGAGGGACTGGGCAAAGGAGAACCCGTTAATAATTACCGAAGGCAGAGGCTCCTTTCTTAAAGACATCACAGGCCGCTGGTATCTGGACGGTGTTTCGTCTATCTGGGTCAATATACACGGACACCGGAAAAAAGAAATAGATGAAGCGATAAAAGGCCAGGTCGACAGGATCAGTCATTCGACCCTGCTCGGGCTTACTCACCCGCCTGTCATTGAGCTGTCTGAAAGGCTTGTGGAAATAACACCCCCCGGGCTGACCAGGGTCTTTTACTCGGACAGCGGCTCAACTGCTGTGGAGATCGCGCTTAAAATGGCGTTTCAGTACTGGCAGCATAAAGGGGCCGGAGAAAAAACACAGTTCCTGTGCCTGAACAACGCATACCACGGCGACACTCTGGGCGCGGTAAGCGTCGGGGGGATAGACACATTCCACAATGCATTCGCTCCCTTGCTGTTCAGATCATTTAAGGCCCCCTCCCCATACTGCTACAGGTGCGAACTGCGCAAAAAATACCCCTCATGCAAGCTCCTCTGTCTGACAAAAATGGAAAATTTAATGAAGCGGTATCACAAAAAGATAGCCGGGCTGATCCTGGAACCCATTGTCCAGGGCGCGGGAGGAATGCTGACAGCTCCGGCAGGGTATTTAAAAGGCGCGCGAAGGCTGTGCAGGAAATACAATATACTGATGATAGCCGATGAAGTTGCTACCGGCTTTGGACGAACAGGCAAAATGTTCGCGTGCGAACATGAAAAAGTAAGCCCTGACCTTCTCTGTCTTGCAAAAGGAATTACCGGGGGCTATCTTCCGCTCGCGGCCACCATTGCGACTGAAAAGATCTACAAAGCGTTTCTCGGAGAGTTCAAAGACTTAAAGACCTTTTTCCATGGGCATACCTACACCGGGAATCAGCTGGCAAGCGCTGCTGCCATTGCCAGTCTCAAATTGTTCAAAAAAGAAAGAACCATCTCTAAAATGCGGAAAAAAACAGAACTACTTAAAAAAAAGCTCCTAAGGATCGCGGATCTTCCGCATGTTGGTGAAGTGAGACAAAGGGGTTTTATGATCGGCATAGAGCTTGTTAAGAATAAAAAAACAAAACAGCCTTATCCAATGAAACAAAAAATAGCCGGAAAGGTCTGCGGCAGGGCCGGGGAAAAGGGCCTTATCATAAGACCGCTGGGTAATGTAGTGGTCCTTATGCCGCCTTTGAGTATCTCCCATCAGGAATTAAAGAGGCTTATACAGATCACCGAAGAGTCTATCCGGGAAATAACTGAGCAATCATCCGATTGCGCATAAATTCGAAATCCTAAATCCGAAGCTCTAAACAATATCGAATAACCAAAAATATAATGTCCTAAATATGTTTTGAAAATTAGAATTTTGGATTTGTTTCGGGTTTCGATATTTTAGTGTTTCTTTTGTTTGTCGTCATATTTATCCATCATCTCAGCCAGGCTCTTCCAGTTGCAGTCCTGCATGACCCTTGCTATCTTGTGCATATCTCCCCTTTCAACAGCCCTGGTCCTGTCAGTCTCTTTTTCCACGCCGTAGAACGGCAGCATTATGAAAAAAGCCTGGTCAACATGCTCTCGCACAGGCTCCAGCACATCCTCACGCCTGGTGTAGTACGGGTCTTCTCCCCTGTCGCACGGCCTTCGGAAAACATTGAACTGCCTGCACGCCAGCGGCCTTACCTTATGTATTGAGCAGACCCCTTCAATAAGAAAAGGGCATGGCCCCTGTTTATCGAAATTTTCAAGCTGGTCCCTGAGTGTTTCGCGCTCATGGCCTGTCATTTTTTCAGTCACATACCAGGATATTCCCACCAGTTCCAGCGGGTAAACAGGAATGTCCCTGTGCGTACTGCAGCAGTTCGGACAGCCCTTGACGCAGGCCAGGTTCCTGCCTTTTTTTATTTCTGCCTCGATCGCCCCTGCGACTCCGCTGTCAACAATGTAAAAAGCTTCCAGCAGCGTGGAAAGCCACGGATGATCCTTTTCATCATCCGGGAAAGAGAGTCTTTTGGCTTTGACTGTTTTTTTCGGTTTGATTTTTTTCATTTTTTGACAGGGCAAACATTTTTACGTATTCGTCGAAAGACCTTCCCCACGGCACAATTTTTCCCAGATTAAAACTCATTTCTTTTCTTTTATATTGAAGCGGTCTTTCTGATTAAACAGTGTAAAGTCCCTGTAGCCTGCTTTTATCTCAGCACTGTGAGGTGTATCTTCAGGGATAAAATACGTATCGCCTTTTTTAAAAGTTTTTTTCGTCCCGTTAATGAGCAGTTCGATCTCTCCGTCCAGCACAATTCCCCACTGCGCCTCGTGAGCATGTTCCGGGAAAGAGGCATCCCTGTCAAAACGCATAAATATGCCCTGCTGATTTTCTCCCTGCAACAGGTAGGACTGCAAACCTTCAACCGGGATATCCGCCTCAGGCAAATGTTTAACTATGTTCGGGAAAAAACCATATGAAGGCTTTACAGGCGGTTTTTCATTTTTCCGGTATTCATTCCACTTACCACAACCGCCAAGCCTGACTCCAAGATAAGCGATATGATCAACAAAAGCAAAACCATTTATCTCTTTACCAATATCCCTGAAGAGTTCATCCCAGTATTTTCGACCTGCTTTTTCCCTGTGCGGAACGATCTCTCCGTCGTCGTTCTTTTTCCATAACTGGTCGTGCCTGTAACCATAATCATGGATCAGGCTCGGTATCAGCAGCAGGCCCACCGGGCTCAGGAAGGCCCGGAACAGCCGCGGGATCGAAGCGCCGTCAAAAGTAAAACCCCCGGGAACCACGATCTCCACGGTTTCAGAGTCATCCTTTATCCTGAAATGCCAGTTCTCCATAAGTTCCCATTTCCTGACATCAAAGATCCAGACCAAAACCCTCATGAAAAAATTCCGGTTCCTGGTCGGGATCGGCACAGGACGCAAAAGCGGCATTTTGTCCTTATCAACAAAAGGCTCAGCCTCCTTTTTAAACACGCGATAGAGCGCATAAAAAGCAAGGAATAAAAAAAGGAACACTGCAACCGCGATTCCCATCATCTGAAAAACGATCATGTCCTCATCTCCGTCGGGTTATGGGTTTGATTGCGCGCAGAAAATTATCAAGTTCCGATCTCAATAATTTTCTAACAAACCTGCCCGTCTCAGGCGGGCTTTACGAAAAGTTGAACGACCGGTTAGATCTTCACAGTTTTAAGTTTTAAATATATTTCCAGTGGGTCAAAATCTCTATCATCATGCAATAGGGGAATTTGATGATTAATACAAAAAGTTCCAATCATTACATCAATAGTCTTCCGGACCGTTATACCCTTTTTTCGGAGAATGCGATAATTCTTTGCACTCTTAATAGCCAGTTCTTGCCCCACCATATCCATGAACGGAAAGTTCAGGAGCAACCTTTTGGCCGTTTTAAAGTCTTTTTCGTCTTGAAAACCTTGTAGAACTTCAGCCAGAATAAGATCTCCAATTATAATAGGCTTGATCCCCAGTACTGAATCCAGCCAATCAGTCTTGGAAGTTTTTTTGCCATTGAAATAGTCAATCCAAACCGATGAGTCTACCAATATCATTTATCTGTCCGCATTTTATCCAGATCACCAACCCAGTTCAGTTTGCCTCGAAAATCTCTAATTTTTGCCTGACGATTGAATTCCACTAACAGCTTTAGTCCAATCTCTATAGCATCCTTCTTTGTTCTCAGACCAGACAACTTAAGGGCAGATTTCATCAAGTCATCGTCAATAACGACATTTGTTCTCATTTTTACCTCCTGTGTATATATATACATATTATACACATAATCGCGAATTTATGGCAAAAATCAACAATAACCACCATATTATTTTTTTCATTTATTTTCGACTTTCTTTCCAAAAAAGAGCCGACCCTATAGAACCAGAACTCCCAAAGTTGATATTTGCGCCAATATATTTTGTATTTGGATTTACCGCTGATTGTGCAATATGAAATCCATTAGCCATAGAATTTACCCTCATTTTTTCTCATATTTATCTAACGCCATGATGAGGGATGCGAACCTGAAGCACTTCAAAGTGCATAAAAAACGATTTGCAAACCTCACACTATTCAAAGTCAAAAAGAGGCCTGCTGGTTCGCATTCCATCCATCAATTTGTTAGCTGCTTTTTATTAGTAGCAATTCCGTATATGTAACAGGTCCAATTTTTATGTAATTTGAGCAGTCCAATATTTTATAACCTTCTGAGCAAGTTCTCTTACTGATATTTCTGACCCAAACAGATTTGCCTCATCGCCTTTCAGCTCAATAATTAAGTCACCAACATCGAAGGCAGTGGGTTGAAACGCTCCAGCTTGAAAAGCACCTTTTCTCTCATGAACATTTTCCACTGACTTAAGTTTAGGGTCAGTTGCCTTAAAATGCTTTGCACCATTAGCAATATGTGAGACAATCTTAAGAAGTGGCACCTTTCTTTTGATAGGTATATCGTTAACCCAATCAGGTATATGTTCAGCAGTCACAAAGAAATCAAAAGCTGCATACACATCAAGAGGATTAGCCTTAATTCGTGCAAAATCGCAATGTAATTTAGCCAATAAATCTTTCGGAGTTTGCAGTTCTTTAGTTAGTCCCTGAAACATTGTATTGAATCCTCTTTATTGACAGCAAAGTTGAGTGAGTACCATGAAGCTCACCAACTTGCCGAAAGCTGATTTGCACTCCTCAAAATATTAAAAGCAAAAAGGTCACCGCTGGTACTCGTTCAATCTCCAACGCCTTGTTAGGAGGCTCAGTCACGAGCTCCTTTCAAGGATATCTTGTAAGTCGAAAGCATCACCATCACCATACCACGTGTCAGGAACGAGTGCCTGAATGAGACACGTGCCAGCAGCAGTAAATCGCAGTTGATATGTCATATTGCTAACCTCTTGTTTTTCTGTTGTTGCCACCACCTCGATCAGTCGTCTTGCGAGCCCCTTTCTCTGATAATTTTTTGCAATCCATATACGAGCAATAACTATTCTCTCATCAAGGTTTGCTTCTTTAGAAATGAGTTCAGCTTTTCCCTGACCGATCCAACGTAAACACCACGAGCGTCTCGTCTTGCCTATGAGTAAATATCCTATCGCGTGTTCGCCATGAAGAAGCGCATACACAATCAGTTCGTGACCAGTAGACCCATCGTAACCAATGGAATCCCCTGGGGTTGAATAATGTGCAGCACGCGCCAACTTTGCGGCAGCAGAGCGTACTTCTTCTGTTGATTCATCCGACACCCGCACTACAGCAAACTCATCGACCTCGGCCACTTTTTCTCCGGTGGTGAAAACCGACAGCTGTGGTCCGTTCAAGTACTCTTCGTGCACAATACGGTGGCGTTCTTCATTATCAGGATGCCCAGCGACATAGCTTAGACCACACTCGCACTTGTCGATCAAGTTCAATAAGTCTTCCTAACGCCCTGATGACTGACGAGAGGCACTGAATGATAAACTCAACCAATAAGACGATTCGCAGACTTAAATCTCACGCTGCCTCAAACAGTGTCCTGTGCCTCTCGTTCATGTCCATCTGGTTGTTAGGCTTTCATTTAAATACGTTTGATTAAATCATCCGAAACAGATGTATCACAATCATAGCCCCGTTTTTTATACCAATCAATTAATGCAGCCTTAGTTATATCTGTGCCAAGCGGTGAAGGTCTGAGTCGAATATCTGCGAGTCCTTCACGTGCTGATATATGTTCAATTTCATTTAACACTGCTGTTCCGACCCCTTGCTGTCGGATAGAAAAAGGAACAAAAATTTCATAGACGACCATCTGGTTAAATTCAGGCCAACGTTCAAGGGACACAAATGCGACTTCTTTACCATGTGATAGAGCTTTATAATGTTTTGTTTTTGAAGCCCGTGAGCTTTCCTTAGCACGTTTCTTCAATTCAGGAAATTCGAAGTCGTCGGGACCGTTTGTTTGTACTAACTCAATAATCATAAATATATCTTTAATCATGAAGAAATGAAAATCAGATTATGGGGTCAGATCTTTAATTGTGACATAATTGTCATGAATAAAGATTTGACCCCAACCCTCTTTAAAATCTCTTGTGGTACTCGTTCATGACCATCAATTTGTTAGCAGTCTTTATTCTATAACAGTAGCACTTCCAAAATTCAATCCAAATACAAATGGGTAATCGTCCTTGATGCCAGATGCCTTATGAATTGTCTTAATAATATTTTCAACATCTTCTCTGGCCTTAATTGCCTTTCTTTCAGTACAGAACATCTCCCAACTAGTTCGCAGAGAGTCGTGAATATCTTCAGTATGATTGATGAGCGGAATCACTTCTTCTGATTTAATTTCTACAGACTTTCCATGAGCAATATCATTCCTAAATCCGAATAGTTTTTTCATTATTTGCCATGGTCGTTTCCCGTAGTCAACCTGGACAGAAAGCTTTTCAGCAATTACATTTATTTTTTCTTTTGGTGATAAGCGTTCAAGATCATTCCAACATGTAAATATTTTGGCCCCAATATGATTGAGATATGCCTCTAATGTAAACGCAGTAAAAACTAAGCTTGCCATAAATTGATGAAACGAAGCTGCTTCATTATCTTGCCCTTTTTTGAGTAAACATTTTGAGGTATGCCACAGTTCTGCATATGTATGAATTGTGCGTTCCTTCTCAATTTTGACCTTGGGGTTATCTTTCATTTCTCTCTGCTAACGCCTGCATCAGTGATGCAGATCAGTAGAGTATTAACATGCTAGAAAACTGTTTTGAACGGAAGAGTAGGGTCAGGTCTTGTTTCTTGCATTCTTTGGCTATCCTTTAAGTAATCTGCTTACTACAGAATAGTGAATCCCTAAATAATCTACAACTTCTTTCTGACTATAGCCATATCTCTCTACCGCTTCTATTACACGTTTCTTCCGTTGCAAGAAACAAGACCTGACCCCACCTGCCTTTATTTGTCGAAGTACCGAATAAGACGGGATAAATTCCACGAAGATCCCGATATGTCGGGACCCGTACCATATATGTTTTTTAATTAGCTTTACGGGAGGCTGACCCCTTTCTTCTCTATTAGGCAGTCATTATCTAGTGTTTATCATTTCTATATCATGGCCGGGTAGATACACATTAAATACGTCAGTTCCAACCTGACCATTTATAATAAAATCTACCTTGAACGTCAATCTCTTTTTGTTTGGGTCTATCCCCGATTGTTTTAGTTCTTGCCTTACTTCTTGAGTTATTTTGTCCAATTCTTGATCTCCTGTTGTAGCTGTAAGATCGTGGGTACCCAATAATTCTACCATTGTGCAAGTAAATTCTTTGGGGTCACGCTCCCAGTAATAATTTAAAATCCGATAAGCTATATTTAATGCATCATCATCACTTAATTCAGTTTGAGATTTTACAAAATATGTCACCTTTTTAATTTCAGAAGTAGATTTTTCTCTTTGCTTAGTAATTTGTTCTTTGTTTGGTTGGGTGTTAATGGGAATGTAATAAAAAATACCAAGTATAATAATGAATGCAACCATTCCTAATAGTATTTGCCATCGTTTAACGCCAGGTGAATGTTGCGGACTTTCAGAAAGATATTTCATATTTTATTTCCATACGGCTAACACAGAAATCACCTGCCTTTTGGAGCGCAGCGGAAAAAGGTCAGGTGCATTGGTTTGTTAGATTTTTAATTTTTTCAGATGATATTTTCTAACAACTGTCCTAATGGATGATATTCCTAGACCGACGAGACCCCATCCAATTGCATTTGGAATAAGACCAAGGGAATGATTTGTAATCATTATTCCGATTGAATCCAGCAAGAGGCTAGGCCACATAAAAAAATACATCAAGAAATCGTCGATTGGTGAAAGTGTTTTGTCTTTAAAAAAATTTAAACTAAAAATCATCCAACCAAGATGTGTAAAAGGGAATGATAATACAATTAGCAATGTGGGAAAAAACCAATAATTTTGATATATTTTTTAAATTTTCATGGCATCAGCCGCCCGAACCAAGCGAAGGGACGTTAATAACTTAATAATCATTTTATACCGCTTCCCTTCATACTATCTCTGTCGCGCTTATACCGTCTGCTCCGGCGCATATCATAAGATGCAGATGGTTTGACATCAACACCCACGTGTAACATTTAGAACTTGTGTATTTGAGGTTGGCTTCGAAGCAAGTTAGAAATCCCTGCTTATCATTATCATCTTTAAATGTATCTTTACGTTCTATCCCTCTGTTAATTATACGAGATACTCTGCCAGGTATATTTATTCGGCTTGTTTGCGGCATAGCTATATTTTATCAAAAGGCGGGCGATAGTCAATAAGAGCAAGTTATTAAGTTAGCAACGTCCCCCTGATTTTTGCCTGGTTAGGTGTTGTATTAATAAAAATATCCCTCTGGAAAAATTGCAACTCCACCAGGAAACGATAGGGTTGCGATTCCCTGCTCTACCGATTGCAAAAAGAAAGTGGCTTTCTGTCCTTCTTTTAATTCTACATCAAAGCATTCAATGTCGCATGTAGTAAAGGGTAACGTGAACGATTGAATTTCCAATTTGCCCTTTAATATTGAAATAACACTAACCGTAGCTTCATAATGGCGCATGGTACCAAACACGGGTTTATCTTCTACTAATTTCAATTCAGTCTTAGTTACTTTACCAATGACGATAATATGAGATTTTACTTCTAAGTCGGATAACGGGTTACGTACGAGTTTGGTCGCAAAGCTTGGTGTAGCGATTAGCAATAGTAATGAAACGATAATTATTAAATTTGGTCTCTTCATATTCTTCTTCCCCTTTTGTAATTTTAACACACCCAACGTAAAATTCAGGGGCAAGAACCATTGAAACTGTTAACAAGGAGTATAGACGATGGAAAACAAAAAATCTAATCAAACTGAAAAGAAGACCGCTGGTTCTTGTCCCTCTGCAATGATTTGTTATGCACTTGTTTTCTTTCCCATTTTATAAATCCATATCAGAGATAACAAGTACCATATTCCATATCCAGAAAATAGAAACTTATCCCAAAAATCACCATGTTTATTTAAATCGAACTTTGAATACCCCGTTTTGTAAACGGGGATGAAAAAGTTCACCTTTTTTAAGGAAAAGGGTAATGTGCTATATTTAGCACATGGGGATAAAAAGAACAAGTCATGCGGTCTATGATACAAAATATCATTTAGTATGGGCACCAAAATATCGGAAATGGATACTGAGAGGAGATATACAAGAAAGAGTAAAGAATATATTTAAAGAGATATCGAGGAATCATG
>BDTR01000016.1 GCA_002897775.1 bacterium BMS3Bbin08 | reverse complement strand
AAGGTAACAGCAGAAGTGATAAAAAAATATATTGAATATCATTGGAAGGAAGAGAAGCATCCGAATCAACTTGAATTATTTTAGGGAGTCGTTAGATGCCCCGCCTTGTAGGCGGGGAGCTTCACTCCATTAAAGTAATTTTTAAATTGTGAATGATCTCTTTCAACGTTCAACAAAGTATTTTCTATGCATAACACGTTGGCCTTGAGCGACGCACCGCTTTTTGGCGCGTCCGACTCAAAGGCCCTTGTTATGCTTTTTTAACATATTTCTCGAATGTGCTTTTCACAGCACTTGAGAATTTCTGAAGAAAATCCCACGCTATTTTTATATCGTCTTTTTCATATAGATACCGCCATTCAACGAATGCGTTAGAAATCTTTGTTAAGTCTCTTTGGAACTCTTGGCTATCCAAGCCTGTCTCTTCAATAATTTGCGTCCTACGCTCATGTTTTAAAGCGCCAAAAAGCTGATGGAGTCTGTGACCTTCTTTTAAAGCCCCATCGTTTTTTAGAATTGCTTTTAAATAAAGCTCTATCGAAAATGCTCTATTAGTAACCGCAGGCACAAGTAACCACTCCACTTGATTCTGATTTATTCGCCTTTGTTCTTCGCATCTTTCTGCAGCCAATAAATATGCATTTGCTGTTTCACTTACACTAACCATTGAATTCCTCGTAAAAAATGATCAAAAGTTTTTTTGCATAACGCTTTAATAACCTGACGTTTTTTCTTGCGGCCTGCCTTTTAGGCCGTAAGAAAAAATGGTCAGCGTTAATTTATTTGTTATGTGTTTTTGATTTATTAAATACATAATTTATTGCATAGCCAGTTAAACCGCCAATAAGACCTGTGGCGATAGAGTATATTGGCAAAAATAAAAATACTATAGCAGTTGTGGATGATGTATGGGCATCAGTATAATATGAGTGCTGTGCTTCCCATGAACCCCATATTATTATAAATAACACACCTATTAAAGCACCCCAGCCCATGCCTATATAATTATTATTTTTCTTCTTTATTAAATATTTAAGGGAAAAATATAATATTGAATACGGGATGAGCCTGAATGCGCTAAAAAACAAGTACCCACTAAGTGTAAAATACTTAAAGGCATCATTAAATCCTTCAGTCACTCCCATTCCACCAACATGTATTGCAAGAAGCCACTGTATCGTAGTTTCATTTATAAATATAAACGAAATTACTAATGCATAATAAAGTATACGATCGATTTTATTCATTTTTTACACATAACAGTTTTTTTAACTTTATTCTATTACTTTCATCAATTTATACACTGCCTTGGGTTATGTCAAGGCAAATATGTCCCATACGTACTGAGATATACGGTAATTTTATAGAATTAAGATCGGTTTTTATTTAATATTTATTAATATGTGGAATAGTGATAAATTTGGATATTTATTATGCTTGCAGAAGCAACCAGTCCCACCCCGGAGGTGGGACAAATTTAACAGCCAATTATATGTTTTTTTGTAGTTATAGCAGAAATAACAGGGCATGGCAATTAAAAAGTGGCATGCTCAGGCAATTACGGACGGCTTGCCATAAAGCTCTGGGAAGTTTACAAAAAATACCAGGCGGAAATGCTCATGTTTTTCCCGAAGATCCTCAGGAGAATGAAATAACTTATCTGAACTGCGGCGCCTGCGTTACATCTCCTGTTTCAGGGTCGTACGAATAAAGTTCCGGGTCAAGCGTAGTCCCCATGAACTTTCCTATTTCTTCAAGGGACTCGGGGTTTTTGCCGTTATTCATCGCGCGGTACCGCCGTATGGATATCTTAATGTTCTGAAAATCTATCTGCTTTACCTCGATCTTGGTCCGCTCATGGGTGGTGATCAGCGCAGTGCCGTAGTCCTCATAAGTGTCACACCCGGTTATCAGGCCGGCAAAAACGAAAATGATCGCAAAGAACAATGCTTTTATCCTGAAAATTGTCATTTTATTCCTCCTGTCTTTCCAAAACTTCTTTTATTTTTGCCACGACCTCTTTAGGCTTTGAAGTTGTTTTTATCAGATAGCCGTCAGCACCGAGGTCCATGGCCTTTTCTATTTCCTCGGGCTGTCCGCGTGAAGACAGTACAAGGATAGGGATCGAGGCAAGGTCATCATTTGACTTTACATGCTCGAGCACTTTATACCCGTCCATTATCGGCATATTTATATCAAGAAGCATAATGTCGGGTTTATCCTCCATGACGCTCTTTAAGGCCTCAGCGCCGTTGTTCGCGATAAACACCTTAAAACCGTCGGCCAAAAGTATGCTCTTGTAGATCTTCTGGAACATCTCGGCATCATCAACAACGAGCGCTTTATACCGCTTCATCATACTTTTTATTCCTCCATTATTTTCTTAAGGCCGGACTCAACAAAACTTCTTATCTCACTGAGTCTTTTTTCATCTTTTGCCTCGAACCGCATGACCAGCGCGGGCTGGGTGTTGGACGCCCTTATCAGGGCCCAGCCGTCGTCAAACTTTATCCTGATACCGTCAATGGTGACAGACGGATAGTCCTTGAACTTCTCCCTGACCTTATCAACTATCCTGAACTTGACCTCATCCGGGCATTCAAACCTTATCTCCGGAGTGGACGCCATAACAGGCGCGCCTTTTAAAAGCGCCTTTGTGCTGTACGGCTCTCCGGCCTTTTTGATCACCTCCAGAAGTCTCAGGCTCGCGTACACGGCGTCATCATAGCCGAAATATCTGTCGGCAAAAAATATGTGGCCGCTCATCTCTCCCGCAAGCAGTGCGCCCTCTTCTTTAAGCTTGCCTTTTATCAGGGAGTGTCCTGTTTTCCACATAATGGGGACCCCTCCGTTAGACGCGATATCATCATAAAGGGTCTGCGAACATTTTACCTCTCCGATTATCTTTGCGCCCGCGTTGTCTTTAAGGATATCCCTTGAAAAAATGATCATGAGCCTGTCGCCCCATATGATCTCTCCGTCCTCATCAACTACGCCTATCCTGTCCGCGTCGCCGTCATAGGCTATGCCCACATGCGCCTTTGTCTCCTTTACCCTGGCGATCATGTCTGCAATGTTCTTCTCAACGGTCGGGTCAGGATGGTGGTTCGGGAACGTACCGTCAGGCTCGCTGTAAAGTTCGATCACATCAGCGCCAAGCGCCCTTAATAACTTTGGCGCAACAAGGCCCCCTGTACCGTTGCCCGAGTCAATGACAGCCTTAATTCCGCTCAGGCTCTGGAATTTTCCTTTCAGCAAATCAATATAATCATCAATTATGGGATATTCCTCAACCGTCCCGCTGCCTGTCATGAAGTCCCCTGCTTCTATTATCTTTCTGATCTCCTGTATCTCTTCACCATGAAGCGTTTCCCTGCCAACGCTCATTTTAAAGCCGTTAAACTCCGGAGGGTTGTGGCTTCCGGTGATCATCACGCCGCCGTCAACAGGGAGTTTGAACAAAGAATAGTACTGGAGCGGTGTGGGACACACTCCCACGTCCACCACATCAATACCGGAACCGTTCAGGCCTTTAATAAGGCTGTCCCTTATTATCGGGGAGTGAGTTCTTACGTCCCTTGCGATAGAAACCCTGGCTTTGTCTTTTTTTATTGATCCAAGGAGGTAAGAAGCAAAAGCCTTTCCAAGGGTCTCAACAATATCCGGCGTCAGATCCTTTTCCCATATGCCCCGTATGTCATACTGTCTGAAAATAGCGGGATTTATCATGTTCTTTAGCTCCTTAATGAACAAACCGGAATTTGATCTTCCCTGCGGCAAGACCGCAGGGAAGCTAATGTAAGGAATTTTTTTATTATATTCGCTCGCTTGACCCCGTGGTAAAACCACGGGGAATACACTCGCTATCCATTTAAAAATCATTTTAACATAAATGGGCAGCGAGCCTGCCTGCCGGTTTACATACCGTAGGTATGCAGTCAGGCGTAATCCCCGTGAAGTGTCGGGACTGCCGGGAGTCTTTAAATTATACAGCAGAAGATAAGAAATTTACAGGAGTTTCCAAATGACAATGGACAGCGGTTATGTTGCCGCGGCTGCTTCTTTTTTGGCCTTTTCCCTGGCTGCTTTTTTGGCCTCATAAGCATGAAGCACTTCAGGATAATTGATCGTACCTGTTATGGCGGCCAGAGGACACTTGGCAGTGCAGATGCCGCAGCCAATACATTTTTCCTGATCAACTACATGCTGTTTCTTTTTCTCTCCTGAGACCGCGTTCACAGGGCAGACCTTCATACAGCTTCCACAGCCGTTACATTTTTCCGTGATAAATGCCTTTGGCCTGCGGGGCAATGAGTCAAGGATCGCGCGGGTCGGACACTTTGTCACGCACAGGCCGCAGACCCTGCATTTATCAGGGTCGATCCTTGCGAGGTTATTCTCAACCGCCACCGCGTTGTACGGGCAGACCTTGACGCACATCCCGCACGCTATACACCCTACACGGCAGGTCTTTCTTGTCACAGCCCCCTTGTTCTTTGAATGGCATCGGACAAGCACTTCCTTTACAAGAGGCTGTATCTCGATAACCTTTGTGGGACATGCCTGCGCGCACTGGCCGCAGGCCGTGCATGCCACAGGGTCTATCTCAGGCAGGTTTTCTTCATTCATTGTTATCGCGCCGAACTGACAGACCCTTGAACATGTGCCATAGCCAAGACAGCCGTAAATACATGCCTTATCGCCGCCGCCGGCAAGGATCGCGGCCCTGCAGTCCATAATTCCTTCATATTTAAACCTGCGTTCAGATTTTGACAACCCGCCCTGGCACATTATCCTTGCGACCCTGGGCTCGGTAGAGATCATTTCTTTTCCAGTGATCCTGGCTATCCCCTCTGCAGCTGCTTTTCCGCCTGGTGTGCATAAGTTCGCCGCGACATCCGGGTTCATTACAACCGCCTCCGCGTACTGCCGGCAGCCGGCGTAACCGCACGCGCCGCAGTGCGCGTGAGCAAGAAAGTCTGATACCTGGTCAATGCGGGGGTCTTCTTTTACAGCGAACTTCTTTGCCGCAAACGCGAGGCCCATACCAAAAACAGCGCCGATCCCGAACAGGAATGCCACGGTAAACTTCACGAGTTCCACAAGATCGACCGACTCCCGCACCTCAACTCCTCCGCCAACACCCGCGTAAGCAGGTGAAGATAAGAAGATAAGGAGATAAGAAAATAAGAGGATGAAAAAGATAGCCGCGACAAAAAAATTATCTTTTATTGATGTTAAGTTTCTAAGCATTTTAAAACTTTTTTTATTCATCTTAATTTCTCAGTTTTCAACTCTTAACTTCCTCAGCCCTCACGGTTCATTTTGCAAAAGCAAAATGGTGCAGGGTCAACTTCTGCCTTATTAAAGCGTTATCAGTCCTGAAAAACCTGTAAATGCAAGTGATATAAGCCCTGCTATGATAAATGATATCGGCAGGCCTCTGAACGGAGCCGGCACATCGGCAACTTCAAGCTTCTCCCTGATACTTGCCATAATAACAAGGGCAAGCCCGAAACCGATCCCTGAACCAAGCGCGAATGCAATGCTTTCAAGGAAATTATACTTCTCACCCGCGTTGTGCAGGGGGACGGCAATGATAATACAGTTCGTTGTGATCAGCGCAAGGTACACACCCAGCTTGTAATACAGCGCGGGGCTTACCTTTTTCATAATCGTGTCGGCTGACTGCACAAACGCCGCGACTATGCCGATAAAGATAATGATCTTAAGGAATGTCAGATCAAGAGGTATCATTATGAACTCGTAAATGACCCAGCTTAACGCGGCGCTTACCACCATGACCATTAAAAAGGTGATGCTCATGCCGACGGCGGTCTCCATCTTCTTGCTAACACCGAAAAATATACACAGTCCCAGGAACATGGTAAAGACAAAGTTATTGATCAGCGCCGATGAAACGATCAGTTCAAAGAGTTTTACATAGTCCATTCTGTCATTCTCCTAATATTCAATGCTTAAAATCCTGAGCCTGCCTGTCCGGTAGGCAGGCCTGTCGAAGGGAAGCATCAGACACCTGATGCCCCTTTACCGCCGTAAAATTTCATATCAACCCAGTTGAAAAAACCCATAAGAAGGCCCACAGCCAGAAAGCCTCCGGCAGGAAGCACCATGATAAGCAAAGGGTTTCCGGAAATCAGGGAATACCCGAACAACTCTCCCCTGCCGAGAAGCTCCCGGAAAAAACTGATAACGACCATGGCCATCAGGAACCCGACACCCATTCCAAAACCGTCGCAAACTGAAGGCCAGACCTTGTTCTTGTTCGCAAAGACCTCAGCCCGCGCGAATATCGAGGCAAAGGCAACTATTATCTGAATATACAGGCCTATCTCTTTATATATAGGCCTCGCGTAAGTCGCCATCAGCAGGTCAATAATGGTGACATACCCCGCTATTATGAGCATGAATATAGGTATGCGGATCTTGGGGTGAATAAAATTCCTTAACAACGAGACAGTAAAGTTAACCATGGTCTGAACAAACATGACCGATATTCCAAGCGCCACACCGTTCTTCATGCCGTTCGTAACGGCGATCGAGGGACACAGGCTGATCGCCATGCGGAATATCGTGTTTTCACCGAACATTCCGTTCTTTATTAATTCCCAGCTGCTTTTCTTATGTAGGCTCATTCCTGCACCTCTTTGGACAGTTTATCTTTCAGGAATTGCACCCCGTTCCTGACAGCGTCCTCTGTTACGGCCCGGCTGGATATGGTAGCTCCTGTTATAGCCTCTATCTTATCCTTTGTCTCTGTCTTTACTACTTCAAGGGTATCCACTGTCTTGCCTTTAAACTGGTTCAGGAAGTAGTCTTTTACTATTTCGTCTCCCAGGCCGGGGGTCTCTCCGTGGCCAAGTATGCTGACCTTCTGTACGATAAAAGACTTATCAACTGAAACAAGTACATGTATGTAACTTGAATACCCTTTGCCGAATCCCTCGACAATATAGCCGATCTCTTCAGGGCCTTCACATCTGGTTGATTCTTTCATCTCCCCGGTCTTCTCATCTTTTACGCTCTCGGGAATCAGTTCCGCGCATTTCAGGGCGGCATAATATTCCGCGTGTTTTTCATGGGGTTCCCAGTCACCAAGCTTCTTTATCTTGTCTGCCTCGGGCATCATCAGTTTAAGCGCCGCTTCCTTTTCCTCTTTGGCCTTAATGAACATAATGGGAGACGTTTTAGCGTACACAAAGGCCATTATCAGTCCGCCGATAACATATACCACAATGAGATTAAACGTTATCTTTGCCATGTCGAGAGCAGTCATTTCTTTTTCTCCCCGACAGCTCCAAAAGGCTTTGTTCTTACCTGCCTGTCAATTAACGGCGAGAAACAGTTCATAAGCAGGATCGCGAACATAACCCCCTCGGGAAAGCCGCCTTTTAATCTTATGAGCATGGTTATAAGTCCGCATCCGACCCCGAAAATTATCTGTCCTTTTCGAAGTGTAGGGACTGTAACATAATCGGTCGCCATAAAAAACGCCCCGAGTATAAGGCCGCCGCTGAGGAGGTGTATAAGGGGGTCGCCGGCGAAGAAAATAAGCTTCCCTGTCTCAATGTCCTTGCCTCCGAATATCCATGCAAGCACTCCAACTGTAGCAAGAAATGAAAGAGGTATATGCCATGTAATATACCTCTTATAAAAAAGATACCCAGCGCCTATAAGCAGCGCTATCGCCGACGTCTCTCCCAGAGAACCGGCCGTGTTTCCTAAAAACAGTTTTTCATAAAGGTGCATCTTGTCGCCGAATATCTCAAGAAGCTGACCCAATCCCCCTTCTTTTAATATGCCCAGGGGTGTAGCGGTAGTTGTTGCGTCAAGTCCAACAAAGGCGGATGTAGGCTTATACCATATTGTCATCAGCTTGGGAAATGATATCAGCACGAACGCCCTGCCAATGAGGGCCGGGTTGAAGATCGTATACCCCAGTCCTCCAAAGAGCTGTTTTGTTATTATGATCGCCACAACAGAACCTACCAAAGGTATATAGAAAGGAACTCCCGGGGGCAGGTTCATCCCGAGTAAAAGCCCTGTCAGAAACGCGCTGCCGTCACTTATAGTAACCTTCCTTCGGAGCCATTTCTGAAAGGCATATTCCGAGAGCACGCATGCCAGAACACAAAGACCCGTAACATACACCGCCCTTGGCCCGAAATAATATACTGACATGATGAATACCGGAAGCAGGGCAAGGTTAACCGACCACATTATCCTGCTGACGGTCTCTTCGCCCCTTACATGCGGGCTTACGGATACTATTAACGGATGTTCTTTTTTCTCAACCAACTTTTCTTCCCTTACAATTATCAATCAACAATCATCGATCGACAATTTATTTATTACGGCTTAACCTGTGATTTCGCGAGTCTGATAAACTGAACCATCGGCCTTTTGGCCGGGCAGACGAACGCGCATGAACCGCATTCAAAACAGTCAAAAAGACCGTTCTCCTTTGCGTCTTCAAAAAAGCCCTTTTCAGCGTAAATGCTCAGGATCGAGGGATTAAGCCCCATGGGACATACATCAATACAGCTTCCGCATCTGATACACGCCGAATAATCATCAGATGCCACATATTCATCTTCAGTAAGGACCAGTATGCCTGATGTTCCTTTTACAACAGGAACATCAAGGGTCCACTGGGCAAATCCCATCATAGGGCCTCCGGATATTACTTTTACCGCGCCTTCAACAAGCCCGCCGCACTGTTCAATAACTTCCGACATAAGTGTCCCGATACGCACCATCATGTTTTTGGGCTCGTTAACACCCTTGCCGGTCACGGTCACAACCCTTTCTATCAAAGGCTTGCCAAAGCGCACTGCCTCGTAGACCGCTACAGCTGTGCCGACATTCTGCACCACCACCCCAACGTCCATTGGAAGTCCCTTGCACGGCACTTCCCTGTCTTTTATGGCCTTGATCAGCATCTTTTCCGCGCCCTGCGGGTATTTTATTTCAAGGGGCCAGACCTTTATATTTGATCCCCCGGATACAGCAAACCTCATTGCTTCTATGGCATCAGGCTTGTTCTCTTCTATGCCGATATGCCCCTCCTTTACACCAAGGGACTTCATGATTATTTTCAGGCCTTCTATCACTTCCTTTGAACGCTCTACCATCAGCCTGTGGTCAGCAGTAAGATATGGCTCGCATTCGGCTCCGTTAATGATGACCGTGTCGACAGGTTTTTCTTTTGGCGGGGAAAGCTTAACGTTTGTAGGAAATGCCGCGCCTCCCATGCCCACTATTCCCGCGTCCTTTATAATATTTCTGATCTCATCGCTGGAGAGGCTCATATAATCAGGGTTTTCTTTGAACTCTACTGCCTCATCCTTTCCATCGCCTTCAATAACAATTGACTGCACCATCTTGCCGGCAGAGGTGGGGAAATCAGCTATTGCTATTACTTTTCCTGAAATGGACGAATGAATGGGCGATGAAACAAAACCTGTGGCAGAACCTATGAGCTGGCCTTTTTTGACCTCATCCCCGATATTGACCTCGGGCTTTGCCGGTGCGCCTATATGCTGACTGACGGGGACTACTATTCTTTGAGGCAGGCTGGCCTGAGTAATGGGTTTTCCTGAAGCCAGTTCTTTATGATACCTGGGGTGAATTCCTCTTTCAAAAGTGGCAATGTCAGCCATTTTACAACACACTCCTCTAAATCGATATTTGATACTATTTAGAGAACAGAGAGTAAAAAAAATCTTCAGGCTTTACTGGTTACTACTAATGGAACCGTGCAAAAACACGACATTCATTGATAACATTTATATAATTTATATGTCAAATTAGTGAACCTTATAAGCACATTAGGATTACTTAAGACATGTAATTATCACTGTTATGCCGGTGTAACTGTTGCTTTTCAATAAAAAATTTAGGTAAAATTAAATTTGGCAGGACATTTTCTGAATCTTACCGGAAATTTCCCCAGATAATAAATAATGAAAAATTACTTTGTAATTTAATTTGATGTTTGGAACCTGGTTATTGTAATTTCAAACAGTGTCTCTTAAAAGAATCGAAAATAAAGTTCTGTCCGGAAAGCGTCTCACGCCTGAAGACGCCCTTACCCTTTTCAAGAGTGACGATATCTTTACCCTTGGCAGGATGGCGTCTCACGCTGCCCGCGAAAAAAACCGGAACAAAGTTTATTTTATCCGGAACCACCATATAAATCCCTCAAATATCTGTGTTAACCGCTGCAAGTTCTGCGCCTTCAGCCGCTCAAAAGGCGATAAAGGCGCATATGAATTAAGTATCAGGGAGATCATAAAAAAACTCAGAGCACAGAGCACAGAACACAGAAACCAGACTAAAAGAACCAGTAGCAAAAAAACAGGAAAACACTCGTTACTCGTTACTCGTTACGCGTCACTGCCTTACACTGAGGTTCACATTGTCGGCGGGCTTCACCCTGACAGGCCGTTTGATTTCTACCTGGAACTGTTGACCGCCATTAAAAAGAAATATCCGGATATTCATATAAAGGCGTTCACAGCGGTTGAAATTGATTACTTCTCTAAAATAAGCGGCCTGAGTATCAGTGACACCCTGAGGGCGCTAAAAAAAGCCGGGCTTGATTCATTGCCCGGAGGTGGTGCTGAGATATTTAATGAACGGGTCAGAAACAGGATATGCCCTGAGAAAATAGAAGGCAGTAAATGGCTTAAGATCATGGAAAAAGCCCACAGCCTCGGTATCAGATCAAACGCGACCATGCTGTATGGACATCTTGAAACATACAAACACAGAATAGAGCACATGCTGAAACTCAGAGAACTTCAGGATGTAACCGGAGGTTTTCAGGCTTTCATTCCTCTGGCTTTTCATCCAAAGAATACAAACATAAAAGATGCCCAATATACATCAGGCATAGATGATTTAAAAACAATTGCAGTCTCAAGGTTATTTCTCGACAACTTCCCGCATATAAAGGCTTATTGGATAATGCTGGGAGAAAAGATCGCCCAGCTTGCCCTGCTGTTCGGCGCTGATGATCTTGACGGAACAATAGTTGAAGAAAAGATAACGCATTCAGCAGGCGCGCTTTCAGGAAGCGCCATGACAAAAAGCGAGCTAATACATCTTATTAAAAAAGCGGGCCGGACCCCGGTAGAAAGGGATTCTTATTATAATCCGCTGCATAGATATGGAAGTTGAACTTCCATAATTTGACAAATGATCATACCGCATTGTATTGTATTTGTATCAAATACAGGAGAATACAAATGAAAGTATTAACGTTAAGACTGCCTGATGAAATCGAAAAGAAGATACGCATAAAGGCTGAGATAGAGCACCGTACCATCTCTGAACAAATAAAGAAATATATTTCAGATGGGCTTATATCAGAAGAACACCCCGACTTGCCTTTATCTTTTGTAAAAGACACATTAGAGGCAAAAAAAGAGATAGAAGCAGGGCTTGGGAAAGAGTATAAGTTTGGAGTAATTGATTGAGGATAATTGCTTCAAACCACTTTCTAAAGTTCAAGAAAAAATCCCCTAAAAAACTTCAGCTTGAAATTGATAGTCAGGTTAAAAAACTGATTGAAGATCCTGACATTGGTGAACAGAAAAAAGGTAATCTAAAAGGCATACGAGTTCATAAATTTACATATGGACATCAACTTCTTCTTCTCTCATATGAAGTTTCTAAAAATGTCCTCTGGCTTTACACAATCGGCAGCCATGAGAATTTCTATAAGAAACTAAAGAAATACCTATAAAACATCCGCTACTATTGACTCACGTATAAATAATATCTGCTTTTTGTCATTCCCGAAGCGCCTGTCCTGAGCTGTCATTCCGGCTTGTCCGGAATCGGCCTTTAGCCCTTTTACTCTCGAACTTTCCCACTGACCTGCTCCGCACTATTTGTCCTTTCAACTTTCCGGTCATAGTTCTATAATATTGTGGTAAGTCGGGGCAGGCAAACATATCCTGTCGGGCTGTATCTCATAAAATCATTGTATAATAAAAGCTGAAGGAGGCTGACAATATGAATATTGCAAAAGAAGAAGCAAGAAGGCTTATTGACAAACTGCCTGATCAGGCTACATGGGATGACATTATCTACGAGTTTTATGTAAAGAAGAAACTGGATGTTGCGCTGAAGGCTGCTGAGGAAGGGCACGTTGTCTCTCACGAGGAAGCAAAGAAAAGGCTTCTTTCATAATGAGACTGGAGTGGACTGAGCCCGCCATTTCAGACCTTCAAGACATTCGGGATTATATAAAAAAGGACTCTAAACATTATGCTGCCCGGTTTGTTGAAAAGGTTATCGATGCCGCAGAAAACCTTCTGCAATTCCCTGATATGGGCCGCAATGTCCCGGAATCTGAGGCTGTAAATATCAAAGAGCTGTTGTTTCACAACTACAGGATTATGTACCGCATAGAGCATGACCGCATCCTGATACTGACAATCATACACGGAACCAGAGACTTAAGTCTGCAGAAGCAAAAACCGTGGGATGTAGGCTGAAGTAAAGTTATTTTTTCGAACCCTTTGTTTATTGTCATTCTGAAAGAACGAAGTGACTGAAGAATTTTACTCAGGATAAACTCCGGGAGAAAGCCCGTCTTTCACCCATTGCACTTTACCCATCACGGCCCTTAATACTCCGGCCTGCCTGTCGTAGCGCTGTTTAAGACGGGATAGACTCTGGCGGAAATCCAAAGCCCTTAGGTGTCATTCCCCGACAAACCGGGACAAGCCCCGACGTATCGGGACAGGCCGGCTTGACCAGAATCAGCTTTTTTTACTTTCAAACTTTCCCACTGGCCTGCTCCGGTAACCTTTCAGTTATGGGTAAAAAATACCGTGGTTGTCATTCCCGCAAGCGAAGCGCGTCGGGAATCATTCTGGTAAAAGATTCCGGCTTGTCCGGAATGACAGGGGGTCAACACCCGTAACTGAATGGTTACCTGCTCCGCACTATTTGTCCTTTCAACTTTCCGGTCATAGTTCTATAATATCGGGGAAAGACAAGGGGTTATAATCCATATTTAATAACTTAAGCTATAATCAAAAACCATGAAAAATAAAGACCCCGACAAAGGCGAGATAATAATTTATCAGACTTCTAAAAAAGAGGTTGAGCTTAAGGTGCGGTTGAAAAAAGAGACGGTTTGGCTTGATGCGCATAATATGGCACAGATTTTCGGTGTTAACCGACCGGCAGTCGTTAAGCATATAAATAATATATATAAAACTGGCGAGCTTGATAAAAAACCAACCTGTTCCATTTTGGAACAGGTTGCCGCCGACGGAAAAGTAAGAAAAATGCACCTTTACAACCTGGATATGATTATCTCAGTCGGCTATCGTGTAAATTCCAAACGCGCAACCCAATTTCGCATATGGGCAACGGATGTCTTAAAAAAATATATTGTACAAGGCTACGCAGTCAATAAAAAGAAACTGCTGAAAGAACGGGACAAGTTCAGAGAATTGCAAAATACGATTGTTTTTTTACAAGAAAAGGCTCAGAAAAAACAGCTTAAAGGTCAGGAAAAGGAAATATTAAACCTTCTTGCCAGTTATGCCAAAACAATGAGCGTTTTGGAGCAGTATGACAAAGAAAACCTTAAGAAACCGAAAGGGCAAAGAGCGCAATTTGTTTTAGAATTTCATGACTGTCGCAGGATTAGCGCGGAACTAAAAAAAGATCTGATAAACAGGAAAGAAGCAAGTGATCTTTTTGGAAAAGAAACTGGCGGTAAATTTGAAGGTATCGTAAAAAACCTGTACCAGACTTTTGGCGGCAAAGAGCTTTATAAAACCATAGAAGAAAAAGCAGCGCACTTGCTTTACTTTACCATTAAAGACCATCCTTTTATCGACGGCAATAAACGTACTGGTTCTTTTTTGTTTGTTTATTATCTGGATAGAAACGATTATCTTTACCGCAAGACAGGAGAGAAAAAAATTAATGATAATGCTTTAACTGCTCTGGCTCTTTTGATTGCTGAGAGCAACCCTAAAGACAAAGATATGCTGATAAATATTATTACCAATCTCATTGCTGATTAACTATCAAAGACAGCCCGATTGTTAAGCCATTCATAAAAAAACTCATAAAATATCCTTAGAATTGATCTTCCCTGTAGCAAGACCACCGGGAATCTAATGCAATGACTTTGATTATTACATTCGCTCGTTAGACCCCGTGGCAGAGACTACGGGGAACCTGCCTGCCGGCAGGCAGGTACACTCGTTTTCCATTTAATGTCATTCTCCTGTTTTTTCTGAGCTGTCATTCCGGTTGTCCGGAATCGGCCTTTAGCCCTTTCACTCTCGAACTTTCATAGTTGGATGGCTTTTTTAAAGAATTATCGAGGCCGAACCTCGATAATTCTTTGAATTCCTGTTCCGTGGTGAAGTTTATCCGCCTGTGGTGGGCTTTACTGGATGCCTACCTGTCCCGTGGTGAAACTTTACGGGATGCCTTTATCCTTTCAACTTTCTAATCATAGTTCTATAATATCGGGGAATAATTGTTCAAAATCCATGTTTAAGGGTGTTGAACACCCTTGATTTCACCGTCGGTCATAAGGAGTTTTTTGATGGCGAATAACAATAATCATTTTGAAAGCAGTCTCTGGAGCGCGGCAGACCAGCTAAGAGCCAACTCAAACCTCAAATCGCATGAGTACTCAAGCCCGGTGCTGGGCCTGATATTCCTCCGCTATGCAGACCACAAGTTCACCCATGCTGAGGCAAAGATTAAGAAATCCTCTCCAAAGGGCAAACGCAGGGGCATAAGCAAGACCGACTACCAGGCCCGCGGGGTGCTCTATATGCCAGAGAGCGCCCGCTACTCAAACCTCCTGAAACTGCCTGAGGGGGCTGACATAGGCAAAGCTATAAACAATGCCATGAAGGCGATTGAAGAGAAGAATGAAGAGCTCAAGGGCATTCTCCCTAAAACATACCGCAAGCTCGAAAACGAGGTGCTTGTAACCCTCCTGAAGCTCTTTGACAATATACCGATGGATATCGAAGGGGATGTGTTCGGGAGGATTTACGAATACTTTCTCGGCAAGTTCGCCATGAGCGAGGGACAGCGGGGCGGTGAGTTCTTCACAGCCACTTCTATCGTCAAGCTCATCGTTGAGGTGATAGAGCCGTATCACGGCCGCATCTTCGACCCTGCATGCGGCTCTGGTGGAATGTTTGTACAGAGTGCAAAGTTTATCGAACGACATAAGAAAAACCCCTCAAAAGAAATTTCTGTTTTCGGGCAGGAGAAGACTGCTGAGACGATCCGTCAGTCAAAGATGAACCTTGCTGTTCACGGCCTTTCAGGGGATGTGAAGCAGGGCAATTCCTATTATGAGGATATCCATAACTCGGTCGGCAGATTCGACTTTGTGATGGCAAATCCTCCCTTTAATGTTAATGGCGTGGATAAGGAGAAACTTAAAATCGATAAACGCTTTCCCTTCGGCATGCCCAAGCCTGACAACGGCAATTACCTCTGGATTCAGATGTTTCTCTCCGCGCTGAATGAGACAGGCAGGGCAGGTTTTGTGATGGCAAACTCTGCAAGCGACGCGAGGCAATCAGAGCTTGAGATCAGGAAGCAGATAGTGGATGACAACTTTGTGGATGTGATGATAGCCATCGGCTCAAACTTCTTTTATAACGTTACGCTTCCTGTCACCCTCTGGTTCTTTGATAAGGGAAAGAAGAAGACAAAGCGCAAGGATAAAATACTCTTTATTGATGCGAGGCATATCTATAACCAGATAGACCGGGCTCACAGGGACTTTCTGCCGGAGCAGACTGAGTTCATCGCAAATATCGTTAGGCTCTACCGTGGCGAGGATGTGGAGATAGAATTGGGGAGTAAGAAGTTGATGAAAGACGCATTTCCAAAAGACAAGTATCAGGATGTCTCTGGTCTGTGCAAGGTTGCTACGCTTGATGAGGTGAGGGAGCATGGCTATTCCCTGAATCCGGGGCGGTATGTGGG
>BDTR01000015.1 GCA_002897775.1 bacterium BMS3Bbin08 | reverse complement strand
ATCAGTATTATTATTATGGGGGCGACAAACCGGCCTGAAGTCCTTGACGCCGCCTTGCTGCGTCCGGGCCGTTTCGACCGGCAGATTCTTGTTGACCGCCCGGACCTCAATGGACGCATGCAGATATTTAGTGTTCATACACGCGGACTTGTTATGGCCGAAGATGTTGACCTGCAAAAACTGGCGGCAGAGACGCCCGGGTTTGCGGGCGCTGAAATAGCTAACGTATGTAATGAAGCTGCCCTGTTGGCTTCACGCAAAGATAAGGACAAGGTAAATATGTCCGATTTTCAGGACGCATTTGAAAGGGTCATCGGCGGGTTAGAAAAAAAGAACAAGCTTATCAATCCACATGAACGCAAAATCGTAGCTTACCATGAATCCGGCCATGCGCTTATAGGCCATTTTACACCCGGAGCAGACCCTGTGCAGAAAGTCTCCATTGTGCCTCGTGGAATGGGCGCTCTGGGTTACACCTTGCAAACGCCCCTTGAAGACCGCTATTTAATGTCCCGTTCAGAACTTATTGGAAAGGTTAAGGGACTTTTGGGCGGCAGGGCCTCTGAAGAAGTAGTGTTTAAGGAAATATCCACCGGCGCGTCAAATGACCTCGAAAAGGCGACAAACATTGTAAGAAATATGATCACGGTCTATGGAATGGGTAAACAATTACCGAATATTTCATTTGTTGAGCGCAATGAGGCCAGTTTTTTAGGACAGGGACCTTCCAAATCACGTCACTCGGAAAAGATCGAACAGATGGTTGATGAAGAGGTGCTTGAAATTATCAGCACATGCTATAAAGAAGTCGAAAGTTTCCTTCAAAAAAACAGGGACAAACTGGACAAACTGGCCGGGACCCTGCTTGAAAAAGAAAACATAGATGAGAAAGATATTAATGCCATATTGGGTCCCCGTCCTGAAAATACAGGGGCAAACTGATTTTCAAAAACATATTTAAGAATACAGATATAACGCTTTGACACTACTCATATTTATGAAAGGAGAAAAGAAATGAAAAAGAGAAACCTGATGATTGCATTAACTATGGTAACGGCAGGGATCATAATCGGGGTTATCCTGACCGCGGGCCTCGGTATTCAACAGGTGAATTACGCGCAAGAGACAAAAAACATTTCACCTGATGCAAAAAACTTTCTCGGCAAATTCAGCGAATATCTCTCCGAAGTTGCGGAAGCTGTGGAGCCTGCCGTAGTCAACATATCAACCACAACCACGGTTACTTTGCAGCAGAGCCCTTTTGGGGACTTTTCTGATGACCCCTTTTTCAGGAGATTTTTTGGAGATCAACTCCGTCATCCCGATCCCGGACCGCAAAGGAAATACAAGTCTTCAGCGCTTGGTTCGGGTGTCATCATAACCGCGGACGGATACATCCTCACAAATAACCATGTGGTCAAGGATGCGGATGATATCAAAGTGGTACTGTATGATGACAGGGAGTTCAAGGGAAAGGTCATCGGTACAGACCCGCAGTCAGACCTGGCAGTAGTAAAAATTAACGCTGAAGATCTTCCATCTATCAAGATAGGTGATTCCGATGTACTGAAAGTAGGTGAGGTTGTTATAGCCATCGGCAACCCCTTTGCCCTCAGCCATACAATAACCATGGGCATTGTCAGTGCCTTAGGCAGGTCTAATGTAGGCATTGCTGATTATGAAGATTTTATACAGACGGACGCTGCCATTAACCCCGGCAATTCAGGCGGCGCCCTTGTAAACATGAACGGCGAGCTGATAGGAATAAATACTGCCATATTTTCGAAGAGCGGTGGATATATGGGCATCGGATTTGCCATACCTTCAAGTATGGCAAAATCGGTTATGGACAGCATCATCAAACACGGCAAGGTCATCCGGGGCTGGCTTGGTGTAAGTATACAGAACATGACGCCTGACCTTGCAGAGCAGTTTGATATAAAAGAGGAGAAAGGCGCGCTCGTTACGGAAGTAGTTGAGGAGAGCCCTGCTGAAAAGGCGGGCTTCAAGCGGGGCGACCTGATCATAGAGTTTGACGGCAAGCATGTAGATGGTTCAACAGCCCTCAGAAATATGGTGGCCGGAATACCTCCCGATACATCTGTAAAAATGAAGATCATAAGAGAAGGGAAAGAAAAAACGCTTACTGTTGCCATTGGACAACTCTCCGAGACAGTCGTTACCGCAAAGAGCGAATACAGCAACGCCGTGAAGGGCGTTCATGTTCAGGACCTCAACCCTGAAATCAGGATGAGCCTTGATATTCCGCAAAAGGTGGAAGGTGTTGTTGTCACGAATGTCGAGATGGACAGTCCGTCCTTCCGGGCTGTCAAACGGAATGATGTGATCCAGGAGATAAACAAAAAGGCAATCAGAAGCACAAAAGACTATGAAAAGGCAGTTTCAAAGATAAGCGCTAAAGACACTGTGCTCATACTGGCATACCGCGGAGGCGGTTATATTTATATAACTATAAAGCCATAATGCGATGGATAGATCCACGTATAAGGGATATAATGGATTGTAACAGTGAGGGTTTTTATACAGACAGGACAAAAGCTTTCATCTTCCCTTTCACCCTTCCAATTAGGGATTTTTTTGTGGGGAAAGGGCTTTAAACAGTGATCGCCGCCATTATGAGATCAGTAAAAGTCGCCATTGCTATCTCCCTCATAGTAGCCGCTTCCGCATGCAATAAAGACTCTCAAAACGTATACCAGGGTTACATAGAAGGGGATTACCTTTACATTTCATCCTCTGTTGGCGGTAACGTTGAAAAGATCTTCGCTGGAAAAGGTGACAGGGTAGATACAGGCGCTCTGTTATTCGAGCTTGACGCTGAACCGGAGCGAGCCTCATACCAGGAAGCCAAAAGTCTGTTTCACTCCGCAAAGGCCCGTTACGAAGACATAACAAAAGGTCAGCGACCCACTGAATTAGCCGCCATCGAAGAGTCAATTGGTGAGGCAAAAGCCGCTTTAACATTCTCCAAAAAAGAACTGGAGAGGGCTGAAACCCTCTATAAAAAAGAGCTGATCAGTGAAGAAAAAATGGACGCTGCGAAATTGGCATACGACAGGGACAGGGCCAGATTTGCAGAGCTAAGCGCGAAGTTGAAAACAGCAAAGCTGGGGGCCCGTGAAGACCGGATTAAAGCGGCCAAAAGCGATGTTGAGCGGTCAAAAGCGGTCTTTGACAAAGCAGAGTGGAGATTGTCCCAAATGAAGGGTGCAGCCCCGGCCTCCGCCCTTGTGGTGGACGTCCTCTACTTTGCAGGAGAGTTTGTACCTGCCGGTTATCCTGTTGTAGTCCTGCTGCCGCCTGATAAGGTAAAGGCCCGGTTTTTTGTGCCTGAGACAAAACTTTCCACCATTAAGACGGGACAGAAAATTACCATGACCATTGACGGACTTAATGGCGCCATTGAAGGTACAATAAGCTACATTGCCCATGAGGCCGAGTACACCCCCCCCTTTATTTACAGCAAAGATAACCGTGAGAAACTGGTCTTTATGGTGGAAGCCTCTTTTGATCCCGGTGACTCGGAAAATTTAAATCCGGGACAACCGGTAGAAATCAGGTTATGACCATGACAGATAAAAACGATCTTGTCATTGACGTTGAGGGGTTGAAAAAAAGCTTTAAAGGCAAGCCGGCAGTAAACGGAGTATCTCTAAAAGTCAGGCGGGGTGATATCTTCGGATTCCTGGGTCCAAACGGAAGTGGAAAGACTACGACGATACGTATGATCTGCGGTCTTTTGACACCGGACGCCGGTCATGGCCGCTGCCTGGGCCATGATTTATTGACAGAAGCTGGCCGAATAAAACAGAACACAGGCTACATGACCCAGCGCTTTTCTCTGTACGAAGATCTCACTGTTCGTGAAAATCTGGACTTTATTGCCCGCATGTACGGAGTGCTTCATAGAAAAGAGACGGTCGATGAGTGCCTTACAACCATCGGATTAAAAGACCAACAGGACAAACTCGCGGGCACACTTTCCGGAGGGTGGCAGCGGCGGCTGGCGCTGGCCGCCTGCCTGGTCCACAAACCCGGTCTGCTGCTTCTCGATGAACCGACGGCCGGGGTCGATCCGAGGGCGCGGTGCGATTTCTGGGACCGGATACATGAGCTGTCATCAGAAGGGACCACAACATTGGTCTCGACACATTACATGGACGAGGCAGAGCACTGTAACAAGCTTGCCTATATAGTTTCGGGCGAGCTTTTAACAGAGGGGTCCCCGGAAGAAATAGTCAAAGAATCAGGTCTTGTAACATGGATAGTGACCGGTCCTGACATATGGCCGCTCGCCAGAGAACTTTCCGGCCTACCCGGTGTGGCGCATGTGGCGGCTTTCGGCGCTTCCCTGCATGTAAGCGGATACGATGAAGCCGCACTGCGTGAGGGCCTGAAGCCCTTTATAGACGCAAAACACAGATTCGAGTTTTCGAAACCGGGCCTTGAGGACGTCTTTATCTGTCTTATGAAGCAGGCCGGAGCCGGGAGGATGCGATGACCTCTTATTTTTCCATTTCACGGTTTCTGACGATTATTGTTAAAGAGTTCATACAGATGAGACGGGACAGGCTTACATTTGCCATGATGATAGGCATACCTGTTATGCAGCTTGTATTATTCGGCTATGCCATCAACTTTGACCCGAAAGACCTGCCCGTTGCGGTCATCCGGGCTGACGAGAGCATTTTTTCACGGGATCTTATACATGCCATGGAAAACAGCGGCTATTTCCGAATCATTCAAACAGCCGCAAATGAAGAGGAAGCCCGGGACCTCCTTGAATTAGGTGACGTCCAGTTCGTACTTAATATTCCGGCAAACTTTGCCCGCAGACTGCTACGTGGTGAAGGCCCGTCCATACTGCTGGAGGCCGACGCCACCGATCCTGTCGCCACAGGAAACGCCATCGCTGCCATGACCACTATAGTTCAGAAGGCGCTTAACCGGGACTTAAAAGGCACTTTACGTCACTTAAAACAGGAAGAGGCGCCTTTCGGGTTACGCGTTCACAAAAAGTACAACCCTGAAGGCGTTACAAACCATAACATCGTCCCCGGTCTTATGGGCATTGTACTGACGCTGACAATGGTGATCATAACCGGAGTGGCCGTCACCCGTGAGCGTGAGAGGGGGACAATGGAGACCCTTCTCTCGACTCCGGCGCGTCCGGTAGAGGTGATAACAGGCAAGATTATTCCTTACATCATCGTTGGGTACATACAGGTAATTCTGATCCTGATGGCCGCCCGTTTTTTGTTTCACATCCCTATGGTGGGAAGTCTTTTGCTTCTAATGCTGGTCTCGCTGATTTTTATTGTGGCCAATCTCTCCATGGGCGTTACTTTTTCCACATTTGCCAAAAACCAGATGCAGGCAATGCAGATGGCATTTTTCTTTTTCCTTCCCTCGTTAATGCTGTCCGGGTTTATGTTCCCGTTCCGTGGAATGCCTGAATGGGCCCAGTGGATAGGTTCGGCATTGCCCCTTACTCATTATTTACGTCTTGTGCGGGGGATACTGCTTAAAGGCAACGGCTTATCGGATGTTTTGGTCCACCTGTGGCCCATCGCCCTTTTTATGACGCTCGCTCTTGCGGCAGCAATAAAGCGGTACAGGAAGACACTTGATTGAGTTAATAAAATGACTTTTGATTAATGAAGGGAGGAAATTATAATGCCTAAAGCAACAGATGATTACAAAAAACTTTCTGTTAAAGAAACGCTAAAAAAGCTGCAGTCGGACAAAGACAAGGGCCTTGCATCAGGGGAGGCCAAAAAAAGAATAGAGCAATACGGCTATAACGAAATCCCCGAAAAAGAAGAGTCCACATTCCACAGGATATTCAGGAGGTTCTGGGGGCCTATCCCGGGGATGATAGAAGTCGCGGCTCTGCTCTCCGCCGTGGTTCACAGGTGGGAGGATTTTACAATAATAATGGTCTTACTCTTCACCAATGCGTTCATCGACTTATGGCAGGAGTCAAAGGCGTTAAATGCCCTGAAAGTATTAAAAGACAAGCTGGCGAAAAATGCACTCGTTTTGCGGGATGGAAAGTTTCAAACAATAGAGGCAAGAGAGCTGGTAACCGGAGACATCATAAAGATAAAGATAGGAGACCTGATACCCGCGGATGTAAAGCTCATTGATGGGGATTATATACAGGCCGACCAGTCAGCGCTCACAGGAGAGTCATTACCTGTCAGCAAAAGAACAGGGGACATCGCATATTCCAATTCCATAGTAAAACAGGGGGAGATGCTGGCAGCAGTCATCAACACGGCGCTGAATACCTTTTTCGGTAAAACCGTAGCGCTTGTTGTAAAAGCCCAGAGGGAAGAGAGGAGCCATTTTCAGAAAGCCGTTATTCATATAGGAAATTATCTGATTATCATCACAGTATTCCTGGCAGCAATTATCCTGATCACTGCCATGTTCAGACATGAAAATATGATCGAGATACTGAGATTTACCCTTGTCTTAAGCGTAGCCGCGATCCCCGTAGCATTGCCCGCGGTGCTGTCCGTAACAATGGCTGTAGGGGCCATGGCCCTGGCAAAGAAACAGGCGATAGTAAGCCGCCTTGTTGCCATAGAGGAGCTCGCGGGAGTCGATGTTCTCTGTTCTGACAAGACAGGGACCTTGACCCAGAACAGGATGACAGTCTCCGACCCTGTTCCCTTTTATGGACATACAGTGGAAGAATTAATGCTCTATGCGGCACTTTCCTCAAAAGAAGAGAATAAAGACCCTATAGAAATCCCCATATTTGAGTATCTGCAAAAAACAGGACAGGCAGGAGAGTTAAAACAGTATCAACAGGTAAAGTTTACACCCTTTGATCCTGTGAGCAAAAGGACAGAGGCGGTTGTGAAGTCCGGCGATAAAACCTTTTCAGTTACCAAAGGGGCGTCCCAGGTAATACTGGGACTATGCGGCGAGCAGATAAATCAACAGGAAATTTCGGAAAAGGTGGAAGATTTTGCAGAGAAGGGGTTCCGGACACTCGGTATCGCGGTAAAACAGGAGGGAAATAAAAACTTTGACTTTATAGGACTGCTTCCGCTTTTTGATCCGCCGCGGGAAGACTCAAAGACAACAATAAAAGAGGCGAAAAAACTTGGCCTGGAGATCAAGATGGTCACAGGAGACAATGTAGCCATTGCCAGACACATAGCGAATATTTTAGGGATCGGTGAAAATATTTTAGACGCCAGGGACCTTAAGGGGGCAAGCAATAAAGAACTTATCCTGTTGGGAGAGGTCATTGCAAAATCAGTGTATAAACGATTGTCCCCGGGTGTGTCGGAAGAAGATGTACAAAAGATTGCAAAGGGGATTGTAAAAGATCTGGAAAAAGAGTTTGAAAATATAGAATTACCAGAAGGTTATGTAAAGATGCACGAATCTAAAATTATAGAGGTGATAGAGAATGCCGATGGATTTTCCCAGGTATTTCCGGAAGACAAATATCTTATCGTTGATGAACTCCAGAAAGCCGGACATATCGTTGGAATGACAGGTGACGGCGTCAATGACGCGCCTGCATTGAAGAAGGCAGATGCCGGCATTGCGGTTTCCGGGGCAACGGATGCGGCAAGGGCTGCGGCTGACCTCGTGCTGCTGGCCCCGGGATTGTCCGTGATCGTAGATGCCATAAAAGGCGCAAGGATTACATTCGAGAGGATGAAGAGCTACAGTATTTACAGGATAGCCGAGACGATCAGGGTCATTCTCTTTATGACAGCATCGATTGTTATATTCAATTTCTATCCGGTTACAGCGATAATGATCATTATCCTGGCCTTTCTGAATGACCTGCCCATACTGGCTATTGCATATGACAGAACTAAAGTGGATGACAGACCTGTCAGATGGGACATGAAGGAAGTAATGGATATATCCACAGTCCTCGGGATTTTAGGCGTTATCGCAAGTTTTGGAATCTTTTATATAGCCGAGGAATACATGCACCTTTCACCTGCTGTTGTTCAAAGTTTTATATTCCTGAAGTTGGCTGTAGCCGGGCATCTGACAATCTTTATTACACGTACAGAAGACTATTTCTGGCGGAAACCTCACCCTGCGCCTATATTGCTCTGGGCAGCTATCTTAACAAAGGTCATTGCAACACTCTTTGTAGTATACGGATGGTTTGTAGCTCCAATAGGCTGGAAATACGCCCTGCTGGTCTGGGGGTACGCCATCGCATGGGCCGTGGTTAACGACTTTGTCAAGGTCTGGACATATAAGCTGCTGCGCAGCAGGGGGTTGCTGTCAGCCATGAAGCATTCATCAGAGTCAAGCGCCTGATCATCTGAATATACCGGGGAAATCCCGATCATTCGGGCCTGCCTACCGTGGAATCTGTAAGATTCCCGGGACTAAATCCTCGGAATTCTACGAATTCCAGAGGGCCGTACCCGTTAGTGGTTTACGGGGGCTTTCCCCCTAAAAAATGTGAATTGTTATAACGACCAGGTTCACCGGCCCCCAATGTTTCGCTTTGCGAAGCAAAGCGGTGGGGTCAGGTTCATCTTGTTCGGCGTTCTGACTGCCTTTATCGCACTGAAATTATATAAGCCTTCCCATCAGTAAAGAACTGATCTCCCGAAAAATTTGTCCCGATTTGTGATTCAACAAGCTGCATTTTCTGACTCCTCGTTATGTTCCCTGACAGATGAAGGTCTTGATACAATAACTCCCGTTCAGCATCTATATCAGGAGAAAGTTTTGGAATAACACCCCATTTGATACCGTCATTAGCATTCGCCATACCAACATAGATATGGTTTCCGTTTTTCGATAGCGCTTTTGTACGCCATATCCTGACGTGATGCGCGTTAGTTATCGTATCCCTATTGACCGGTTTTGCAAAACTTAAATCCTGTATTTTAGCATTCCAGAAAGAAGGTGAAATTGGCGCGGACGAGTATGGCGTTTTCAATATCACCGCCTTAACCGCCCTGATAAATGAGGAGATATCCGCTTTGTCGGTTACAATCCAACCCGCCTGCTGTAATGTTTCAATTAGATGAGGGTCATCCTTTGCAAGGAAAATAAAGTTCAAAGGTTCCTGTTTTTCACCTATCATTGTCTCAGTGTATCTCATATGTTCAATGGTAAAAATATCTATAACCTGCGATACAATAACTGCTTTATTTAATGGCACAGGCGCGGGTAAAGGATGGTAGGTTATTGCAAACCCGGTGTAGAACAGGATGGCTGTTAATACGAGTCCGAATGAAACTGGACGGGCCGCCTTAACCGGGAATATAGATCTATCCTTCATGTTTTTATGTTCGAGCCATTCAGAAAAGCTGATAGCAATAATCAGCCACATTGCCCCAACCAGATAGCCGCTCCACACATCACTTAAAAAATGGACTCCAAGATATATTCTGCTGAGGCCAATGGCCAAAATTAACAGGGTCCCCGCAAAAAACAAATTAACCTTCCTTCTCCAGTTCGGGGCAAAGCGAATGAGGAGATAGGACAGGAATCCATAAAACGCGACTGCGATAGTGGCATGACCGCTTGGAAAGGAAAAAGAGTGTTCAGCATAAACAGCCAGTTCCGGACGAGGGCGGTGAAAAGCAAGCTTGCCCGAATAAGTAAACGCCCCACTCCCGATAACGGCAACAAAAAGGGGAAGGATGTAATAGTATTTACGCCATAGCCAAAGGATCGCGACTGTCACAGCAATAAAATATAAGATGACCTGGCTTTTACCAAGCAAGGTTATCCAGCTAAAAACATTTGTCAGGGTCTCAGTACGAAAGGCAGTAAGGAGATTTGCGATGCGGACGTCCGCGGCAATGATAGGGTCGGATGTTATCAGGTCTTCTACGACTCCGCCGAACAGAGCCAATATATAAACAAACACCAGCGTAAGTATGGATAGGGGCAGTCCTGAAAATGTTGACGTATCAAGCCGTGCCTGGAAAAACGAGATAATTTTCGGATGCTTTTGCATCCATTGAACTACATGTTCATTGTTTTGTACCGCCTGTTTGACAGATTCCCAGAGGGAAGAGGAAATGGTAAAAAACTGCTTCCCTTTCCTGATAATAAGCCACTTGCAAAAATAGAGAATACCGCCAAGAGTTAAGAGCAGCGCGACAAACAAACCTGCCCGGGACAACCATAATTCAGCAATATTCAGGGATTGCGCGAAAATGAAGCCGGTAAGAACCCATTCAAATCCCCAGCCGATCGCACCGAGAACATTCCAGAAAAGAAATGTTCTTTTTTTCATCATTAAGCTGCCGGCTAGAAAAGGAACAACTTCCTTGATGGTTGGTATAAAGCGTCCCAAAAATATACTTTTGGCGCCATGGGCGTCCATGAAATGCCCTGCTTTTTCAATATGCTGGGTTTTGAGGAACCAGAACCCTTTTTTCACCCATTTTGCGCCATATCTTTTCCCAAGATAGTAATTTAGATTGTCCCCGATTATGGCGCCTGTGACAGAAAACCAGATGAGATCACCCACATCAAGATAACCGCGCGCGGAAAGGGCGCCAAGGAAAAGTATGATTGTTGATCCCGGCAGAAATAGGCCGATACCGATAGTTGTCTCAAGTAAGGCTGCAAAAAAAGCAATCCAATACCCGCCAACACGGAAGTGCTCGATTGATGGGAGTATATTATTTATTAGGTCATTTATCATGTTTTTCCCTGGTTGAGATGAGTTTGCATAAAATATGACCTGTGCTGTTGCAGTAGTTTTGAATTCATTTTTTACGCTGAATAAGTAATTATATAGTTTCTGTATATTATCAAATATGGCTTGAATTACAACAGATTTTTATGGTAAATACAACCCATGCCGAAACGTAAAAGAAAAAAAGAACCCGGCTGCTGACACGAGAAGTAGAACAATATCTTGACCTGTTTAATTCCATTGAGCCGGTCTTTCGCGTGAAATATCGAACTGCAGATTCGCGGTAATACTCTCCGATCATTTTTACTTCTCTACCACTTTCCATTTCACGAGCAGATTAGCGAATAAAACCGGAACAATAAAGTTAAAGACCATGCTTGAAGCCACTACAACCGAGTACAGGTCAGCCCCTATTAAATTATTTTCATAAAGAATCTTGATTATCACGATACTCGTGCTGAACCTTACAGAGAGGCCTATGCCAAGGAGTATTGACTGCTCCGTCCCGAGTTGATTTTTTGCCATGATATAACTTCCTAATAATTTTGCGCTGTTTGATACGGCAACTACAAGAAGAACAAGCAGAGGATAGGTAACAAGGTAATTGATATCCAGTGACAGACCCACCCACACGAAGAAAATTGGAGCGAAGAAGCCGTAACACATAGTCCTGATCTCGGACCCAATAAACTCCAGTCTTTCCTGAGGTACAAAGTTTTTGAGCCCCACTCCTGCAAGCAAAGCGGCAATGGCGGAAGCATGGGCATATTCTCCGACACCGACAAAGAGGAAAAAGACAAACAGCACAAAGAGAAAGAGGTTTTCAATGCTGAGAAATCCAAACTTCCGGCTCTCTTTTTTGAACTTTGTAAGTGCATAGGTCAGTATCAGAAGCACGACGAGAGACACAAGAATCAGCCGTTCGTCGCCCTGAGATTCTCCACCTCCGCCCAGTTTTATCATGACAAGCACGAGTACAAGGACTTCTATTATGTCATCAAGGGTACCGATGCCGATTATACTCTGACCAAGTTTTGTATTAACAACCCTGAACTCATCAAGTATCGGCAGTAAAATCGCCTCGCCCACTGTTGCAAAGGACATTGCAACCAGAAGCGAGATATACCACTCGTATCCAAAGACAAAATGCACAAGCAGTGTTCCCGCAACTGCTTCAAGCATTATGATGAAAAAAGTCGATCTCACAATAAAGGCCCCGGATTTTTTTAATTTATTTATATCGAGCTCAAAGCCTATCATGAAGAGCAGGAAATACATGCCGAGTTCGGCGAGAAATTCAAAGGTTTCCGATGATGTGACCGCGGTAAACGGATTATAAACGGCAAGGCAGAAACCTATAAGCAGGGCCGCAAATATCCAGGGGACGCGTACTTTTTCAACCAGTTTGCCGACTAAAAAAGTAATTACAAATATCAATGCCAGGAAAAGCGCTGTATTCATTTATCCATCTTTTTTAATATTGCCTTTGTAACTTCGATTGAGACCGTAACGATCAGCGCAATGACAATAATGATCTGAAAGTCCCCTGTTCCCGGCATTATTATACCAAACGAATCTCTCACATGGGGAGAGAGAAGAACAAGGGCTGTGATTATTACACTTAAAAAAACGGACAGATTAAGCCACTTGTGAGGAGGCGCTTTAAAGATGCTGTAACGGAGAGACCGGAAATTAAGGGCCATTACCAGTTCTATCAGCACAAACAGGAGAAAGATCTTTGTCCGTGCGGCAGGAAGGTCATGGCTGTGCAGGAATATCCAGAAGAACAAAGGACTTTCAATGAGGAGAGACATAAATATAAAAGTCTTTACTTCAAGAGAGAAGACGCTTTCTTGCGGGTCCCTTGGCGGCCTCTTCATGATGTCCGGCTCTGGCGGCGCAACACCCAGCGCAAGGGCAGGTAAACCGTCAGTGATAAGATTTATGTAAAGGATTGCAGCCGGTAAAAGCGGTAAATATTCCGCGCCCTTCAAAACCACAAGCCCGCCGATTACGACCACCTCTACAATATTTGCCCTCAGCAAATAGGTGAGATATTTTTTTATGTTGTCATATATCCATCTTCCTTTTTCAATAGCCTTGATAATAGTGGCAAAGTTGTCATCTGCAAGGATCATGTCTGCAACCTGTTTGGTGACTTCCGTGCCTGTGATTCCCATTGCTATGCCAATGTCCGCTTCTTTTAAGGCAGGGGCGTCATTTACCCCGTCTCCGGTCATTGCCACTATCTGCCCCTTATTTTTCCAGGCCCTGACTATCTTAAGCTTGTCCATCGGAGAGACCCTTGAATATACACTTACGTCCCGTACAATATCATTAAACTCATTGTCCGGCATGTTATGGAGTTCTGCACCGGTCAGAACCTTGTCGCCCTCCCGGTAGATGCCCGTTTTCCCGGCTACCGCCATAGCGGTTAATTTATGGTCTCCTGTAATCATGACGGGCTTTATACCAATGTCTTTACAGACCCTTACCGCGTCTATCGCTTCCCTTCTCGGCGGGTCTATCATTCCGGCAAAACCAAGAAAGGTCATTTGAGATTCTATCTCAGGGGTTTCGTCTTTGATACTCCTTTCGGCAAATGCCAGAACACGCAGTCCCTTCTCTGCCATGGATTCAGCAACTTTCAGGAGTCCGGCTTTATCAATGTCAGCAAGAGATTTATCTTCTTTTCCTGTAAGCTGCCTGTTGCAGCGGGTCAGGATCATCTCCGGGGCACCTTTCATAAACGCTATTTTCTCTCCTTTTCCTGCGGAATGAATAGTGGTCATTATCTTTCTCTCGGAGCTGAAAGGTATTTCTCCGATACGGGGGTATTTATCCTTTATATCTTTTATATCAATTCCTGTTTTGCCGGCCAGAACAATCAGAGCGCCTTCTGTGGGATCTCCTTTAATGTGCCACCTGTCTTCTTCGTGATACATGTCCGAATCATTACAGAGCAATCCGCACCTGATCAAGCCTGACGTATGATCCGCGATACCTTCCGGACTGAGCGTCCCTGCCGGTTCATAACCGACTCCTGTCACTTCAATAAATTCACCGCCGGTGAACAGCTTCCTCACTGTCATTTCCCCTTTTGTAATGGTGCCTGTCTTATCGGAACATATAACACTCACAGAACCAAGGGTTTCTACAGCAGGCATTCTTCTTATGAGGGCGTTTCTTTTTGCCATTTCCCTCATACCGATTGCAAGGGTGCCGGTAACAATGGCGGCCAGGGCTTCAGGCACCGCTGCTACAGCGAGAGCAACAGCAAACATAACCATGCCGATAACAAAATGAAAGGTGATGTCTCCCTTTATAAGCTCCTTTGTAATTCCGAGACCTGCTACCAGGAAACAGATGCCGAAGGACAATACCCCGAGCCACTTGCCAATTTCCTCCGTTCTCTTCTCAAGGGGTGTCTTTTCCTCTTTCATGGCCCCGACTTCACTGGCGATTTTGCCGAGTTCAGTGTTCATTCCCGTGGAAACAACAACTGCCGTGCCTCTGCCGTAAGTAACTACGGTCCCTGTGTGTATCATGTTCCCCCGGTCTGCCAGACCTGTTTCAGGAGGAAGCACACAGGTTTTCTTTTCCACAGGAACAGATTCCCCTGTAAGTGATGCCTCGTCAAGCATCATGGAATGGGACTTGATGACTCTTGCATCAGCAGGGACATTGTCTCCTGCCTCAATAAGAAGTACATCACCCGGGACAACCTCTTTCGACGGTATCTTTGTGCTAATTCCGGCTCTTAAGACTGTTATCATGGGTGAGAGCATCTTTTGCAAAGCTGTGATTGCCTTTTCAGCCCTGTACTCCTGGAGAAAGCCGAGTCCTGCCGAAAAGATGACTATTACCAGAATAAGCGCCGCATCGAACATCTCTCCGACGAGAGCGGAAAGTATCGTGGCAACGAGCAATATAATAATAAGGGCATTTTTGAACTGTTTGATAAATATATGGAATGCTGAAGGGCCTTTTACAGCCTGAAGCTCATTGGGGCCGAATTTGTTTAGCCGCTCCTCTACATCCTTCCGGCTTAGACCGATTGAAGGTTGGACCTTCAGTTCTTTTAAAAGTTTATCTTCTTTAAGGGCATGCCACCGCATAGAAAAATTTTACTCTATTACAGGCTATGACGCAAACAAAAATTCATGAATTTGCAGATATGTTTCGCGCATCTATTCTGTTTAGGAAGGAAGGGCGTTTCTCTTTATTCTTTTTTCTTTGGCAGGGTTTACCCCGTTAGAAAGCTTTTCTAACGGGGTAAAGCTAAAGGCACTGCTTT
>BDTR01000014.1 GCA_002897775.1 bacterium BMS3Bbin08 | reverse complement strand
AGCGCTCTGGAACAAAGTAATAGGCCGACTTAAACCCCAACTCTTTCTCAAGCTTTATTAAATGGTGACACCTGTCATGACCTCGTATTGTTTCGACATCATGTGTAAGGACGAGAGCAAATTTTTTCCCTTCCGGCCATCCATTCCAACCCACAGGGGTTTTGCCTGCTTTTTTATCAATAGGCCAGACATCTTTGTATAATAAGCGCTTCTGCAGGACCAATCTTCTACGTAATAAAATCTGCAGTCGTCTTGGAATAAAAGGTTTCAGTTGATAATAAATTCTGTTTACTGCATTTGATATATTCATTTAGTTTTTTGACAGGATTAACAGGTCGAAGCGACTCTCAGGCCGATACGGCTAAACTTCGACTCGCATCGAGATAATTATATTCTTTTTCTTTTAGGACACAGATTTTCATATATTCCATTAAGCTGACTAAAAGGCAGGTATAAGGTTAGAGGTACAGGGTTTGAGGCTAAAACCCCATCCTCCAACCTAACGCCTTTTGCCTTCAACCTTTCGCCTATCTGTTCATGAATTCCGATCTTCATCCTTTAGATAAGCTCGGTTTGCTATTCACTGATATAAGGCAATAATCTCCAGGGATAAACAATTTTGACCTGTTCATTGTCCCATTTAATTCCATGATCCAGGGTAACGCAAAGCCCTTTACTTGCAGGATATGCATTAAGAAAATACCTCAGGCCTGACATCCCTGAATGTACAAATTTTGACTTCACTTCTATGGGAATAAGCCTTTTACCTTCAGTAACAATGAAATCGATCTCCTGACCTTTATTTGTCCTCCAATAATAGAGGGTTTCGATATTAATATTCTTCCTAAGGCATGAATAAATCGAGGTTTCAAAGAGCTTACCGGTGACAGTGGTTGAAAAAGTACCGTTTATAAGAAGATTCATTATGCCTGTATCTTCTATAAATATCTTGGGCATTTTGGATAATTCAGACCTGATGTTCCGGTGGAACGGGTAAAGCCTGCGTATGACATAAGTATTCTCGAGAAGGAACAAATGTTCGTCTATGGTTTTACGAGACATTTTCAGAGTATTTGACAATTCATTAGAATTACACAAACCTGATGACTGACCGGCAAGCATTCTTAAAAAATTGCTGAACTTACCCGTATCCCTGATGTTTAAAAAATCCCTTATGTCTTTCTTTATATATGTACTGAGTATCTGCTTCAAAAAGGTTTCTTTTCTTTTGACCGATTCTTCAAGGACTATCCTTGGGTAGCCTCCATATAATATATATTCAACATAAAGCCTCCTCAATTCCTTTTCAATTTTTTCCGAAGGCCTGGCTGACATATCAAACCTCTTTTCTTTAAAAACAAGTAACTCCTCAAAATCCAGACCAAACAGTTCAAAATCTATTGTCCTGCCAACCAATGACTCTTTAAATTTTGACTTTATAGCAAAGCTGGAGGAACCTGAAACAACAAGTTTAACCTTTCCTTTGTATCTATCATGGAATAACTTTAAAAATGAAGATGGATTTTCAAGATACTGTATCTCATCAATAAAAAGATAAATTATCTTCCTGAAATCACAGCCTATTCCTTTTAAATGTTCTACAACAGCATCTTGGCCGCTGTTACAAAGAGCGAGCAGATCAAAATCCTCAAGGTCAAAATAGACAACATTATTGGGTGGCTCCCCTGAACCTGTAAGCCTGTCCATCAGGCTGGTCATTAAAGTTGTTTTTCCTACCTGACGGGCACCATGGATAACAATCACATCACTGGTGTCCATATAATTTTCAATATGCTTTAAAATTTTACGTTCATAGATCATATCTATTCTTAACTACTCAGTTTGTCAGGTTCAAGGTTACCTTTCTTTCGTTGACCTTGCTCGTAGGTTATCAGATACTTAATAAAGCCACGAATGGCAGCGCGGGTGCGTCCGGCATGCTCGTAGACATCTTTGAACTCGTAGACATCTTTGAATTCGTAGACATCTTTGAATTCGTTGGGCGATCAATATCTTCTCCGCCTCGGCGGATCAGACGAGTCTGAAAACCGTTCAATCTTCATCGCTCTCTAACCTTGAACCGTGAACTCTGGAACTCTGAACCTGAATAGTTACGGTATTTTTAATATATAAGTATACATAATAACGGGCATATTGTAAAGTATAGTATGATTGGGATAAAAGAGAGGAGATAACTTCTCCATGACATTTTTAGCCGCACAGACCACGGTGAGATACCCCACGGCATGAACCGTACTGGCCCTGTACCGTCTGGTGCAGGGCTGGTACATGCCACACGTAGTATCCTATTTACCCCGTTTAGATAGTAAACATCTAACGGGGTTTACGCTGATTTTGGAAGATATTTTTTTAGATACAGTTTCAGGGCTTTTCAGTAAATGCTTTCGAACTTTTCCAAAGGTTGTTTTTGGAAGTTCTTTAACAAAGATTACCTCTTTTGGAATCTTGAAAGGCGCAAGCTTTTGATGACAATGCTTTTGCACTTTTTTGGCTTCTATCTTAAAACCATCTTTAAGGACAATAACCGCTTTTATTATTATTCCGAGAATCTCATCTTCTTTGCCAATAACAGCCACTTCATATACCTCCGGCATTTCAAGAATAACTTCCTCAATTTCATTTGGACTGATCCGATGTGCTCCGCTTTTGATCATGTCGTCTCTGCGACCAATTAATTTTAAATAACCCTCTTCGTCTCTCACGGCGATATCACCTGTATAAAGTTTACTGTCCTTTAGGATCTTTTTAGTTTCCTCGTCGTCATTCCAGTATCCAGCCATAATGTTTCCGCCCTGAGCGACAATCTCACCTTTCTCACCCGTATATCAGAAGGAAAAGGATTTTCTACTATCATTAAAATATTTGGTTTTTTACTATTTATATCTTTTTTCTTCGATGTATTAACTGTATGAATATTTGTAATCTTTTTTGAGCAAAAGCGAGCTATATCCATTGACAGTACATTCCAGTACTGTCCCTCGTATTCAGACTTAATATATTTAAGAAATTCCTTATAATATTCCGCAGGATATTCTTCGATACCCAAACCATTTTCCTCAAAATCCATGTAATCAGGATGAGCATTGATAAGAACCATACCGCCATGTTCAGCTATCCAATCCAGCTTCTTTTTCCATATATCGATATTCTTTTCTTGCATGAGGACAAAAAGAGTAAAATCCTGTGGCAATGTATAAGGGAGTTCTACATATCCCCTGTTTGTAGAATTATCCGATACTCTGAATGGAAAAATTGTCTGCACACCTTCAGACTGCGGTTCAAAAGGATCCGTGTCAAATGTGGAGGAATCATATTCTATATTTAGCTCATGTATCCATTTGAGGTTATTATGCATGGAAGGGGAACCAAAACCTACAGCCTGCCATTCTTTCAGGTACTGGTTGATTTTCAGAGCGCGCTTACGAAATATCTTCTCAGACTTGTACAGTTTGCCATCATGTTTTAAGCCGTGAACACCAACTTCAAAACCCTCACTCGTGAGGTAATCGCGCAATTCCCGGGAAACTCTGTAGCGCTCTGGAACAAAGTAATAGGCCGACTTAAACCCCAACTCTTTCTCAAGCTTTATTAAATGGTGACACCTGTCATGACCTCGTATTGTTTCGACATCATGTGTAAGGACGAGAGCAAATTTTTTGCCTTCCGGCCAGCCTGTCCAACCCTCCGGGATTTTACCTGCTTTTTCATCAATAGGCCAGACATCTGTGCATAATAAGCGCTTCTGCAGGACCAATTTTCTACGTAATAAAATCTGCAGCCATCTTGGAATAAAAGGTTTCAGTTGATAATAAATTTTGTTTACTGCATTTGATATATTCATTTAGTTTTTTGACAGGATTACAGGTCGAAGCGACTCTCAGGCCGATACGGCTAAACTTCGACTCGCATCGAGATAAACATGATTTTTTTCTTTACTTAAAAATCTTTGTCGCCAGGAATTAGTGAAAAAATCCTTCTATATACCCATGAAGCAGCTATCCTCACCCATTTTCTCCTTGATACGTCGAAAGCTATAACCCCGTTTTTCGCTCTACTCGCATGAAAAGCCTCTTCAAAGCCCGGAGGTTGCATGGGACGTGCCGGAGACCCGTCAAGGGGAAGCATCCAAATACCCCATTTCCCGCCGCGAGTGGAGTGCATCAAAAGGAATTCTCCACCCGGATCAGCGAACGGACCATGACTCGTCCCGCGATCATCGTTAAGCAACGGTATAATCTTTCCACCCTCAACCGGCATTCTACTTATCCGGTGCCGCCCGTTCACATTGGTGAAGAAAAATATCCATTGACCATCCGTCGAAAAACATGGTCGATATCCCCACCCGGTTGATTGCAACGGCCGGGGTTCAACACCCCCTTCAACCGGTATCGACCACAAACGCATTCCCCCGTTGCGATTGGATACGAAGACAATGGTCTTCCCATCCGGACTGAAGGTAGGCCGTTGGTCCTGGTACTGGCCGGATGTGACCTGACGAATATTCCGGCCATCTGCATCCATAACGAAAAGATTAACCACAAGATCCCCTGGGGGTTTACCATTTCCATGCATCTGCTCGACTCTTTCATGCTCTTGTCCGGAGTTCATGTCCGATGCGAATACAATTTGCGATCCGTCCCATGAAAAAGCGGGCTGCCGGGCTCCAACGTCCGGCGGAGTCAGTGCAATAACCTCTCCACTCGCTATATCGGCCTTCCATATGCGCGGCGAGCCTGTTTCATTACCGAAAAAGACGACCTGAGTCCCGTCAGGGTTTATCTGGGGTTGATAATAGAGCCCATTCTCTGAGGGAGAGACTTTTTGTATACGACCATCTGGAAACCACACAAAAACGTCAGAAAAGAAAGTTAAACCCGTTAACTGGAATAAGCCGAATGTAATTAAAGCTGCAAGCAGTACAAGCGTTAATTTGATCCACGATCCAGGTTTATGTATAGTACGCTGACAAGACATAGGTTTAAGGTTCAAGGTTTAAGGTTCACAGTTACAAATCAACAAATACAGTGGGTCATCTAAAAATATTGCGTAAAGACCGGATAATGCCTGAGTATCCATAAAGAACAAGTAAAGGCCAGGATAGTATACTGACAATAAACCAGTCCAATTTTTTCATTCTTTTCCATTCATCATCTAACCGTAATTTAACTATCCCTCTTTGAAGACGATTTGGGTTCCCAAAAATGGTGTGGTTGAATCCAAGCTCAACGTCCTGCTCTGTGACAAATGGGAGACGCACCGGGTTCTCCTGTACAAGTTCAAGTATACTTTTAACCGCAATCTGTGGTTTAGCAATGAAGTCTTCATAGTAAAGCCTAATGTAGTTTCCTGCCAACTTCTTCCGAAATATTTCTGTTACAATGTTCCTCACATTCCATAAAACTGAGCTGTCCAGGGGATTTTTCCGCCACCAACCCTCTTTTTTTCTGAGCCAGGAATACGCTGTTGCACGAGGATCCCGAATAAGATGCACAACATATAATTCAATCATTGGAATCATTGTCAATATATGCGCGTATCCAATATTCTTTGAAGAATCAACTATTATCCTGCTATTGGTAATTGACTGAATCGCTTGATAAAGATTCTCCAGGTTCCTGAGATACACATTCAGACGGGCCTTTAACTTTGATTTTGCTCCCGTTTTCAACATAAGCCACGGGACATATCTCGCATGACACGCACTATCCCGCAAATTAACCATTTTTTGAATATCAATTTGGCTGTGGTTTCCAAAAGCCTTATCCAGCACTGTTCTCCAAACTTCACATTTACTGATTTTCATACCGCAGCCGCATTTCCCATCTGATGCTAATCCCCTATCCCATATATCAATTAGTTCACCGGCATTGAAGAAGCCATCGATTTCCCCCAGAATGTTACCCAAAATGGTACTGCCACTACGTGACATTCCAGCTATATACAACACTTTAATTCGGTTTTCATTCATGAGCGCTCCATATCTAATGAATGGTAATTACTCAATTAAATGTGAACTCTTGAGGGAGTGTGTGGGAGCTCCACATATCCATTAAAGGAACGGGGTTTACTCATATCTTGCTGGTTAATTTTGTTTCTAATGCCTCGTTAATACAAACTTTCAATCTCTCAGCCAATATTTTCACAAAAGGTTCTACGAGCATTCCTGCCGGATAAACCGGCAGATCATGAGTTTCGACCTCTTCTGCCAGCTGATCCCAGCCCATTTCAGGACGGTTATGGATTACATATTTTTTCATCGGCATAAAGAGTGTTATTTTCCCCGGGTAATACTCAGGGACATAATTAAAAGCGGCCCGGTCGTTGTTATCCCAGAGTTGTGCCAGAAGAGAGTGCTGATCAGTCCAATTACCATCATTACCTGATACCCTTGACACTATTTTCCCATACCATAATTTACTTCGCCGCCTGAGCTCTCGTGCTTTTTCCATAAAGAATTTTGATTTTTCCCGGGAATCAAGGAGCAATATGTTCCGCAAATGAAAATCAAGCTTTTGTGAGTAGAAAAAAATCTTATCCGGCAAAGACATGGACGGCATTTTTGCCCAATTATGTGTTTCAAAAAAGGCCAGAAGGGCCACTTCATGTCCATGCTTACGGAGCTGTTGTGCCATCTCCAGGGCTATTGTGCCCCCCATACAATACCCTCCCAGTAAATAGGGGCCATGTTTTTGAAATTCCAGCATCTCATGTACATAATGAGAAGCCATATCTTCAATGCTGTTATGGAATGGACGCTCGTTGTCCAGACCCTGTGCCTGCATTCCATACACAGGCAGGCCTTCATCTAAAGAATGAGCAAGATCGTAATAATTAAGCACATTGCCGCCTGCCGCATGGATAAAGAAAAACGGAAGCATATCAGATTTGCCCGGCTTAATCTCGACAAGAGATGACCATGGTTTAGCAAATTTTCCTTCTAAAAGAGTTTTTGACAGTTCAGCAATCGTTGGGGCCCTGTAAAGAGTCGCGAGGGGCAGTCTTCTTCCAAAAGTTTTTTCGATATAAGTAAACAGGCTTACAGCTATCAGGGAACTTCCACCAAGATCAAAAAAATTGTCATTGACACGCACCTGCTCAACCCCGAGCAGTTCCTGCCATATATGAGCCAGTGACTGTTCTACACTATTCCCCGAGGTGTAATGAAATTGAACATGATCTTTTTCTTCCGCACATGCGGGACCAGAAATAGAAGATTCTTTCTGCTCAACGGTTACGTCAACTTCCGGAAAACAGGGAACGCGTACCTGTTTTTTTGTATCAACCCAATACCGTTTCCGTTCAAACGGGTATGTCGGCAGAGGTACGCGATAACGCTTCTCATCTGCATAAAATTCCTTCCAGTTTATCTGAACCCCCGAGAGCCAGAGCCTACCGATTATGTTTAGAATAAACTCTGTATCCGACCTTTGTTCTTTCGGATGACGTATAGAAGAAAGAATAATCCGGTTTTCAGATATATCTTTTTGCTGGAGTGATAATGTGCGGAGTGTATTCCCAGGCCCTACTTCAAGCAACACCCTGTCTGGTTCTTTGAGCAGTTCCTGAATTCCGTTTGAGAAACGGACTGTATTACGGAAATGCAGAGCCCAGTAATCAGGGCTCTGCGCTTCTTCCGGAGTAATCCAGGTACCGGTGACATTTGATATAAAGGGGATTTGCGGAGGATTCAACTTAACTTGTCTTAGTTCTTCAGTAAATGGATTTAAAATAGGCTCCATCATTTTTGAGTGGAACGCATGGGAAGTATTCAAATCGCGGAACACTATCTCCCTGTCAGCAAGCTGTTTTTCAAATTCTTTGACAGCTTCATCAGGCCCGGAAACAGTGCAAACAGAGGGGCTGTTAACAGCAGATAGCGATATGTCTCCATACAGCAACGGCCGAATGTTTTCCTCAGAAAGAAAAACCGCGAGCATCGAACCACGCGGAAGAGCCTGCATAAGTCTGCCTCTGGCTGCTATAAGTGATAAGGCGTCTTCCAGAGAAAACACTCCTGCCAGACAGGCCGCAACGTACTCTCCACTGCTATGGCCAATTAAAGCAGTTGGATGTACTCCCCACGCCATCCAGAGTTTTGCAAGAGCATATTCAATCGCAAATAATGCGGGTTGTGTAATAGAGGTTTGTTTCAGTTTCTGCTCTGCTTCTTCGGCATTTTCCCTGTCGGGGTATAAAATATCGCGTAAATCAAAAGAAAGATGGGGTTTGAAAATCTCAGAGCAGAGATCGATATGTTTCCTGAACTCCGGTTCAGTTTTATAAAGTTCCAATCCCATATTAACATACTGCGAACCTTGCCCGGAAAACATGAATACGATATCCCGAGTTATGGGTTCCTGAAATGATGTTTTAACCCGTTTTGGATCATGTGATTCCAGGATGTTTACAGCATCATTGATGTCCCTGCAGACGATCATCCGGCGATGATTAAGAGCCTTTCGACCATTCTGGAGGGTGTATGCAACATCAGCCAGGTTCACACTTGATTGCTGTTTTAAATGCTTGGCAAGATTTGTCGTCACTGTATCAAGAGCAGTCTTTGTGTTACCCGAAAGCAACAATAATTTCCACGGCCTGAAACTTCCAGAGGCGGTGATTTCCGGAGATTCTTCAAGGATGACATGTGCATTAGTTCCACCAATACCAAAAGAGCTGACACCTGCCCTGCGAGGCATACCGTTACTCTGCCAATTCTTCAACCGGGTATTAACATAAAAAGGACTATTCTCAAAATTAATTTTTGGATTAGGGGTTTCAAAATTCAGGCTTGGTGGGATTTCCTTATGCTGAAGCGCGAGAACTGTTTTGATAAGCCCGGCAACACCGGCTGCCGCATCCAAATGACCGATATTTGTCTTAACCGAGCCAACCGCACAAAATCCATTCTTTTTCGATCGGGCGCGAAAAGCCTGAGTCAGCGCCTCTATTTCGATTGGATCACCGAGAGGTGTACCGGTCCCATGGGCTTCAATATAAGAAATGGTTTCAGGATCTATTTGGCTGAAAGCCTGAGCCGCCGCTATCACCTCAGTCTGACCATCTACGCCTGGAGCTGTATAGCCAACTTTCAGCGCACCGTCGTTATTGATGGCAGAACCTTTAATCACCGCTTGAATATTATCACCATCTTCTAAAGCTTCAGACAGCCTTTTGAGAACAACAATGCCAACCCCCTCACCACCAAATGTGCCCTTAGCTTTTTTGTCAAACGCTCGACAATGGCCATCAGGAGAAAATATCATTCCCTCCTGATAAAGATATCCTATCTTTCGGGGCAAATTGATACAAACACCACCTGCCAGGGCCATATCACACTGATAACTCAGCAGATTCTGGCAGGCCAGGTGCACAGCAACCAGCGAAGTTGAGCAAGCGGTTTGAATTGTAAAACTTGGTCCCCGTAAATTTAGTTTATAAGATACACGGGTGGTGAGATAATCCTTATCAATACTAATCAATTTTTGGAACGCACCCGCTACATCATTACTTTTCTGGTTGGCATATACATTGAACAGATAGTCATTCATACTGGCACCGGCAAAAACACCGATCAGACCCTTATAAGTTTCCGGATTATAACCCGCAGTTTCCAGCGATTCCCACGCAGACTCAAGAAATATCCGGTGCTGAGGATCGATAAGTTTTGCCTCATAGGGACTGAAACCGAAGAGGGAGGCATCAAACATTTCTACGTCATCCAAAAAAGATCCTGCCTTTACATAATTGGGATCATTGTAAACAGCCGGCGGAACTCCCCGGGTCATCAACTCTTCATCAGTAAATTTTGAAATTGATTCAACTCCCTCTCGCAAATTCTGCCAGAATTTATCGATACTGTCAGCACCCGGAACACGCACAGACATTCCGATTATCGCTATGTCGAAATTGTTTTCTTTATCAAGCATGTTATGGTCACTCATCGGCAGATCTCTTTAATTTTTTTATGAACACCTTATTTTGTGCCTGGACCGTATCGAAACTATACTATAATTTTGTTCTCTTTCTTTTGTTCTTTTCTCCGTATTATTGCTTCTCTGCGCGCCTTTGCCCTGTTCTCAACACGATATAAACGCACCTGATCCCCTGCCCTGTCTTTCAAACTCCCCGCAAAAGAACTGACTGTTGGATACTGAAACAACTTGATTACCGAAATATCGTCTCCAAACACCTGCCGCACGCGCTCGATCACCTGAATCGCAAGAAGTGAATTACCGCCCAGATCAAAAAAATTGTCATGGATACCAACCCTGTTCAGACAGAGCACATCGCACCAAATCCCGGACAACTTCCTCTCCACGTCATTGGAAGGAGCAATATAAGCCTGCGCCATCTCTGGACGCACCTGGTCAGGCTCTGGAAGTGCCTTTCTGTCCAGTTTCCCGTTTGGTGTTAACGGCAGTGTTTTCAGCAGTACATATATTCCGGGCACCATGTAATCAGGTAATGTCTCCAGGAGAAATGCCCGGAGGGACTCTACCGAGGGTTTCTCATTCTGATCCGGTACTACATATCCCACAAGCTCTGTTCTGCCAAGTGCGTCTTTCCTCACCCCAACAGCCGCCTCCCGTACCAGAGGGTGCTGGGTGAGAACAGTTTCTATTTCACCGAGTTCAATCCGGAATCCCCGTATCTTTACCTGATTATCAATACGGCCCAGATATTCAATATTGCCATCAGGCAGGTAACGGGCAAAATCACCTGTCTTGTAAAGCCTGGCTTTAGGTTCTTCACTAAATGGGTCAGAGATGAATTTTTCAGCCGTTAAATCATGACGATTAAGATAACCCCGGGCAACCTGCACTCCGCCTATGTGCAGTTCACCAGATACCCCTATTGGAACAGGCTGTATGTGGCGGTCCAGAATATAAATCCGGGTGTTAGCAATGGGACGGCCAATAGGTACGGTTCTCAAATCGTTTCCCTGCAGACATTCCCAATAAGTAACATCTACAGCGGCCTCTGTCGGCCCGTAGAGATTATGCAGTTTTGCGTCTAAACGTGAAATAAAGCGATTCTTCAACTCCACGGATAAGGCTTCACCACTACAGATAACTTGCCGCAGGGAATCACACTTATCCACACCTTCTGTCTCCACGAACAGTTGCAGCATGGAGGGAACAAAATGTATCGTCGTAATTTGCTGTTTTTTTATTATTTGTACGAGATAATCATTATCCTTGTGCCCTTCGGGACGGGCTACCACTAAACGTGCTCCAAACATCAGAGACCAGAAGAACTCCCATACAGATACATCAAAGCTGAATGGAGTTTTTTGTAAAATACGATCAGAATCAGTTAATTGATAAGTCTCCTGCATCCAGAGCAAGCGATTGAGAATTCCATGATGTGTATTCATAACCCCTTTAGGTTTTCCAGTTGAGCCAGATGTATATATAACATAGGCGAGATTATCCAGACTTGCTTGGCAAATCGGGTCTTCTTGACTTTGATCTGCTATTAACCTATCCCAATCCGTGTCGAGATAGATTACCCGGGCATGCTTCGAGGGCAGTCTGCTTTTCAGTTTTGACTGAGTCAGGAGTACCGGTACCTGAGCATCTTCGAGCATATAGGCAATCCGTTCATATGGGTACGCAGGGTCAATAGGAACATATGCCCCACCGGCCTTGAGAATGGCATATAATCCAATTACCATCTCGATAGAGCGCTCAACCGCAATCCCAACAAGCACATCAGGTCCTACACCTATTGATTGCAGGTAATGAGCTAACTGATTGGCCCGGCAGTTCAGCTCTCTATATGTTAGTTGTTTGTCTTCAAAGACAACTGCAACGGCATCAGGAGTTTTTTCTACCTGGGCTTCAAATAGTTGATGGATTAGCAGATCCTGTGGATATTTAACCCTGGTATTGTTCCATTCAGCCAGTAGTTGATACCTTTCAGTTTGTGATAAAACAGGTAAATCAGAAATTAATTGCTGCGGATTTGAAACAATACCCTCCAACAAAGTCTGAAAATGTTTTACCATTCGGTCGATGGTAGGGGTATCAAACAAGTCTGTATTATATTCAAAAAATCCTTTTAGCTGTTCGTCTCCCTCATAGAGATGAACAGCCAGGTCAAACTGTGCTGCACCATTATCAACTTCCAGGGGGATAACAGATATCCCCGGCAACTCAAATACCTGAGTTGGGGAAACTTGTAATATAACTTGAAATATTGGGTTTCTGCTTAAATCTCTTTTGGGCTGCAATTCTTCAACCAGTTTCTCGAACGGTAGATTCTGGTAAGAATATGCCCTTGATGTAACATCACGCACCCTGCCAAGAAGTTCATGAAAACCTGGATTACCGGACATATCAGTCCGAAAGACTAGCATGTTAAGAAACAACCCGATCATATCCAAAGTCTCCCTGTGGTTACGGCAAGCAATGGGAGATCCTATAATAATATCATCTTGCCCGGTATATCGATACAACAGTATCTGAAGGGCAGCTAATAGTGTCATAAATGGTGTACATTTTTCTCGTCTGCTGAGTTGTTTAATTGCTTCATAAAGATTTCCTGGAATCGTGAGAAATCGCTTCGCACCTTTAAAGGACTGAACCATAGATCGTGGTCTATCAGTTGGCAAATCCAATACAAAATTACTGCCATCCAGCTGTTTTTTCCAATAAGGCAGTTCCTTCTCCTTTATCTCATCCAAAATCTGCTTCCTCCATATTGCGAAATCGGAGTACTGCAGAGGCAGATCAGTGAACTGCAAAGGTTTTCCTTCAGAAAATGCTTTATATATTACTAATAACTCTCTGTATAAAACTCCCAGGGACCATTCATCAGATATGATATGATGTATTGAGAAAAACAGAACATGCTCTTTTTCCCCAAGGCAGAGTAACTTGATGCGAAATAGGGGTAATCTCATCAGGTCAAAATGCTTCCTGGCTTCTTCAGTTGCCTGTCTTTGAATTTCTACTTCACGCTCCGAAAAAACAACATGTTGGAAGTCCACCACAGTTATATTCAAAGTTAGTTCAGGAACGATAACTTGAACTGGCTGCCCATTCTTTGTTGTGAATGTTGTCCTTAGAATCTCATGTCGTCTGATTATCTCATTGAAACTTCTCTCTAAAACGTCTATATTGAGTGATCCATTAAGACGGAATCCAACCGTGCGGTAATATGCAGCATTGCCGGGTTTAAATTGTTCAAGAAACCATAATTGTTCCTGTGAAAAAGATAACGGAGCGACATTAGATTTTTTACTCCGAGAAGTCATTGAAAACAATGATGCACTCATACCTTCTTCTTTGATTAACTTATCGAGAATCTCGCGTTTCTCTGAAGAGAGATTTTTAATAATGTTTTCTAGATCTTTCATTTTACCGCCAGCTTTTTGGAAATATTTTTCATTTTTGTTAATAGCATTTTAGCTTCTTTATCATTGAGCTGGTCTATCTTCTTTAACATTCGTTTAATTTTTTCAATGTTTCCATTCTCTTGCTCCTGGTTTATCCGGACATATTCAGCAAATTCAAAAACAGTTGGCGCCTCAAAAAGATTATGCATTGACAATTCCAAGCTGAATATTTCACATAATTGAGACACAATTTGGATGGCTGTTAGTGACTGGCCACCAATCTCAAAAAAGTTATCATGAATACCTACTTTTTCAACACAAAGACCCCTCTGCCAAACACTTGCGATGCTCTGCTCCAGTTCACTATTAGGAGCAACATATTCATTTGGCAAATCCGGCCTCTGCTTGCAATATAGGGATTTAATTGCTTTTTGTATTGACTCTACACTGAACAAATTCGTTGCAATGTAGTTCATACGTTCAGTTCTCGTTTGTCCAAATATAATTTTTTCTTTTGAAATTTGAGGAAAGTTCATCTTTTTTTCAATTTTATCATGTTGTTTTTGCGTCTCAGTTTGCTTAGCATGAATAATCTTCGTGGCATATTCAGATGGCAGCCTGAATAAGAATTCATTATCATTTTGCTTCTTATATTTTGAGCCTACTTCATGCAAAAAATTAATTGCTGGTTGATTCTTACCGGATGGAACATAACAAACTTCGACATATTTAAGCCCGCGTTCTTCAGCTATTTCTCCCAATTTGGCGAGCATTCTATGTTCAATACCCTTTCCTAACACACGACAACTCAGAAGGCATGTATCAATTTCGATCACTTCAAAATTAGTTTTGAATAAAATAACGCCGACTAATCCGTAATCACCGAAGCGATCACTTACTATAGTGACGAGACATTCCAATTTGTCAGATTGGCAGAGATTCTGGATTTCTGCCTCAGATCGTCGAATGTTTGTAAAATTAAACTGGTTTGTACGCTGAATGAGCTGAGCGACTCTGGGAATTTGTTGTTGTTTCATCTCGGAAATCTTGACTTCCAATTCAAGATTTTGCAAAAAATCTGCTAAAGTCAATGATTCCTGGCGGAACCGCTCACGTTTTATGTTTTGTTGATATAAAGTAGTACGTCTATGATCTTCTTCAGTAATCTTTAAGTGATCAAAAGCCCACATATGGGCTAAGAACCCGGGAATATTATTCACTTGATTTGGGAGAAGGATGGCCAATACTTCCGGACAATTAGCTTGAATCTCTGCACATTCAACAGGATTGTCATCAATAAAAATAAAGCTGTCGAGTCCGAGCTTTAGCTCTTCAGCCAGAGATTTTATGTTTTCCGATTTGGGATTCCAGTTAATGCGCCATGCTACAATATGATCTCTTTTTAAGGGCATTTCTATATGATGCTTAAAAACTTCAACAACATCTTCCTCATTATTTTTGCTACATATACAAATAAGCATCCCGGAATCATGCTGCTTGAGTATAAATTCTTGTAGTATTTTCCAGGGTCCATCGACTTCGATCCCTAAAGGTCCATCTTCACCGCAAACCCCTTTCCATAACGTGTAATCACAGTCAAGCACAATTACCTTGTATGAAGTACTCTTAATGTTATAAATTTTCCGGGCTAACATAGTAGCGAGAGAAGTAAAAAAAGCCGGTGTGTAGGGAATATGACCAATTTTATCTCCATGAGGGTCATAATACTCCTTAACAGGATAAGTAGTCAGCAATTCAGTTACCGTCACCAGATATACGCCACTAATGGCATCCAATTCTGTTGATAACAAATCTTCCATTTGTTTGTGAAGTTCTATTAAATCCGGATCAGTAACAGGTGATGCAGGGCATATGCTGACTATATGAGGTGTGGATTTTCTCTCTTTAGAAGATTTTAAAGCAGTAATGAAGTTTTTAACATTGTCTTTTAATTTTTTTTGTATTTCAGAGGTAAAGAAATTTTCTGTTGAGGCCTCTTTTTTTTGCAACCAGTCTTCAAACCGCACTAAGATAATGTTGATTCCATTTTTATTGGTCGAAACAAGGCTTGTGGGATCTAGCAATTGCTGAAATACCTGGCTATAAGGCGCGAAATTAATTCTGCATGGAATATCAAGTTGTTGCATCCAAAATTCGAGAGGCGCCTCAATAGGCTCAGCAGTAAAAGTAGCAGTAATGGCTATTTTTTGATGTTGATCTTGAGTTTTTGACAACCCAAGTTTATTAGATTGCTTCCTGGAAATCTCTATCTTTTGTTTTTTCATGAATCATATTCTCTTTTTTTTCAACATGATAACTGCATAACAGAGCAACTATTGCAACGGGATCCTTAATTCCTATATTTCTTAAGGCACTTTTCTGATCCTCATCCAAAAGAGCTGCTTCATAAGGCATGTCTAAAGCGTGTGCCTGAAGTAACATGTTTAGCAATTGATACCCCACTTCCCATAAAGATCTATTAAAATTCTCATTTTTTCCTAAAACGATTAAGTTTTTATTTGAAGGAAATAATTTTTCTAACTTATACATTAAATCCTCGTTTATCTTATTTAACTCTTCCAGGGAATGTGTGGACCTATTCCTATACCAGTTTATATATTTGTACAGTCTATAATTAGAGATTAGATAAACACTTGAAATATCCTGCTCACCACCCCATGTTGGGATAGTTAAACCCCATGGCCTTGTTTTATAGAGATGCGGTGTCCTCCCTCTTGCCGCCCAGAGAAGCTGGCTTACGGTTTCTTCTGTATATTTATTTGTGCCTTCATGGTTCGTTTTCAGGCCGGCTAACGTAGCAATTAATGGTTTTTCACCATACCGCAAAGGATCAGGGAGATTTCCCCTGAGCCATGGGGACCAACCTGAAGGAGCCCGATCTGTCCAGAATGAACCATTATACGTGGGTTTCATAGCATCCAGTTTCATCTTTACCGTTGCAAAATCATCACGTGAGATACGAGTTCCATCTTTTCCAAGATTGTTGATTACTGAGCCGATACCGAGGGCAGAACAGACTAACCCGACCGCTTGCTGCTGCATGCCGCTTTCAACCATCATCCATTCTTTTTGCACAGCATCAGCCTGATTGTTTATCACAAATGTAAGAATATCCTTATTGCTTTGAATTTCGGCTCTCTGATTTGTGAAAAGAGGAATTTTAGATAAATTGACTACTTTCTCAATCTGTTTATTAGAAAGTTTTTTCGTTGCATCAAACATACCCCAATGGAATTTTTTGGGATTTCCATCGTAATCACTTGAACATCTTGAATTCAGCGCCATTTCCACTGAAATGGTACTACCCTTGGGAGAAAGCTCTACCTCGGCTCTCTCACTATCTGGCGGCAGTTTGACCGATGGTTTAAAGAGGTCTTCAATTCGGTAAATGACTCGTTTGATGAACGAAAATATGGCTAAAAATAAAGAAGCAGCATCGATTCTGAGCATGCCGGTAAATTTCAAGAAAGTCCTTTTAGTCAATTCCCCTGGCGTCAGAGGAAATGCGTCCAATGTGACGAAGATCGCCGGGTGTAGCTTCTCTTACTAAGACAACAGCCTCAAGCGCCGACGGATGTTGGCTCAACACTGATTCGATCTCCGTAAGTTCAATGCGGAATTCCCGGATCTATTAATTTTTCAGTAACAAACTTTACTTATAGCTTTTTTATATCCGTCGATAAATTCAATTTGTATACTTTAATATTGCCTTATCTTTCAGAACGTTCCTGTCAACTTTTCCATTTGACGTGGCCGGTAAAGAATCGGAAATCTCGATTACTTCGGGTATCATATAATTTGGTAAAAATTTGCTGCAGTGATCTAAAAGATCACCTGTTTCCAATTTTCTCTCTTCAATGGGTGATACATACGCTACAATTCTATTTCCAATTAACTCGTCAGGAACATTAATTGCGGCGGTCTGATTTATCAAAGGATGGTTATTGAGGGTGACTTCAATTTCATCTAATTCAATCCGATATCCTCTACTTTTCACCACGCGGTCTTTACGTCCAACAAAAAGATAATTGCCATCATTGTCAATTCTCACTATATCACCTGTCTTATACACTTTTGGATTATGAGAAGAATCATGAGGATCTGTAATAAATTTCTCATCAGTCATTTTTTCATCACGCCAATAACCTATTGCTACAGTTGCACTTTTAACATATAGTTCCCCTTCTTCTCCAGGACTTGAAATAATCCTATTGTCACCATTTATCGCAAATACCTCAAAGTTTGGAAACGGCTTTCCTATTGGTATTTTCCATGCGTTATCATCCGGTATGTCTTTTATCTGATAGCACATTGACGAATTAGCTTCTGTCTGGCCATAAATGTTATAAAATGAGGCGTTCTTTATATGTTTTTTGAGTATGCGAAGATACTTTACCGGCATGATGTCTCCGGAAAAATGGACAATGTGAAGGGACTCAAACTGAAAGTTTTCCAGCCCTCCTCGATATGCCAGCGATGCCAGAACCGATGAGACCGAATTCCAGACCGAAATATTATTCTTGTCGATATACTCGGCTAATTTCACAGGAAACATAGAGAGGAATTCGGGGATCATAATGATTGTTGCGCCTGATTTAATCGCTGCAAATATGTCAAATACCGAGAGATCGAAATGAAGAGGTGCATGGCAACAAAGCCTATCAGTAGCGTTTATTCTAAAAAAATCAGATGCCATGTTAATAAATATCAAAGCATTTAAATGGGAAATAACAACACCCTTAGGCAGACCGGTAGAACCGGAAGTATGAAGTATATAGGCTGGATTAATATCCGCGATGTTCAGTTTAATACGACCCCTTCTATTGAGAAGGAGTCCTTCCCATGGGATAATCTCCAGATTTTTGCACTGTTCTGTTAACTGCTGTGCATCGCCTTCGGTGATAAGAACTTTTCTCAGCGCAGAATTAGTATCAAGATCGGGAATAAGCTTATCGGCACCCTGCCCGGATGTCAGCAATAATTGGATTTCACAGTTATTTATGATATATTTAATCCTGCTTACAGGTGCTGAAGGATCAATGGGTACATATGTAGCCCCCGATTTTAAAGTGCCGAAGATGCAGATAACAGATTCAATTGATTTGTTCAGCATTAAACCTACTCTGTCTCCTGTCTTCACTCCCAACTGTATTAAAGCCTGAGATAGTTGATCACTCTTAATATTCAAATCAGCATAAGTTATCGAACTTTCTTTGTAGACCACGGCTTCCTGATCCGGATATCTGTTAGCACTGTCTTGAAGTAAGTGTTGAAGTAAATACACATGCATCTCATTCATTTATATTTCCCCTTTTAACAAAGGGGGAGAAAGCAAGAAGGGGGACTTTGTGCCTTAGAGGCTGAATAGTTACGAATTTTTAAAATTCATAGACCGAGAAAACTCGCAATAATATTCTTTTGAATCTCCGATGTTCCCGAATATATTTTGCCGGCTATAGAATCCCGAAGATGCCTTTCGAAGTCTAACTCTGTTGAATAACCATAAGCTCCATGAATCTGGAGCGCTTCCAGACTATTTTCAACGTAGCTTTCACTTATGAATAACTTTGATATTGCTGATTCTATAGGGGCTCTTTTGCCCTGAGCCTTCATCCACGCAGCTTTGTAAAGAATAAGCCGTGATAGCTCAATTCGAACCCTCATTTCCGCAATCTTATTTGATATGGATTGGTATTTACCTATTGGCTTTCCAAATTGATGCCGAACTTTCGCGTAACTAACACACTCTTCCAACTCTTTTTCCATCGCTCCTAAATGAGTAGCGAATAAACAGCTTCTTTCCCATTCCATCTCTGAATTGAATATGGCAGAGCCTGCTCCTTCTTTACCCAATTTATTTTTTTCTGGAACTTCACAGTCCTCAAGAATAACCTCTCCTATGGGGCAAGTTTTCAGTCCCATCATATCCAGAGGCTTTCCCACTGAAAATCCATGAAAATTCTTCTCAACGATGAAAACAGAAATACCGGCAAAACCTTTTTTATCACCTGTAACTGCAAAAATGAGAAGAATGTCTGCGATAGGAGCGTTTGTTATAAACATTTTAGTACCATTGAGAATATATTTATTCCCCTTTTTTTCGGCCTTACATTTGATGCCGTATGCATCAGAACCGTAATCAGGTTCTGTCATAGCATGTCCGCCAACTAATGCTCCATTTATGAGAGCAGGCAGGTATTTTTCTTTTTGTTCATCGGTTCCGAATTTCAAGATCGGAGATTCGCATGTCCAGATATGTGAGTTTACGGCAAATAGCAGGCCGCTGTCTCTACATGCATAACCCAGCCCCTCCATGGTGAGAATACATGTTAGTATATCCAGTCCGAGGCCGCCATATTTCTCAGGCATGGAAAGTCCCTGCACCCCGAAACCAGCACATCTCTTCCATCCATCCATATTGAATTCACTATTTTTTTCACGTTCTTTCACGTCATTGTTGAGTTCACGCCTTGCGAACTCAATGGCCATTTTTTTAAAATTAATCTGGTCATCTGTCAATGAAAAATCCATAGACTTACCTCACATTTTCTACAAGTTAAATAGGACGCAGATTTTCGCAGATACACTATGCGCCATGCACTCTGCTCTATGCTTCTTCATCCGTGTCCAAAAAGGAAATTCCTATACTATTAAATATGATATATCCACCAAAGTCTCTAACCTATAAGGGTCTGATTTTTGCTTCTCCTTGATGCCAACCCGACAAGTGCATGAATAATAGCCCATGAAGCAAGATGGGAAGAAAGAGATTGTGGATCCTGATTTGGATAAACCTCTACATAATCAAGGCCTGCTATTCCAGATTCGCCTATTCTGTATAACGCAGAAAACAACTCATGAGGGAAAAGACCATTAAAATCAGCGGGACCTCCCGGATTAAAACCCGCATCTATGCAATCGCTGCAGATAGTAACAAAGATATATCTTGTCTTTTCAAGAGCAATATTTATTGCTTCGTCTATAATAGTGTCCATCCCTCGTCTTCTAATTTCCCTGATTGTGTAGATAGTGGCTCCCATGTTTTTTGCATATTCCATCTGTGACGGTGAATTTCTTGGACCTCTAATACCTATATGTACAATGCTCTTTTTTCTAACTTTTTCAATTTGGGCAATCCTGTGAATTGGGCCACACCGTGGGTACTTGTCATCCCCAAAAGTACTTACATTATCAAAGTGGGAATCAAAATGTATTACACCAATATCACCATCAAAATTTTCACTTAAGGCTTTAATAATTTCGGGTGTAAACGAGTGATCTCCACCTAAAACGAATGGAATGCTCTGGCTTTTATATATTGAATCCATTGTTTTAAACACATTTTTCATTGTCTTAAGTGGATCGTTTGGATTTACGACTACATCTCCGACATCACCGATCTTCAGATAGTCAAATAAATCCATCTCATATTCAGGCAAAAAACCACCATATCGAGCAGAAGCATGCCTTATTGTCCGTGGTGCCAGTTCACATCCTGTAAATGCTCCCCAGGTGACTGTTCCTTCCCATGGTACTCCAGCGAATATCACATCATAGCCCTTATCAATAGAATTTGGATTGAGCACTCCGGTTCCAAGAAAGGAGGGGGTATCTCCATATACCTTTGGCAATGAGGCATTTCTATCTGGAACCATGGGGATATTTTTAGAATTCATTCAGCATACCTTTCTCAAGAGTTTGTTTATGTATAGATACTTTTTATTTCGGATTCGCGTATATTCTTAAAGAATAAAAAGCGATTCACTCTCAGCGTCTTCAGTTCCTTCCACTTATTTATGACCCGGGTTATCCAAACTGCCGGAATATTGTCAGCCCAGTAGTAGGCATAAGCCTTCAGATAGCCCTTATTGCGCAATGAATACATTGCACTATTTTGAAATGGTGCTGCCAGGTTATTTCCTCTTTCATCAGGAACTATAAATATATCGAAACAATAAACATAATCTTTCACCCACTTAATTCCAAGCCAGTGAATATCCGGATGATCTGGTACATGACCTGATTTATTTGAAGCAACATACCACACATCCCCAAGAATATTATTTCCCCTTGCAATTGCATAACCACCGTATCCTTTTCTGAGATAGTGCAAGGCCTTAAGATTCCTGCTCTTGAGATGATATTGATAACTGTTCCCGTCAAATGTCCCGGGGGTTATCTCTAAAAACCTTATATTTGATCGTTGCAAAAAATCTCTGTTGTCATTTACTTCACGCAAATTTTTTTCAGCTAATATGGCTTTTCTGTTTATATAAATAATCTCGCGCAGAAAGGATGACCAACCATTACTCCTGATAAATTCATAAATTTGTGTAACCCGCATTATAAGAAGATTGATCATTCACCCTTCCCTTTTCTTGCCTTTTAAAAACAGAAAAATAGCTTCAATGGTCTGAAAATTATCAGGAATCAGTTCATCATCGGCTATTTGAACTGAAAAAGTTGTCTCTAGATAAGCAAGCAATTTCTGTATGCCGAGAGAGTCAATTATACCGGTTTCAATTAAATTATCTGTGACCTTCAGATTAGCGCTAATGCTTTTGTCTTTAATAAGTTCTGATTGAATAAATTCTTTTATTGCTTTATTGTCCTCCACAGCAATGCTCCTTTTACCTAAAACAGAGGCAATTAACGTTTAATTCCTACGTAATTACACATGCCAATACGACGAACTTTAAATCCTTTTTCTTCAAACCAGCCAATGATCTCCTCTTTCGTATGTATACAAGTCCACCTGGCAGATATTACATCATATGTGCTCAGCTTGTAATTTCCCCATTCTATCTTAAATAATTCAAAATCGCTCTTTCTTTTGCTTAAAATCTTTACAGTTGCCCGTATAACTCCAATAACATTCGCTATAATTAAACGAATAGACTCCGGGTATCGCCAAGACCCTGGAAATATTTTTCTCAATATTAAACTTTTCTTGCAGTTTTTTTCATATACATTTAAATATAACATTCCGTTAGTAGCGACTTGCTCTGAAATACGATAAAATGCATTCCGTGTATCTATCGTGCATGCAATCACTCCCTTACAAATAACTATATCAAATTGCTTCGGCATAAAAGGAATATTAAATAAATCTCCACATATAACTGATCCAGGACGCAAACATGATGATTTCAGGGGCTTAACCAGATCTATGCCATATGCCATGGCACTATGTTTTTGAATTTCCTGCAATAGTCTTCCATCACCAAAACCTATTTCAAGAATCTTCATCTTATTCAATTCATTTTCAGATAAGCCCAGGAGCTCTAACAAAGAACGGAAGCGCTCTTTTAAAGTTTGCCCATACATCAAATGGGTTTCTCCTAACTTGCCCTTTTCCCACAAATCCCATTGCCTTGAAAAGTCTGTTGGATAGTCCCGTTGTAATCGGGCATCCCAGGCTTGCCCATCAAAAATTATTTTATAATCGCAATTAGGGCAATTGATTTCAGATGATTCGTATTTAACTTTTAATTCATTAAGTGCCGTACTACATGATGGGCACCGTAAATCTATCTCTGGTCTTATAACTTTTTGCTGATAAAACTTAATATCTCCGTGCGATTTATCTGTCTTTGCCATTTGATATTTAGAATTCTGTGGTTAAGCTAAGCTGACCATTGGTACCAACGAAATTGACACAGTCCTTCTACGGCACATGCTGCTGCAAATTCGGAGTCAGGACTCAAATCCTGAATGTACCATCCCGATGCCTTTATTGAATCTCCTTCAATGCTTAAAAGGTCAGCAGGTTCGCCAGGGGATAGCGACACGTCAAACTTGTCTAAGGGGCAATACAAACCGTCTCCAATTGCCTTTATAACGGCTTCCTTGCGGGTCCAACAGTTAAAAAAGGCTTCTTTCTTCTTACTTTCAGGCAGTGCGTGAAAAACTTCATTTTCTGTTACAGAAAAGAATCGTTCAACGATCTGATCCATCTCAGAGATGTCGTGAATATGTTCAATGTCCACCCCTATTTCACGGTCCAGAGTGAAGACATAAAGGGCACGCCACTCTGAGCGGGACGAGTTAAAACAAATCCTTCCATTGCCGGATATATCAGCAAGTGCCGGTTTTCCATACTTTCCATAACAAAACTGTAGCTTATCCGGTTCAACACTTAAGTAACTCCCCAGGATTGTTCTTAGTATCCCGTGGCTAATGATAAAATGATTCCTGTCTTTTTCAAAATGAAATCGTTCAGCTCTCATGTGTTCGTCCGGAGAGAGTGTCTGTGATAGCATCTGAAATCGCGATACCGGTTGATCCAGGGAAGCGCACCAAACATGGATTTCTTCATGTTTTAACACCAGGTTCTGAGGTTTAGAACTAAACGCGGGATAACTTATCTTCATAGCAACTAAAACAGCATAGCGCTAAGCGCATAGGGCAAAGCGACTAGAACAGCTTAGAGCAAAGAGCATAGCGCGTATAATTAGTTAAAGGTTAGAGGAGCGCTTCGCTTGAGGTTTGAGTCTAATTAGTTGCCTCCAACCTTTTACCTTACGCCTTACCCCTTTATCCTATATGTTTGTACAAAACAGAACCAACAACTTTTAACAGAGGGATTGGCATCTTATTAAAAACCTTATTGTGAAGCTCGGACATACGAGAATTTCCATTTAGAAAAGCGCTTTTCTTTAAATCATACTTATAGTATTTTATAATCTTCTCCTCAGCACCCCATCCTGATTTGAATTGTCTGAGTCCGGGGTTCTCCTGTTCTGTTCTTCCGAAGCAAAATGTCGAATAGCCTTGCTTGCAGTAACGCTTTATCGCTTCCCACATCACAATATTGTTTGCCCTTACATGTTGATACTTTTTATCTGACGCACCATATTTGAATAATGCTTTTTTACCGAAATGAAAGTACACAGCACCTGCAATGATCTTTCCCTTGTAGGATGCTGAAACAACCATGCCATAATTTTTAGAGATAATATGGTCGTATATTTTTTTAAAGAAATAATATGGTTGTGGGGGTTGTCCATGATCTTTCCTCGTTATGCAGTTCAAACGGTAAAATTCCCTTATTGATTTAAGTGAATTACTTACATTAACTTTTACTCCTTCTTTTATGGCCTTCTTTATATTTCTCCGGGTACTACTTCTAAAACCAGAAAAGATTTGTTCTTCATTCTGAGAGAGATCCAGAATATGACCATAATAATATGATGAAACGGGTAAATCATGAGGGGAATTTCCATTACCCCTGATTTCAATATATTTCCAGCCAACCTGTTTGCCATATTCAGTCAAATAGCTGAAAATATCCTGAATCGAAATAGTTTTTTCAATTATCGGTTCACAATAATCTGTAAAAGGGAGAGAAACTCCTCTACGGCCTGTGAGAAAGCTTTTTACTTCCATAACGGGGATGCAGGTAAGCAACTCTTTGTGTGAGACAGCACGCAAAGAGCCTGGAGCAGAGAGCATAGCGTGAGGCGCATCTAAGTAGTTTGAGGTTGAAGGAGCGCTTCGCTTGAGGTTGGAGTTTAATATGTCGACAAAATAGAGTGGTTTGTATCCATAACTTTCGCAGAGCACCTTTGCCCAGTGTGAAGAATGGAAAAAAGAATATTCCTGATTTGAAAGCAAAAGCTTATCCCAGCCATGGTAAGTAATGGGGTTTATGATGTTTAATTTATTTCGCATAACGGAATAAATAGCATAGCGCTAAGCGCATAGAGCAAAGCGGCTAAAACAGCAAGCAGCATAGCGCACAGAGCATAAGGCAAAGCAGCAGAGCGCAGAGAGCAGAGCGCATAGAGCTAACAGCAAAACAACAAAGGACACAGCAGCAGAGCGCTACGTGTCTTGCGAATTTATTTTAGTGTTTTCTGGAAATTTGTAATCTGGCGACAGAGGTAGTCAAGACTATCCAAAAGTTTATCCAGTTTTTTTGCAGGTAACAGATTTCTTTTATTTAGCAGAAGTAAAATATTGGCATTTTCGAATGTGGATCTCCGAGCAATATTTAAGAACTGCTTGAACTCCTTTTTTGAAGAAGATCCTGAACCTTCGGCTATATTATTTGACATGGACATCCCGGCGCCTCTAAGTTGCTCAGCAAAACGGTATAATCTTTTTTGCTCGAGGCCATCTGCTATATCAAAAAGCTCATTGGCAATCTCAATTGCTAACTGCCAAATTCTTAGATCTTGAAACCTGAATTTTGCCATCACGCTATGCGCTATGCCCTATGCGCTACGCGCCTTACACTGTTATCCATTTTTTTATCGTCTCAACCACTCTTTCCTGCTGTTGCCCTGTTAAATCCGGATACATAGGTAAAGAGAGTATTTCTTTGGCAATTTTTTCAGAAACAGGGAAATCCCCTGCCCTATGCCCCAGGTTCTTATATGCCTTTTGAAGGTGAAGCGGAACCGGGTAATGTAATCCGGTAGAAATCTGATTTTCTAAAAGATACTTCTGTAAATCATCGCGGTTTTGTGCGCGGATTACATATAGATGATAAACGGATTTTGTCCATTCAGGTTCATAGGGTGTTTGAACTTCGTCCAGGCTGCTGAGAAGTTTATTATACAGGTACGCGTTCTGGCGGCGTTTTTCATTCCACTGAGGAAGATGTCTGAACTTGATTCTCAGGAAGCCTGCCTGTATGGCATCAAGCCTGCCATTATATCCGTCCATCTCGTGAAAATACTTTTTTACCTGCCCATGGTCACGAAGCATACGGATTTTTCGAGCAACTTCATTATCATTGGTCATAACCGCCCCCCCTTCTCCACAGGCACCGAGATTTTTCCCCGGATAGAAGCTGAAGGCAGCAGCCTTCCCCATGGAGCCCGCTTTTTTCCAGCGGTCTTCTCTCCGTGAAAAATACTCTGCTCCATGTGCCTGGCAGGCGTCTTCAATAACGATCAAATTATATTTTTGGGCAATTTCAAGAATTGGGTCCATGTCAGCCATCTGGCCATAAAGGTGTACAGGGATCACAGCCTTTGGCACACAGGCAGAGCGCATAGAGCGAAGCGCAGAGTGTTTCTTTAAATAATCTTCGAGTTTGTTAGCGTCCATGTTATACGTTTTAGGGTCGATATCAACAAATGCCGGGGTTGCGCCAGCTTGAGAGATAGCTTCTGTAGTCGCAATAAAGGTGTTTGGAACAGTAATCACAATATCATTTGGCGCCTGGACCCCGGCAGCAATCAAAGCAAATCTCAGGGCATCTGTGCCGCTCCCTACACCTACGCAGTAGTCGGTATCACAAAAATCCGCGAAATCCTGCTCAAAGCCCTCAACCTCAGGGCCTCCAACAAATCTTCCGGTCCTCAGAGCTTCCCTGAAAACAGCAAGAAACTCTCCTTCAAGTTCAGCATGAGGAGTATTAATGTCAAGAAATGGGATGTGGGTCATGAAATAATAAGACGCTTAGCGCATAGCGCAAAGAGCATAGAGCAAAGGGTAAAGCAGCATAGCGCACAGAGCATAAGGCAAAGCAGCATAGCGCAAAGAGCATAGCGCATAGGGCTAAGAGCTTAGAGCAACAAACAACAACATACAGCAAAGGGCATAGCGCAAAGCGCAACAAACTACATACAGCAGAGCGCTTTGCGTCTTGCGAATTTATTTTAGTGTTTTCTGGAAATTTGTAATTTGGCGACAAAGGTAGTCAAGACTATCCAAAAGTTTATCCAGTTTTTTTGCAGGTAACAGATTTCTTTTATTTAGCAGAAATAAAATATTGGCATTTTCGAATGTGGATCTCCGAGCAATATTTAAGAACTGTTTGAACTCCTTTTTTGAAGAAGATCCTGAACCTTCGGCTATATTATTTGACATGGACATCCCGGCGCCTCTAAGTTGCTCAGCAAAACGGTATAATCTTTTTTGCTCGAGGCCATCTGCTATATCAA
>BDTR01000013.1 GCA_002897775.1 bacterium BMS3Bbin08 | reverse complement strand
GGTATGCGCCCACTTTTTACCTGCGGGAAATCCTGCGCCGCCTCTTCCCCTGAGGTTTGCCCTGTCCACTTCTTCAAGAACCAGCTCAGGGTTCATTGAAGCCAGGGCCTTTTCCAGCGCGGCATACCCCCCGACTGCCAGATAATGGTTAATATTGCAGGGGTCGATCTCTCCGTTATTTCTGAGAGCGATCCTTACCTGCTTTTTATAAAACGGTATATCCGTCATAACGGGTACGGGGCTGCTGAGGATATCGTCCCGGTAAAGCCCCTGCCTGTAAGGCATGTTGCCCAGGATAGAGTAGCTCATTATCCAGGGAACGTTTTTAGGCCTGGTCCGCTGATAGAAAATATTCATAGGCTCCACTTTTAAAACAGGGCCTTTCTGGCAAATCCCCTGGCAGCCTGTTTTCACTATTTCAATATCAACACCGCTGTCAACAGCCTCTTTCTGGAATCTGTCAATCACTTTATGCGCCCCTGTTGCAGTGCACGCGGTCCCGCAGCATACCCTTGCCCTCAGGGTATCGGGTTTAAACGTCTCTTTCTTTAAGGTCTCTCTGAGTTTCTTCAGTTCGTTTGCATTATTAAGTTTTGCCATATTTCCATCCTTATAATAAATAATAAATTGCTCAATGTTGTTTTTTTAATATTTAAGCAATGTTGAGCTGCCTTTGCGCTACGTTGAACTGCTTTTTGTCATTCCTCATCCGCTGAACCCGTTATCTCTTCATCTTTCATGAGGCTGTCCACTATTAGATCGAGCTTTTTCATATCTATTTCACCGACAATGCTTTCGTTGATTGTTGCCACAGGCGCCAGGCCACAGCAGCCGATGCATCCTACAGTTTCAAGTGTCATTGAGAGATCTTCCGTAGTCTCGCCTTCATCTATTGTAAATTCTTCCTTGATTTTATCCAAAACTTTATCCGCTCCCCTGACATGACACGCCGTGCCTGTGCAGACCCTGACTATCTTTTTGCCGCGGGGAGAGAAATAAAACTGTTTGTAAAACGTGGCCGTGCTGTAAACATCGGACAGCGGGATATCGAGTTTTTTCGATAACCGTATCAGCTCTTCTTCGGGCAGATAATTCTGCTCTTTCTGTATCTGCTGAAAGGCATGGATTAAAACGCCTCTTTTCTTCTGCGCATCAGTCAGAACATCACCGATATGTCCGATAACTTCATCAATTTCCGGATTCATTTATACCTCCAACCCCGGCATGAGCTGCTGCTGTCTTTTCAATCTCTCTTCTTGCAGCCATGTCCATAAGAACCCTTTCAGCGCCGAATTTTCCGGGCTCATATTTCCTGAGTTTCAGGTTTTCTCTTGCCTTATCAATATAATCAAGAGCCAGCGCCAGCATCTTTTCCGGATCAGGCTCAAAATGAAGCGCTCCCCTGTATCTCTCCATCCATACTTCAGTCATTATCTTTGTAACTTCTTTGCTTGCTCCAACCGGTGATTCACCGCCGAAGATACACGGCACGCCTGAGGCGGCGAAATAGCAGCCTATTGCAATTGCCTTCTCGGACATCCATTCAGGGGCTATCCCCACAGCGGGCATACCGCCTATTTCATCAGACAGGCCGCCTTCATGCGCCATCGCCGATACTATTGTCAGTATCCTTGAATTATCAACACACGCACCGAGGTGAAGTATCGGCGGAATGCCTATTGCTTCACAGACTTCTCTGAGTCCGGGTCCGGCATGTTCCAGCGCCATCTCCGGGGTAAGGTATCCGGCTGTTGCGCAGGCTGCGGAACCACAGCCCGTTGAGCAGATCAATACATCATTTTTGATTAATTCTACTGCAAGAAATTTGTGAATGCCGGTGGATGCCACTCTCGGATTGTCACATCCTGCAAGTCCGACAACACCGCGGATCCTTCCTGCCATGATGGCGTCATTTAACGGCCTGAAGGATGCCCTCCACTTTCCGCCCTGCATGTACTCAATATATTCATGTGAAAAACCGCCGATAAGCGGGGCTTTTCTGGATATGTGGCTGCCTTCCGTCGTCCTGTTGGGATAATTGTCGCATGCCATCCTGATGATCTCTCTTGCCACTTCTTTAGCCCTGTGCTCGTCATATTGAACATGCACAGCGCCCGGCATCTTTGCCTTTTCGCTGGTAGTGATAACTTTTGTATGGAACTTCTTTGATACCTCGGCAATGGCGGGCATAATACACTGAACATCAACTGTCATGGCATCAATCAGCCCGGTCATGATTCCGAGTTCCTGGTTTGTGAACCCCCCTGCCGTAGGTATGCCGTGTCTCATAAGTACTTCGTTTGCAGTGCAGCACATGCCGCCGATATTGATGCCCTTAGCGCCTTTTGATTTGGAGTATTCAACCAGTTCAGGTTCTGACGAAACATCCACAATCATCTCTGCAAGAGTAGGCTCATGTCCGTGCACGATCAGGTTGACTTCGTCTTCCTTGAATATGCCGAAACTCGCCTCTGCCTTGATCGGCTTGGGAGTTCCAAATAGTATGTCGGTTATATCCGTTGATATCATACAGCCGCCCCACCCGTCTGCAAGCGCAACCTTGAGGCCGTGAGTGAGAAGGTGGTCGGGTTCATGGTCAACTCCGATATTTGTGCGGTGCAATGCCTCAACGACTTCTCTGTCGATCCCACGGGGAGTAATGCCCCACTTTTCCCATCTTTCCCGGGTCTTTTTCGGCGCTCGTTTACAATAATTGATTTCGCCTTTCTGGCGCCCGAAGTCTTCAATGAACATTGTGGCAACATCTTTTGCCACATCATTCACAGGTCTGCCCTCAAATTCAATCTCCAATATGCCGGCGACCCTGTACAGCTTTTTCACGTCAGTGATCCTGAAGTCTTTGGCCTCACCTTCAGCAACTGCAAGGAGTGTCATTGCCATGTCGCGCGCATGGTCTGAATGGGCTGCAGTGCCTGCTGCGATCATTCTCAGCATGTTTCTTGCCGCTACTGTAGGAAGTGTTGCGCCGCAAACGCCTCTTGCCTCTTCCTCGGCGTTCTTGCCGATAAGCCTGCATGGTCCCATGTGGCAAACCTTACAGCAAGCCCCGGTTTCACCGATCGGGCACTGCTTTAATTTTTCCGCACGTTCAAAGCATGTTTCAATATCACGGGATTCACCCCACTCAATTATTTCTTCAGCCGATTCGCCTGCGCTTTTAATTACTTTGCTCATATATCCTCCTTAAAAAAGCTGTCAGCGATCAGCATTCAGCTTTTATTGCTTTAGCTGATAGCTGAAAGCTGAACGCTAATAGCTGCCTTTAGAACATCGGGTCCATTTCGAGCGCCGGATGTCCTGCGTTTGTGAGGTATTCCATTAATTTTTCCGAATCCTCTGCAATGGTTTCGTCTGCAATCTTATCCAATAGATCAGGCACGCCCTCTTCCTCGCACCTCTGTTTGAAATCTTCGGCTATTCTTTCCTTCAGGTTCTTTGTCATCCAGACTATTCTTTTAATCCCGCCGTCAGCGAAAAGGAATTTTTTGCTTGTAATGAAATTCACACCGATTCCCATAAAACCCGGGTTCTGCGTACCGCCTCCGACTGTTCCGGCCAGTGTGGAAAATTTCATTCCCACGGGTGTCATGCCTGTATGGCCTCTTTGCACGAGCATTATACCGTTGGCTTCAGGGATAATCGCCACAATGCACTCAAAGCATCCGCAGGATGTCATGGGGTTATCCATAATTGTGTAGAGATTTAATGATTCAATGGCGCCTGCAGAATTGGCTTTCAGGTATTCATCGACACCGGCCCATCTGCCCTCTTTTTCATCGAGTACCTCACCTTTTTTAATCGGCTGATTACCCCCTGTCGGATCTATTTGAAATGCAGCCTTTGTGTCAAGCCAGTTGTATGCGCCGCAAAGGCCAACACGCTCCGGGCTGATTACGCACACATGAGACGGGGCGAATGACTGGCACAAGAGGCAGGAATAATAAGTATCTACGGATTCGTCCGTTAAACCGGCAAGCCTGTGGTCCCTTTCTTTATATACTGCTCTTGCCTGGTCCTGTAATTCAAGGACATCTTTTTCATCGAAATAAAGGGTCGTCTGGATCTTGTCGACAATCTCCTTGAACCTGTTGTGTGTCATGGTGTTGTGTATTACTCCGATATGCTCCAGTGTGATTCCGTCTTTATATGCCTGGTTGCTGATCCTCATCCATACAATGTCACGCTGACCCATGTGCCAGAGCCCCTGGGCTTCGTTTATATTATGATGGAGCTTTCTCTCGATAATCGCCTCAAAGTCTTTCTGCATTTTTCTGCCCGCAACATCGATAACAATGGCCAGAGGCATCATTCCGCCTGCCTTGAACCTTTCCTCTATGTCGGCTCCGACCAGCGTTACCTTGCCGTCTTCTATCTCTTCTAATTCTTTTGTTCTCACCCATTCAAATGCAGGTGTGCGGTTTCCGCCGAACTCAATGAACATGTCCTCTTTTCTGATCCTCTCTCCCTCAAAAGCCGGGCCGTATGATACGGGGATCGGGGGTTTCGCAACGGTTACCTTAAGCCCCCTGACCTCAAAGGCCCTCTGCACGATCTTGTTGTGGTCAAGTTCCGTCTCAACCTCTTCATACGTACACACACCTGTAGGATGAATGACAGGCACGTCCGTATCACATATTGCGGGGTATCCCATGTTGATAGCGCCCGCGCCTGTCGACCATATGATGTCGTTGAGTTCTCCAAGGACCATTGCAAAGGCGAATACCCTGTCTTTTGTATATTTCAGATGCGCCTTGTAGTCACCGGGCTTGTTACCCCCGAAGATCATGGATGCCCTTATGGACCAGCTGAGCGCATAAAGGGTATGTTCCGTATCCGGGCCGAGGGGAACAATATATGTGTCCCATCCGAGTTCCACTTTTTTTCTCAGGAGCTGCCGGGTCACATTCGTTACATTGCCGTTTTTATCTTTTGCCATTCCTGAAAGAAATGTCAGGATGTTTTTCTCCTGCAATTCCCTGACTATCTTTTCCGCAGTGTCATCATCCGGCGCAGCCCCGATTATTGCCGCAAAACCGGGCATCCTGCCGTCAACAAGCTGGATACCGAGATTTCTCTGAATGGTGTCGGTTATAAAACCATTATAGACATAACCTGTTTCAGGATCTGTAACCGGCTCAAGCCCGTCAATATATCTCAAAGCGAGTATGATCTCCTCTGCAAAAAGAGTTGCCATTCCCGAGTCAAGAGCCTCTCCAAGATAGGGTTTCCAGAGTTTTTCTTCCGGTTCGTCATGAAGCATCTCCCTTGCCATTTCCAAGGCAACCTTCATATCGGCAAGTGTTTTAACAGGGAACGCCGTCATTGCATATATCTGGGGAAGATAAAATGCAGTGTCCGGGAATTCAAAAACAAATTCCTTGCCTTTTTCAGCTATAGCTTTTTCGAGCATTTCCTCTGCCCTGTTAAAGAGCGTGTTTGCAGCCCTTATCGCGGCAGAGGCTATTATCTTTGACATTTAAACCTCCTAATATATATTTTCTTCATTTTTTTCAGCTTAAAATCAGAGTCTGTCCATAAATTGCCTGTTTTTATTTTTGTCATGCCCGAAGTCTTTAGTCGGGCATCCAGAACCCATTAAAAAAACTGGATTCCCGCTCAACGCACTGCGGGAATGACGGCTCAATGTTATTTATGTTTATACACAGACTCTAATTAACGATTGCCTCAACTAATGGTGCTTTTTACATTTTTGACATATACCGTAAAACTCAACACTATTTCCCATCAAGTCAAATCCGTGTATTAAATCTTCTGAAAGAGCAATTTTAAAATCCTTATGTATGTCAATAATCTTGCTGCATTTGAGACATATAAGATGGTGATGCCTGCTTATGTCCGGATCATATCTTTTTTTATGCGAATCTATTTTAAGCTCCTGAACATTGCCCCTGTTTTTCAGGGCCTCAAGCGTATTGTAGACCGTTGCAAAAGACATTGTAGGAAACTGTTTTAAAACGGCTTTATAAATATCTTCAGCAGACGGATGAGACTTGTTGCCATCCAGAAAGCTTAAAATCGCAAGCCGTTGGGGTGTTAATTTTATATGTAGCTCTCTATATTTTTCCATCATAATTATCCAACCCGTTAGATGATAAAAATTATCATATTAGAATAATTCCTGTCAAACCGGTTATTTAATCAGGAACTATGCAGCCCTGCCTTTCAGGAAAGTAGGTATAGCATTAGCTTCTCTGGGGCCGACGGTTACCTTCCAGCCCTCAAGCTTGTCTTCAAGTGACCCGCTCAGTATGGCAACCTGTCCCGGCAGTATCAGTTCTTTATTACTCACCCGGCTCTCTACCCCGCTTTCTTTTATGAACTGGGCAATCTTTGACGCGGTAAATTTACCTGCCGCCCAAGCAGTCAGAACAGACAGGCCCTCACAGTCCATTACAGCAAGGCGGCTTGGAACCTTGCTGTTTTCTATCTCACCCGAGACTATAAAATACGTAAGTGAGAAGTTGGTGGTAATCATCAAAGGAGAGTCGGCAGAGGCCTCACCTATATCGTAAACCTTCTGCTCGACCTGCATCGGGACCTGCGGGTCAGTGTAGAGGTTCTGCCTGAGTGTGAACAGCGCCAGATTCTTCCACTTTTCAATACTGCTTAAAATAACTATGGAAGCATATTTGGCTATGGCTACAGAGGCAATGGATGCCTCATAAACAGGATCATCTCTCAAAACAAAATTGATTACAGGATAACCGAGCGGCTTAAAGTTCTTTTTAAGGGCCGAACGCCTGATCCGGGTATTATCTTCAATTATTTCTTTAGCTGTTTTTGCCCCGGAGTCAAGCACAATATCTTCAACACCAAGGGCTTTAATCTTTTCCGTCAGCGCGCTTAAGGCTTCCGGGCCATCCGCACATGCAGCAAGGGGGACGCTGTTTGCCTTTGCGATATTTGCCATTTCCCCGGCAGTAGCATCAGTCGCACAGTAGATCAAAGGTTTTCTGCCGGCAATTGCCTTAACAGCAGCTTCAACTGCAGCAGCGTCTTTACAATTTAATATAATGGCGGCTTCAGGGGCCTTTTCCGCAGCGAGCTTAACAACCGCTTCATATTTTGCGCTGTCGCCGGAAGCATATTCAATAGAAATCGCATCAATCCTGAGTTTCTGGCCTACGCGGTCTATTTCAGAGTTTGCAACCTCTGCTGCAATATCGGCAATCTCCTCTTCGCCCAGATCGTCCTTTATATTAACCGCTAATGCACAGGGGTTGACGAATTTTTTCTCATGTCTGAAAAGAACGGTCTCCCCCCCTATTTTTACCGCCTTTTCACCTGTGCCGAGAGTAAATGCTCTTATGGGCGGAGCAGATGCTTCACCAAGGGTCTGCTTGGCTTCCTCTGATACATCAGGACATGCTGAAAGCTCAACGCCGCCCTGGGCAAGCTTCATTGCAAAGGCAAGGCAGGTCGGGAATCCGCATTTTTTACAGTTTGTCTTCGGAAGAAGTTTAAATATCTGAACTCCGGTTAATGCCATTTTAATCCTCCATTTATGTATCTGATTTCATAAACTCGTAACTCGAAACGCGCAACGTATAACTTTACATCAGTTCATCTATGGTTTTTTCAACATTCCCTATTGCCGCAGGATGCCTCATAATCAGCAGGTTTGTGCCGGCTAAAAGCATTGACGTTGCCGTTATTGTCTCCCAGGCAATACTTCTATTTTCGAGTGAACCCCAGTCAGGAACATCGGGTTCGGAAGCAACTGTCTCCTTTACCTTCCACACATACATGCCGACATCTCCCAATATGGGCGGCTGCATGGTCGGATCATTCTGGGCGAGACCCGCAAGCCTGATTCTTTCCATTACCGAGTATGTATATTCCAGTCCGTAACCGAGTCCGGAACACATGGGGTCCGTAATAAGTTTTTCTTTATCAAAACCCATCTGGGTAATCAGGATGTTCAATTGTTTTGCAAGGTTAATATCGAGTTCCGACATTGCAATCAATTTATGATTATGGGCGAGCGCGGCAGCTACTATGGTTTTGTAATTGCCTTCCTGCGCCTTTCCGATTATACAATTGTATCCGCTTGCAGCCCCGGCAGCGGCAACAAGCACGTCTGCATCTTTTTCTATATGATTGGACCCGAGAATGATGAGCGGAACATCAACGGCAGCCAGTACGTCTTTGATTGTCTTTGCCGCATCTTCCGCTGAACGGTCGCCCCTGTCGGGATGCGTGCTCACCAGCCTGAGAGCGATTGCCTTTGCCTTTAATTCATCCCGGCAGTACCCGGCCCATGTGACAGGGTCGGCGCTTACATCTTTATATACATTTTTTACCGTGTCCGGCCAGTCATCCGGCGGGCAGTCCTGGATTTCACAGGCTACTAAAGGCCTGTTCGGCACCTCCCCCTCAAAAGACAAAAAAGGAAGTGTATTTTCACCGCCTATTGAGACAGCCTTGTCACCCTTACCGAAATCAAGGCTTAACACCTTTCCGTTGAAAGATTCTTTTGGAACAACATATGCCATATTAACCTCCGTAAATTAAAAATCAAAATTAATGAGTCTTTAGATTAAATTATTAAAATTTTGTTTTCCATAATTTTATTTTTTAATCTTTAGTTTTTGATTTTCCTGTTACATTTCCAGATACGAATGAGCGTAAAGTGTATTTCCGAGAAAGACGTCCGTTGTCTTGAACGCATCCATAAGCTCTTTATCAAGAGGGTTCATAATTGCCGCTGAAAGACCCTCATACATTAAAAGTGTAAGATAAACCCTGTCTATCAGGCTTCTCATCTCCTTTGGTACGCCGTTTGATACATTGCTGAGTCCCACCACTGTCTTCATCGGGGGATCATTTAATTCCTGGAACATCTTGACAGACTTGATGGCATGCCGGGCCTGGTCCTGCATTGTGCAGACCTGGAGAATCAAAGGATCAAGAAAGAGGTCTTCCATGGGCACGCCGAACTCCGCCGCCCTTGCCATAATTTCAGCGGCAATCCCGCATCTCTCTTCAGCGTCGGCAGGCAGGCTGCCTTTTCCGAGCGTCAGCGCAATACAGAGCGCATTATATTTTGCCGCCATCTCAAGCATTACAAACCTGTCGGGCTCGTTTGATGTGGAGTTGATAAGCGGTTTTCCCCACTCATTATTGTGGGCCTTAAGACCGGCCTCAAGCGCTACTGCGTTTGTGGTGTCAAGGCAAAGCGGAGAGTGGACCTTTTCCTGGATGCTTTCAACCATCCATTTCATAAGGTCTTCGCCGTTTTCCTCGGCAGGGCCGATATTGACATCTATAAAATTTGCGCCTGCCTTCCATTGAGCTTCAGCAAGCTCCTGAACAGGTTTTGGGTCACGGGCATTCATTGCCTCCCTGACTTTTTTTGCGATTACGCTTATCTTTTCACCGATAATAATCATTCCTTTTATCTCCTTTTTGTAAGTAATAAATATTACTGTAAACGAACCAATATTGAAGAAAAGTTTCAAATTGTAACATAAAAAAAACAAAAAAAACACAGGACTATTTGATAATAAGAATTTTAAATATTAAGGTCAGGGCAAAACATGTCAAAATAACGGCGCATTATCAAACATCGCCGATGCATCCATCGAGCTTCTTGTCAAAGGTGACGATGCCACGGCCCTGAACCCCTTCTCCAGCGCTTTGATCCTGTAACGCTCGAATATTTCGGGTTTTATATATTCGACAACAGGGATATTCGTTCTCCGGGGCTGCAGATACTGACCGATAGTCAGAAAATCGCAACCCGCTTCTCTCAGGTCATGCATAACCGATAACACCTCCTGTTCCGTCTCGCCAAGACCGGTCATAATACCAGATTTTGTTTTTATGGCAGGAGACAGTTTTTTAGCCGTATTCAGCACACTGACGGAAGTTGCATAATCAGCCATCGGCCTTACAGCAGAGTAAAGCCGGGGGACGGTTTCAATATTATGATTAAACACATCCGGCCCAGCATCAAGAACTGTCTTCAAGGCTTCTGAATCTCCTTTAAAGTCAGGGGTCAATACCTCTATTTTTATTGCATTATTTTTATTTTTTATTGCTTGTATGGTCCCGGCAAACCCCCCTGCCCCGCCATCAGGCAAATCGTCTCTTGTTACGGATGTTATTACCGCAAATTTCAGCCCGAGCGCCATCACCGCATTTGCAACTTTCTCGGGTTCTTCAGGATCAGGAGGCAGCGGTTCTGAAGACTCAACAGCACAAAAGGAACAATTCCTTGTGCATCTGTCACCGAGGATCATAAATGCCGCAGCACTCTGTGAAAAACACTTCCCCTGGTTGGGACAACGCGCTTCCTCACAAACAGTTGATACTCCATGATGCCTTAATATTTTTTTTGTCTCGTGAGTATCGGTTGATTTAACCTTTATCCATTCAGGATGCCGCATATTTTTATCAACACCCCCTACCCTGCCCTGATCTTCCACGTTGTGCCGTCTTTTTTATCTTCAAGGATAATCCCTTTCCCGGCAAGCTCGTTTCGTATTTTATCCGCGGTCGCCCAGTCCTTTGTCTCCCTTGCCCTCTGCCTTTCATCAATCTTCTCCTGGAGTTCGATTTCCGAGAGGTCTATCTTCTTCACCTTCATCAATAAGCTGTACCACTGTTTCGGAGACTTGTTGAATATGTTCAGCGCTCCGCCGATTTCAGAGAGGAGTTCGCTTGTTTGAATTACAAGGTCTTTTGCCTTCTGTCCCGAGGGTCCTGAGTCAAGGAACCTGTTTACTTCCCTGATAAGCTCGAAGATAAAGCCCAATGCAGACGCAGTATTAAAGTCATCGTTCATTGCATTGTGAAACTTGTCCTTAAAAGAAGAAAGCAGTTCTTCAAGCTCCGCAGACGCCGTAAGCTTTTCAGCGGCTCCCGCAGTCTCAATAAAATCATTAATCCTCATGACCGTTGTATAGTACCTGTCAATGGAGAGTTCAGCTTCATTCAAGTGTACATCGGAAAATTCAATCGGGCTTCTGTAATGCGCTGACAGCAGGAAATATCTCACAACTTCAGGCTCATATTTCCCGAGAATTTCTTTAATGGTAAAAAAGTTCCCGAGGGACTTGGACATTTTCTCTTTATCAACGGTTATAAACCCGTTATGCAGCCAGTACCTCACAAAAGGCTTGCCTGTCAATGCCTCGCTCTGGGCGATTTCATTTTCATGATGAGGGAAAATAAGATCAGCCCCGCCCCCGTGGATATCAAAACTCTCTCCAAGGTATTTTGAGGACATGGCGGTGCATTCTATATGCCAGCCCGGTCTTCCCTTGCCCCACGGGCTTTCCCAGGACGGTTCGCCCTCTTTTGAGGCCTTCCATAAAGCAAAATCAAGGGGGCTTCTTTTTCTTTCATCCACATCCACCCTTGTCCCGGCCACCAGATCATCCGGGTTCTTTTTCGAAAGCTTTCCATATTCGGAAAATTTGTTGACCTCAAAATAAACATCTCCATCAACAGCATAGGCATAGCCCTTATCAACAAGCCCCTCAATAGTATCAATCATTTCCTTTATGTGATCCGTTGCATTCGGCTCAATATCCGCCCTGCTTACACCAAGCAGTTCCATATCCCTGTAATATTCTTCCGTATATTTCCCGGCAACCTCTTCAGTCGAAGTCTTCTCCTGAGCCGCCCGCGCAATAATCTTGTCATCAATGTCCGTTATGTTCCTCACATGAGTCACATCATATCCCCTGTATCTCAGGTATCGCTTGATAATGTCAAAGACAACCGCGCTCCGCGCATGTCCCAGGTGGCATACGTCATAGGCCGTTATGCCGCATACATACATATTTACTTTTCCGGGAGTGATGGGGACAAAGTCCTCTTTTTCTCCGCTCATAGTGTTATATATCTTTATGGTTTCACCCTTGCCTTCCAAGCTGCTTATTCTCCTTTCAAGTTCATTAATGTGGGCCGCAACTTCCTCGAATTTCTCTTCAAGGGGGTCGGGGATATGCACATGATCGAGCATTTCCACTGGCCCGTCAGCAAACATTTTCACGACTCTCTTCTTGATTACCCTGCCCGGGACCCCGACCACAATCGAGTTTTTCGGCACAGAGTGCAGGACCACGGAATTAGCGCCTATTTTAACATTATCGCCTATTGTTATTGCCCCGAGTATTTTAGTCCCTGCGCCGACAACCACATTATTGCCGAGAGTCGGATGTCTCTTGCCCTTTGCCTTGCCAGTGCCCCCGAGCGTCACCCCCTGGTACAGAAGCACATTCTCGCCTATTTCCGTGGTCTCACCGATTACCACTCCCATGCCGTGGTCAATGAAAAAGCCTTTTCCTATCTTTGCGCCGGGGTGTATCTCTATGCCTGTAAGAAATCTTGCCACTTGAGACAAAAAACGGGGCAGCGCCGGAATATTCAATTTCAACAATGCATGGTTGATTCTATGAAAAAAAATTGCATGAAATCCGGAGTAAGCGATAATAACTTCCATCCTGCTTTTTGCAGCGGGGTCCATCTCGAAAACCGTCCTGAAATCATGTCTTATATCATCCCATAAACCCATAATCCCGCCTTCCCGGCTTACCTGTAATTCAAAAACTCCACATGAATCCCGAGGTCTTTTTCTTTAAGAAGATTCATCACCGACTGCAGGTCGTCTATCTTCTTGGCCCTTACCCTAAGCTGGTCTTTCTGAATTTCCGCCTGCACTTTGATCTTGGTGTTTTTAATTATTTTCACAATTTCCTTGGCTTTTTCAGCCGGAATTCCCTGCTGAAGCGTTACGACCTGTTTTACAGTTCCTGAAAGGGCGGACTCAATTTTCCCGTAGTCTAATGCTTTCAGAGGCACGTTTCTTTTTATCAATTTACTCTGAAGAATATCAATCACACTTTTAAGCTTATAATCGTCATCAGATACAATATGGAGTTCATTTTTTTCCTTATCGACTTCAATCTTGCTCTTGCTCCCCCTGAAATCAAATCTCTGACTGATTTCTTTCATTGCCTGCTGTACTGCATTTGAAACTTCCTGCAAATCCACTTTGCTGACTATATCAAATGAATGCTCAGCCATTATTAAAAGACCTCCCTTAAAATTTGTCGTTAATCAGTCCATTAGTTTAAAGCAGGCATTAAAGTATTATCAACCGATGTGGAAACCTCGCCATCAGGAAAAGATGCGATGCCGGAGACAGCCGCTATAATCAGGCTCATTGCCGAAGAATAAAAAAGTATAATAGGACAATAATTTTTTGGCTCTTCAGGAAAATTTGTGGGTCATTTGAGCAGAGTTATTCACTGTTGGCCGGGAATATTATCGCATGAAAAGGCGGACGAATCAAGACTTCCCTCCTTTTGATATTAAGGTTGACAAAATAGTATAGCATATATATGCTATATTTATGACAACAAAAAAACTGCAACAAATTGAAGAAAGAATTAAAAAAATCAAAAAGGAACTTCAACTAATTGGGGATATGCGGCCCGGGACTCTGAGTAAACAGTATAAAGACCCGGAAAAAAAAGGGGAAGGATATTACCAACTCAGTTTTACGCACAAAATGAAAAGTCGAACAGAGTATATTCGGCCTGTATTTGTGAAAGAGACCAGGCACCAGGTTAAAGTCTATAAAAAGTTTAAGAAATTAATTGAAGGGTGGATTGATCTTTCTATTGAATATTGCCGCCTTAAGATGGATTTAGCTAAACGGGATAAATTGAAATAAGATTAGTTTTGTTCTTCAATAATGGGAGCTTTGAAAGATACTTTAATTGTTTTATAATAGCGAGAACTCGGCACTCTCAAGTACATTACAACTGCCGCATATTCCAAAGATTCTGGACGGAAAATCCCTGTATTCCGGGAAACTCTTTTCTCAGGTCTTTTTCCAGGGTTACCGCAACTGACATTTTATACCCTCCCATCTGCCACTCAGAAAGTCCATTCCGTACAAATGTACCTGTCCTCCCATAATCCGTTAACCGGTGATTCCATTACAATTGTAATGCTCATATCAGGATCAATCTGATGAAGAATATTTCCGGCTTCCTCTGCTATTCGTTGTATGGCATTGACTGCGATACTGTCTACTGGATCCCATGCTCTGAAAAGCTGAAATTCAAGACTTGATACCGGCAGCTCGTTTTGTAAAATGTGTAGGCCAGACCCCTCGGACAGAAACAGGATTCTGGAAATCTTTGTTCCCCTCTTTTTCTTATGACTTAAAAAGGTATATTGAAGGTTTGAACCTGGATTTTCCGATGAAGAAGCGGGAATAAGGGGTCAAGGTAGACAAATTAGAATTGTGAAATGTGTAGACGCGACCCCACGGATAGACGCGACCCCACGGACGACCCCACGGACGAAAACCGAGACGCTTAGAATTTGTAAAATTGTGTAAAGACTTGCCGGTATATTGAGTCGCTTCTTGAGTATGGCTACCAGCACATAAACTGATATGGCGATCCAGATTTGAGTTTTGACGACGTTTTCCGAAGTGCCATAGAAATTTTTGATGCGCAGGTTTTGCTTGATCCATTTGAAGAAGAGTTCCACCTGCCACCGGCAACGATACAGTTGTGAGATGGTCAATGCCGGCAGGGAGAAGTTGTTGGTCAGGAAGACCAGGGTTTTCTCGGTGTCGGAGTCGTAATATTTGATGCGTCGCAGCTTGCTGGGATAGTCCTTGAGCGAATAAAATCCGGTAAGCATGATTGTTTGATCGTACCGGAGACCAGTTGAACGATCGACATGATGAGAATAAATTCTGCGGCATTTGAAATTGGATTTTGTTCTGGTTACGAAGAACCCTGCTGCTTGCGAGATAGTGAGAAGTCTGGCGTAATCCAGATATCCACGATCCATTATGTAGAAAGCGCCTGGTTCTATGGGAAGCACGTCGAGAATGTTCACATCGTGCACTTTCCCATCTGTGATGCTGATAAATGTGGGAATATTGCCCCGCAGATCCAGCAGGGTATGCAGTTTGATTGCCGCCTTGGTCTGCCGGAAAGTAGCCCAAGGAAACATGGATAAACACAGGTCTATCGTAGTTGCGTCCAGTGCGTATACTGTTTGCTGCAAATCGATACCGAATGGTTCGTTGCTGTAGAGCGTTCGAGCGGTGATTATTAATGAATGGGCAAGGTCGGCATATATGCGCCAGTCTCTCTGTTCGTTGGCGTCGGCAAGATTTGATCGGGCCACGGTGCCGCGAATGCCCATATGATATAGTTTCTGTTGTTGTGCTCGAAGACATGCTTCGATATCGCGGAGACTCTCCCGATACGTCAGTTGAGCAAAGGCCATGCATAGATATTGGTCGAGGCAGTTGAAACTTCTGACATTGTTGTTCCCCTGATAGCGGGAAACACAGCGTCGGAATGTATGCAGGGGCATGAGGTCTATGACTTGTGAAAATATCAGCTTGCCAGTGTACATGTGTCATCTCCTTCCGGTTGTTCCCGGAACGATGACAGACGGGCTGAAAATATTTCAAGTCGGTAACAGGTACTATTGTCATTTCTATGCTATGCTTTCAATAAGTTATATGCTTTTACGTAAAAATCTGTCGGACACTACTGATGCTACGTAATAAATAAGGAGACAAAATGATTCCTCATCCCTTTAAACAAATACGAACCTTTTTTATTTTCTTACTCTTGATAATCATTTCCCCTTCTGCTTCCTTTGCCGAAGCCGATAAGATTTTCAAAGAAAACAGCAAGGCTGTAGTGGTTGTTATGACGTTTAACGAAAAAGACGAACCGAAAAGTCAGGGAAGTGGATTTGTTGTAAGGGCTGACGGGGCAGTGGTTACAAACTACCATGTTATTAGCAATGCAAAGGGAATCAAAGTAAAAGCAGGAGATAAAGTTCTGGATGTTGAAGGGTTGATTTATGAAGACAAAGCAAACGACCTTGTGATTCTCAAGGCAAAAGGGGAGAAACTTCCGATAGTAAAAATCGGAGATATTGACAAAGAAATAATCGGTGAGAAAGTTTATGTTATTAGCAGTCCAAGAGGACTTGAAAATACAATCTCTGACGGTATATTAAGTGGAATAAGAGAGATTACACACGACAAGAAAGTGCTTCAGATTACTGCTCCCATTTCACCGGGGAGCAGCGGAAGTCCTGTGTTCAACAAAAACGGTGAGGTTATCGGCATTGCAACCTTTCTTTTAGAAGAAGCGCAGAACCTAAACTTTGCAATGCCCATTAATCTTATAGTAGATAAAATTAATAATACTAAGATTACAAAAATAAAAGATTCTCATATGGAGAATTATGAGAATACGGCAGAGTATTATTATAATCTTGGTCTTGCCTATAGCGACTTAGGCAAGTATCAGGAGGCAGTAGATGCCTACAAGCAGGCAATCAGGATCAAACCTGATGATGCAAACGCACACATTGTTCTTGCTTTTGCCTATAGCGAGTTAGGCAAGTATCAGGAGGCAATAGATGCCAACAAGCAGGTAATCAGGATCAAACCTGATTATGCAAGCGCACATTTTGGTCTTGGTCTTGCCTATGGAGCCTTAGGCAAGTATCAGGAGGCAGTAGATGCCTACAAACAGGCAATCAGGATCGAACCTGATGATGCACTCGCACATTTTCAGCTTGGTTCTGCATATTCGTCAGAGATGCGTTATAAAGAAGCAATAGAGGCTTTTAAACAGGCAATAAAAATTAAGCCTGATGTCGAGGCGCATTATAATCTTGGCGTTATCTATGGCGATTTAGGCATGCACAAAGAAGCGATAGATGCTTACAAACAGGCTATAAGAATCAAGCCTGATTATAAGGCGCATATTAATCTTGGTAATGCATATAACAATTTAGGCAATTATAAAGAAGCAATCGAGGCTTACAAACAGGCAATAAGAATCAAGCCTGATTATGCAGATGCGCATATTAATCTTGGTGTTGCCTATGGCAAGTTAGGCAAGTATAGAGAAGCAATAGAGGCTTATAAACAGGCAATAAGGATCAAGCCTGATTATGCAGATGCGCATATTAATCTTGGTAATGCCTATAACAATTTAGGCAATTATAAAGAAGCACTCGAGGTTTACAAACAGGCTATAAGGATTAAGCCTGATGATGCAAAGGCTCATATTGGGCTTGGTGTTACCTATCTCTTATTAGGTGATAGAGGCGCTGCCTTAGAAGAATACAAGATATTGAAAGACCTTGATATAGAAAAAGCTAACCAACTATTTAATGTGATTTATAAATAATTATCAACTGTAGACATTACCATGATATACCCACAAATAGAAAATCTGCCATTACAAGTTGATGCATCTACTTGGACTTGGAGTAAGACAGAAAAAGGGAAATTCTGGATAGGGCATGAACGTGATGGAACTAAGTGGTTGGTAAAAGGAAGTGGCAGCTTTTATGCCTTAAGAGAACGGGCATCTGCCTATTTATTACAAACACTGGGTATAAACAGTCAATCTTCAGCTTTTATGATTCTGCCGGAAGGGTCTTTACCAGTTGCAGACAAGCCCGAAATAGAAAGGTCTCAATTGGCTATTCGCTTTATCGATGAGCATGGAACGAATTGTGTAGATGAACAATTTCAAAAGGCTTTAAAAATATTGAGAGTGATGGCATGCTTATGTGGTGCCAATGAGCGGTCGGAAATATTATTTTCAGAAGATCATATTATGTATGTAGTCGATAATGAGCAAATGTTCCAGGATCCCCCAGACAATCCAATAACATGCGCTGATGGGTTCGAGATAGAGTATGATACAATGATGGAATTAACCCTTGATTTATGTAGAAAATTATCTGTTATCGATAATCGGGATATTCAGGTATTTACAGCCATTCCAGATGGATATGTTGTAAATGAATTGTGGCCCATATCAAAATTGATGGAGTCGACGGTGGATTTCGCCAAACAATTTCTTATGAAATATGATGATGTTATTTGATTCATTAAAGAAAACGTAGAAACAGGGGCAGGTATTGAAACTTGATTTATTATCAGCGTGCAGCCTAATCCTTTTACACTGCATCTTTGTTAGCAAAAGAAACGATCTCTTATGACGTGTTAATTATTTCTTTTTTTTGCAAATCCTCACTATTAATAATAATTCGAGACTGCACCTTCTGGTAGGAAATCTTCAGCTTAGAGCGTACCATCTAACCTGACGATTAGCAGGTGTAACAAATAAAGAAGCCCCAATCATGTATTTCTGATTCCTGTAGAATTCTCATTTATCACTTTTAACAAGGTTTGTTAGTTTCTTTAAACCGAAGTTCCTTTTGAAATCAAAAAAGATTCTATTGATTTTCAAAAGGTTAAGGCATATTTCAATTTCCGTTACCTGAGAACACCCCAAGTAATTTAAGAACTTCAGCTTGTAAAGGAGAAAGTTCAGTATATTGAACGAAGGAAGGCGCATCGTGAGAGGATTTTAATCTGCATTGATTCAGATGAAAATATGGGACTTTACACGTTCTACCGTTCGGTGCCGAATAGGGCGTACTAAAATATCAATTCCCTTTAAAGAACAGTATCCTCCGCCGACATGGGGACCGCTGGAATGAGGCAGCAGGACTTCCGGAATCCAGCCGCCGATGAGGACGATATCATCTTTGTATTCACCCAGAAGATGCACCAACTCTATGAGCACAGAGCGGGCAGCCTCCACACTTTCAGATGTATAATCCCGCCGGGTCACCATATCATTTCTCTTTTGACCATTTGGGTTTTATCACATCTCTGAGCAGGGCGTGCGCTGCCTCCTCGCCTCTACCCTTATATCCTTTCAAGTCAAGATAGATCTGCAAAGGTGAAACTATCCTGATATCTTCAATCACCTGTGTCCCGTAGAAAATCCCCTCGTCATAGGGCCAAAAGAGCATTACGTTTGCACCGCTCTCCACCTCTTTCAGATTCAGTAATGATGCTACATCTTCACTGGTATTGTAAATGTATGCCATAGCACGGGTGTAGCGTACAGCAGGGGCTAACCGTGCAGCGCCGGAGAATCCTGTCAATGCATATTCAATGCCCTTCTCTTTACAGACCGTTGACAGGTCGGATTCTATTTCCGGAATGCTCTCCAGTGAATAGTAATTACGCACTTCATTTTTCCGGTATGTGTATACATTAGTCCATTCTTCAAGCAACTTCCATGGCTCGGTCAATAAAAACCCGTCCTGCCTGGTGATCCACTCACGGTCAAGCAGGAGCTTCTTCACATTGGCTACCTGCCCCAGACTGACCCGTGCTTCATCGGCAAGGTCCTGTGTCTTCCAGACCTTTCCGGGATTGTTCAGCAGAACCCGAAGGATGCGTGAAGCCTTTGGAGAAAAGAGAGAGACTTGGTCCCTCCTCTTCCGGAATGGGTTCGGATTTCCTGTTTGCTCGATGTACACTTGTCCGAACGAAAGAAAGCAGTTGCCTGCAAAGTCCAGATAACCAACGCCATCTTTCATGCAGATCTCTGCTGCCTGTGGGGATATGTAAGGAGCCATGAAGATAAAGTATGCCTTTGGGTAGGTATTTCGATAACGGATTAACTGATTGACTGCATCACGGGCCAAGCGTGGTTGGCCGTTTCTCTTTACTTCAATGATCAGCACTTGTTTCCTGTCATCAATAGACAGGGCAACCAGAATGTCGATCCCATCTTTTCCCCGCTCGATAGACGTAACCTTTAAAAAAGGGATTCTGGCGAGGACACTCTTAATGGTGTTTTGTGCGGTAACTTCTATATCCAATAGTTGATTTTTCATTGTTTTTGCCTTTTTCAGCATTTGCTGAAAATTATTATTACAATGAAACAAGCCATTTGTCAAGAGATATTTTTATACTCCTTTCTTAGACACCACCATCTCATTACTCTTTCCACTTTAATGGCGTAATGAGTTCTTTAAAGAAATGCCACTTTTTAGTAAGATGCTGGTAACGGCCCGCGACTATGGCCGGAGAAATACCTAGTTCTTTTGCTAAGTTTACAACTTCTTTCTTTGAGAGAAAACTGCTAATAAGCGCATCATAACGTGAAGGAATAAGAAATTCAGCTGCGAAGCGGTCTGCTCGCACCTCCCGCGGATCATCCTTATTGTCATCATTTATTAAGAGGTCTTTTTTTCCATCATAAAGCACATGCCCGGCTTCGTGGAAGAATGAAAACCAGAACATGTCTGATCCTTTACCTCGAAGATTGAGCAGTATCATGGCCTTGCGTGGGGACATCCATCTGGTTGCGCCCCACCAGGGCACTTTCTTTATTTCTTTGACAAATGTAACGGCAACCCCGGCCTCTGCGCAGAGACTTCTCATTTCATGTTGAAACGTCTCTGGTGCTGTGCGGGTTAAGCCTCGAATTGTCTCTAATGATTCTTCAAAACGTTTTTTATCGTAAGGCTGGCAATTAATAGCGTGGGCCTGTATTTCACCCTGTCTAATCCATGCAGAGGCAGGTCCGGGTTGTGATTCAAAACAGTGAGATCGGCGAGCAGCTACAGCAGGCTCTTCCCATATATCTCTCCATGACTTCACACTACTAACACCATAAAAGGCAAGAGTTTCCCTAAGCAGTTCAACCTTGTTAGTACTTTGACGTAAAAATTCTCTTTCAGTCAGTTCTTTAGTAGGGATAGTCTTCAGCCATTTTAAGTCAGATTCCAAGCGTTTGCGTTCCTGCACCTTCGCAAGCTGTTCCTGATACTGGGCTTCAAGCTTGTTCCAGAAATTCGCAGGCGTTCCTGTTACCAGTTCAAGCCGGTTTGCCGTCTCATAGCTTATCGGCTGCTCACCTTTAAATATGCGATTAAGTGTCTGTACTGTCAGCCCGGTACGCAATGCCAGTTCCTTTTGCGTCATATCCAGCGCTTCCATCGTCTCCTGAAGTGAAGCGCCCGGTGGCACGGCATAATCCGGGTTAAAACCGTATTTTTTACTTGAATTCATACGTCACCTCTTTTAATGGGTATCCTTTATATCAATTATTTCTATTTCTCTGACACTGCTGCGGTCTATCCCTCCATTCTTGAGCCGCGGAACAGGATTGTCTACAGGAACAAAAAGCAGCCTGCAAGGATGCTCGAGGTCTACTGAGAATTGACCTACCTGCTTACCTGTCAGTTCATGACAACGTGCGGGGGGATGGTATGAAATTTCCTGTAGTGATTCAGCTGCTTGCAACTCAAATAATCTCTGGCCTAGTTTTGCAGCGTTCTTTGCCCCAAACGCCCTCTTCATTTCCCTCTCCTGAGAACAGTTTTTCTGCAGCTTCCTTGTCTTAAAGTATATCTTCATAGCGCATAAATGTCAATGAAAAGATTAACACAACATGTTAATCTTTTACAATCACTCTAAATAACAATATCTTATATAGATTGACAACCTATATAAGATTTTATAATATATAAGAAAGGAGGGAATAAATATGTCAAAAAAGACCTTGTCTGTGTGTTTAAAGTCTGCACGTGAATCCATAGGACTTACAATCATAGAGGCTGCAGCAAGACTTGGCTTTGCAAGTTACCAAACTTTAAGCAAAATTGAGGCTGGTGAGCGTGAAGTAAAAGCATCTGAATTATCAAAGTTTGCAAAGGTTTATTTTTGCAGCATAGGTAAACTCCTTGGAGAAGAGGATAAACCAACTGAGTACAGCTTCTTATGGCGGGATGCTCCTACAGATGAGTCTGTAAAAAAAGAGATAGAAGCTGAAATATTCTATCGTAGTGATCAGTACAGTTTACTTGAAAGATTACTGGGTACAAAAGTCAATAAAGGTTTTATCAATGTATCTATAGATGACATTAGAGGTAACAATGAAATAAACATTCTGGCTGCTGAAGTTAGTGATCTCTTGGGGCTGGGCAATAGACCCGCATTCACATTACAAAAGGTTTTAGAACAGGATTATGGAGTGAAAATATTCTTTCATCCATTGTCAAGTGGTTCAGCATTTTCTATGGTTCATCCAGATGTTGGTTCTGTTATTGTTATTAATTCTAACGAAGCCCCCTGGCGCAGAAATTATGATCTTGCACATGAACTTTTTCATCTAATTACATGGAAAGTCGTTAATCCTTCAGACTTAGAAGATCCTTTGTATTTTAATGAAATAGAGAAAAAAGCAAATAAATTTGCGTCTATTCTATTGCTACCGGAAAATGAGATAAGCGCAGAAGTCAGGAATAGGGTAGAAGCACAAAAAGAGTTTACATATTCTGATGTAGTTGATATAGCTATGGAATTTGGTGCTTCTGCGGTAGCCCTTATTTACCGCCTTGCTAATTTGCGCTTTATCAAATGGGAAGATGCTGACGAATCAGCTCATGATGAAGAATTAGCTAAAATAAGCAGGAACATGAGAAAAGAAGAATGGGGGGAAGAACCAAAACCAGAACGTTTTCATAGCCTTGCTATTCGTTGTTTGCGCAAAGGATTAATATCCAGAGGCAAGTTTTCTGAAATAGTGAACATCGATAGAAGTGATATTGATGAATTTATTAGTGATAAAGGATTAATGGAACAAGAAGGTAATACAATTGAAATTATGGCTACTTGATGCGGACGTTATAATAGATTTTTTAGGGATAGATGTTTTTGATAAACTGGTTGAGCACCATGAAATCTATGTGTCTTCTACTGTTATTGAAGAAGTAAAGTTTTTTAGAAAAGAGGAGAGAAAACATGAAATAGATTTTAAAGGTCAATATATAGACAGTGAACGGGTTACCGAGCTTTATGCTTCCCTTGACGAAATTAGCGCTATCCTCGAAAAACTGCCTAAGACATTTAGGGAAACAATAGATCCTGGCGAATTAGAATCATTAGCTATTCTCGTAAGAGAACAGGAAGAGTTGGTTTTTTGTAGCTGTGATGCTGCTGCAATAAGAGCACTGCCTTTTCTTGACGTTTCACATCTTGGCATATCAGCAGAAAGCCTTCTCCGATCATCGGGACTTCTTAAGCCCGGCCTCAAGGATAGACATACAGAAGAATATTTCAAGTCAAATTTATCAATAGGAGAGCGAGAGAAAATATATAATTTTAAAGCTTGAAAAGATTGTATATTTCAATCCTAAATTACCACCTTGACAGTGCTAAGTTTTCTAAGCAGCATACAACTTCCAATCCGGCATAAGGTCGGGGTCAGCGTTATCAGCGATGAATTTCTCGAGGGGATGGTCTATTTTGCTGCCCAAGAGAAATTCAGGAAGGCTTGACCGCAGGGCATAAGAGACAACCATCTCGGAAGGGGGCAAGTTTTTTTTCATAGTTCTCAACCAACTGCGAAAAGAGCTCCAGACGAGGGTTCCAAAATTAATAGACAGGTGTAGAAGTAATCCCTGAGCGATACAACCGATCTGAACGTAACAATGATAAGCCCTGATTTTTCTTTTCACCAGCCTTCTGTAGTCTTTGGAGGTTTTGTGCAGATGTTGATTGCCGGAGACCCTTTTCAAAGGAGACATAGCCTTCATCCAGAAATGGTAAGCATAAGTACCCAGAGTCCTGACAGCCTGTTTAAAAGCCACCTCGATTTTAAATCTATAGCCGTAAATAGAGATAACCTTCAGAGGGTCAAGATCAAGCATAGTAGTCATGAGAACAATCTTGCCCCGCACGGGATGGTTAACGAGAACGAAACGTATCAGTTGACCTACAGGCCGCCACAACAAGTCAATGCAATAGTATGAAATAATCAGGTTCTTCTCACCATAGACAGGGCTGCACACAGAAGAGAACAAATGAGTTTCCCTGAAAAAAGAAACTAATTCCACCTTACGTCCATACATTTTCTTTCTGCCGACAGGTTTCTTCAGAGGCTGTTCAGCCTGGTAAAAAGCAACAGCATTATTTCGTAATCTGGAGACAAGATGCAAACCCTTTTTTATCAGAGGCTTAATGACCTTCTTGTTAGCATAATAATTATCCGCAACGAGAATGATTTCTTCCTTAAGCAATTCAGTAACGGAAAAAAACAAACAAACAAACCATTTTATCGATAAGAGTTCTCTTATCACGATTTGAAAAGACAACGCCCTCATGAATACGGGAAACCAGGGGGACAGCAAAGACACTGCCGAACACACCCTGAACCAGCATAGCAACAACCTGGAATGAATGGCCCCATATATATTGCGGCTTTGAATTATTGCCTGATTCCTGATGCAGCTTCTTGACAGCAGGCATTTTCCTGCCTTCTTTGGCAACCTTCAGCCCGTCAACGACAAGTATAATATGTTCAGCTACCATCAATGGCTTAAAAAGAACCCTTACAAGCTTAACCCAGCAACCGGTAAGCGATTCCAGTTTCAGGGCCGGGGTATGAAAGAAATGAAGAAACCGTGGGTAGCATGACTCTTTCAGGCCTACTGCCCTGAGAAAACTTGTTACCCCAAGAGATTCCGTCCGAATAGACATACCTACTAAAGAAAGAACCAACCACATGAAAGTAGCGCTCCGTGAGCAGGCAGGCCGTAAAACCTTGACACAGTTATACCATTGCATCCATAAAGCCATAATCACCTCCCATTTGAATATTCAGCCGATATACCGATAGCATTAAATGCTACCGGTATATTATGGC
>BDTR01000012.1 GCA_002897775.1 bacterium BMS3Bbin08 | reverse complement strand
AAAAGGTAAGCAGGGGCGGCATCATGATATGAGCAGGAGAAAACCGCGCTTTATTAAAGACTATGAGTTAACATTCAGGAAGGTCCCTTTTTATGTTATCGAACCCTGAGGAAGATAATGGCGCCCCCTGAACGACTCGAACGTGCGACACCAGGTTTAGGAAACCGAAACAGTTAAAAAACGTAAGTTGGCCTCTGGCCTGAGTTTTTAGCCAATTTGCTGATTTTAAAAAGAAAACGGGATTCTGTGTGTTCCTGCCATTTCCCATATTTTCTGTCCATTCAGATATATTCTGCTACAATTCTGCTACAGTAGAAAGATAAAACGAAAATAAGCACCATTGAAATTCTTCGGCTTCTCGCAAAGGCACGAGAGTCCGGGGAAAAGAGGTTTAAATAATGCTCGAGTGGCTTTTTGGCAAAAAAGAGCAGGGCCATCAGGTCAACTGCGCAATGTGTGATATCAACTTAACCGTTACCCTTGCCACAGATCTGCAGCCATCAGCCTATGGTTATAACTTACAAAAGTTTACTGAGATGGATTGTCCATTCTGTAAGACCGCTCTTGCCATTGTCCGTGACTCAGACGGTATATTCAGCACCGCAGATATCAAATGGGATATCGAGACCGCAGAGTATGACGAGCAGGAATCCAGCCTTTCAGACAAGATAACAGACCTTGAGGATATCATAGATGATGAGGACTCAACGCAAGATGAGACCGGCCAGGCAAAAAAGGACCTAAAGCCTCTAATGATAAAGTTATAGATAAATTCGATCAATAAAATAAGGAGGACCTCCTATGGAAATATTCGGAGCTTTTTACGTGATCGGCATCATCGTACTTGCCGCATTTGCAATCATCCTGCCATTCTCAGTCTACGCCGCGCAAAAATGGGCTTATCGCTCATACAAAGAACTGGAAAAAATAAACAAAAAGCTCGATAACTATAGCCGGGACCAGTAAGGGACTCCGCATGACTGACTTAATGGCCGACAATACTATACTGATCAGGTTTTTACTGTACATCTTTATAATCTTCATGATATTCCTGCTCCTGCGCGAGGTCATGCTCTGGTACTGGAAAGTAAACGAGATCTCCGGGGTCCTGAAAGAGATCCGGGACGGCATCAATAAGCTGATAGACAAAGAACATAAGGGCGACTGATGCCGTTAATCAACTGTCCTGAATGCAAAAAAAAGGGGTTAAATGAAAAAAAGCATAATTTTTTTAATGGTATTCATGGTGGGATGTGCCTATAATCCACCGATTTATAATCGTCCTGAACAAAGCAATTTAAAAAATAAAGCTGTCCTGGATATCCCTTTTGAACAGGCATGGCAGAAAACTATCAACACCTTATTCTCACAGGGATATTTAATTAAAGTAGCTGATAAGAATAATGGGATTATCACAACAGAGAGAAAATCCGTCAAACTCAATGAAACCCAGGCTGATTGTGGTAACATCTGGGGCCTGGCATACACAAAAGACGAAAGAACGACACATGTTCAGAAAGCGGAAAATAATACAATAATCACAGTCAATACAAACATAGAAGGACTCTTCAATGCCATCGCCAGTGGAGATACAAAACAATTATCTTGTTACTCATTAGGATATCTGGAACAGGATTTAATTAATAACATACAAGGAGACTGACATAGATCAACGCCCTAAACATTCTACTTCAACTTACCCTTCTGTGAAACATATCTCAGGATACACCTTTCAATAAGCTGACTTCTGCTCTGGATGTCCTTATCCTTCTTGATGGTTTTATCGAGCATGTCCAGGAGATCCGGATTGATCTTAAAGGTTACTACTTTCGTTTTGCCCCTTGTATATTTAAGCAGTTTCTCTATATCCATAATTTCCCTTTCGTTATGTGGTATTACGAAAAGTATAGCATATAGTATTGACTTTTACCATTATTTAAGATAGTATATACAAAAAGTAATACCAAAAGGAGGGTGGGAATATGAAACAGAAGGAAGTAAAAAAGGACCAGGCAAGCACGGGCAAACTCTTAAATAACCACAAGGAAGTTTATAAGGCGATGCGTTTTCTTGAGAAAACGGACCGCGAGTGTTTCTATGTCCTACATCTTACCGCTGACAGTCGCATGATCAAGAAGGAGCTGATATCAATAGGGAGCTTAACGACCTCGATCGCACATCCCCGGGAAGTATTTAAAGGCGCCATTTTAAATTCCGCCGCAAGGATTATTTGTGTTCATAACCACCCGAGCGGTAATATTGCGCCCAGCAAGGGAGACATAGAACTTACGCAACGGCTAATAAAAGCAGGGGATCTCCTGGGGATCTCGCTTGATGAACACATAATTATCGGCTCAGGGGGCTTTTTTGCAATAAAAGAGCATATTTGCTTTGACGGCGAGGAGGAAGTTAAAAAGGCAGCGGACGGTGAGCATGTGAATGACAACAGAGAGCATGATCTCTTGGCCGCTGAAAAAGTCGCTACCGAAAAGGGCCTAGATAGGAGAACAGTTGATTTTCTCAAAAATGAGCATCTGGTGGTAAGAGAAAAAATAAACTTCCTTGTCTTAGATTCGCTCTGCATGCTCTCTCTGGTAAGGACAGTTTTCGATAGTGATGATTTTATGAACGAGTTAGCCACATCAAATGTTCTATCTGGTACAAAAAAAATTGTAGAAGAGTCCTGTGATCTGCTCGATGCGGCTACTGAACTTCACTTTAAAACATTTTGACGTATAATAAAACATGCAGAAGCTATGGACGCCTCCGGAGCTGGCGGAGTTCTTTTCGGTGACGGTCAAGACTGTTTACCGCTGGGTCGACGAGGGTGTGATCTATGAGGTTATTAAGCTCAAAGGGAGCCTTCGGTTTACGCAGAAGGAAGTGGACCGGCTGATAAAGGCGAAAAAGGAAACGTGCAGGATATAGGGGAGTTACATGGACAAAGAGAAAGATGTTGATATTATAAGCCAGGTTAAAAAATGTTTGTCTGATTCCGGTGGCGGATATACTGATCTCGACGCTGTTAATAAGATAGACAGGTTGCTTTATAAGCTCAGTGCTGAATCTCAGAGTCAGTCCTATGTCAGCGAGAAAATCGCCAGCATTAAATCCTTTGCGAGGATACTATCCAGTGATCGTAAGCATACTAAATATCCTGGAGGGGTCGAAGAAATCAGGGGTTTTATTTTGCAAGATTGCAGTAGTCTCAAAAACTATCTTTTAAGACTCCATAATAAATAATTTATAGGGGGATAGGCTCCGGCGCCGATAAGGTGGTACTCCGCCACTTTCCCCTTTGCAGTTTAGGAGAGACCACAGAGGAGAGTGGTAATGGAAAAGAAAAGAGTAAAAAAAGAAGCCGTCCATAAAAAATCCGCAGCAAGAAAGCCACCTATTAAAGGAACATTATCAAGGCATGGAGTGAATATTACTTTTAAAATATCCTTAACTCCAACAGAGTGGGAATATTTTAATTTATTATATTTTGAGGATGACGGAAAAAGCGCACAACAATTTTACGAGGATTTCTACTCTTCTTTTATTGTGCAAGCTAACTCTACTTTTTCAAAGGGGGTTAAAGGGAAACACACAGATAATTTATTTAGAAGGGCTATGAAAATTCAATCAGCTATCTTATGCAATTATTTTAGAAAAAATAAAAAACAACTTGAGAGTGATCGCAGATTATTATCTATTCCGAAGGATGAAAAGAACCCCCTGGGATTCACGGTTTATATTATGAAAATCGTTTATAGAGAATGGATAAAAGAATATCAAGCAGAGCAAATGTTTAATGACGAAGACAACATAGAAAGAACATATATTCAGGACGGGAGAAACATGTTAAAAAAAGAAAACACTTCTACAGAAAAAGATTTTATCCGCAGCATGTTAACCCATGAGCGTGAAAAAAATGTTGCATATTATTTGGCAAACAAACCTATATTTGATTTTATATACGAATTGACGTTTTCCCCTCAATAATTATTCAAAATCCTTCTTTTTTCTCTTCTCTATTGTAACCCTGATATTGCAAAAATGCAGTAGCAGGGTTGTATGTATCTCCGCAATCTTTCGAGTATCCTTTCCTTAAAGCTTAGCAGTTTAAGCTGTCACGGAACGAAAGAGATAGTACCATGGAACGAGCTAAAGAGTTTACAACATCTGATTTATATCTGACGTCCGCCATATCAATCCTTCTCAAGATCAAACCCGATTTTATTGTCAAAAACAATCGCACACTGTTTGTCTTTCAGGTCTCTAACGATCTATACCAGGCTATGAGTGATTTTAATAGTGGAGTTGCCATTAACGCATATGATTTTTCACAAATGATAAAAAGAATGCGATCAGAGATGATAACCCGACGTGATATGAAAAATAACAATGGCAGGCATTAATAAATCGAAAACAATTAAAGCGGGCTTATGCCAGTGTCCGGCTGACACCGGGGCCCCGCAAAAAAACAGGGAGGTCTCAAATGCTAAAGAAGGAAGTTAAAGTCAGGATCGGGGATGAGGGGGTCATTGTCCTCAGGGAACCCACAAACAAGGAATGGAACAACTTTGAGGCGGCCAGGTTCCAGCTTGCCCGGGGCGGGGGCAGCGCGACAACTGCCCGAGCTCAGCTGTTCGATACGATCGTTACGGACATCCAGGATCTCGGAGATGAGACCGGCCCGATAACGCTCGAAAGAAAGGACGTTATACCGAACAGGCTCAAGGCGCAGTGCATTGTTGTCGGCTTTGAGATGTCAGAGATTGAACTGGATGAGGCCGAAATAAAAAACTCATAAGGGATCTTCACCTTATTTACAAAAAGGCGGAGGTCCCTGACTGTGGGGAGTGCGAAGCATATGAGGAAAACAGCGATCAAGGGTTCGTTGAGCAGGAGATCTGCCCGAGTTGCGTTCATCAAAAAAATATTCAGGATCCGGCCATATACAGAATCCTCTATTACGCAAACCTGCAAAGAGCAGGGTGTCCGATTGAGAGGCACGAGTTGAGGAACAAGGACTGGCTGGCAGTTAAGGCCATTAACGTGGAGCGTGACAGGTTAGCCGCAGAAGAGGCAAAACAGAAAGCGGAGGAACAGCGTGACTAAGATCCATGAAGGCAAGATAAGGATTGGCGGGGATACAAGTCAGGGCGTGGCCGCGGTAAAACGGGTCACAGGCTCGCTTAAGAAGATGGCGCCGTCCATGCAGCAGGTGAAGATAGCGGCAGCGCTCATGGCGGCGGCTGTGGTAGGGACCACTGCGGCGATCGTGAAGATGACCACGGCAACTGCAAAGGCCGGTGATATGTTCCACAAGATGTCGCTCAGGACCGGAATGTCAGCGCAGGTATTAAGCGAGTTGAAACACGCGGCCGAGATCTCGGGAGCATCAATCGATGATGTTGAAAAAGGGGTTAAAACGCTTGCCAAGAGGATATCTGACGCGCGGTTCGGACTGCAGACGTATGTGCGTATATTTGAGAACCTCGGGGTTGCGTATCAGACTTCATCCGGGGAGCTCCGGGAAGTTGATGACGTTATGATGGACGCGATCGAGGGTATAAACAAATTAAGTACTGACACTGAAAAGGCGGCCATGGCTCAGGAACTGTTCGGCAAGGCCGGCACAAAGCTCCTGCCTCTTTTTAAGGAAGGCAAGGAAGGAATCGCGGCCCTGAGGGCTGAAGCCCGAGAGCTCGGGATCACATTCTCAGATCAGGCAGCAAAGCAGTCAGCTGACCTGGTGGATGCGATGACGAGGCTGAAGGGGTCCTTTACCGGACTGAGGAATGAGATCGGGATAGAAGTGATGCCGACTATGACAACCCTGTTTGATACATTGACAGGGTGGATGAAGGATAGCGGGCCGGAGTTCGCTGCTTTCGGAAAAAAATTCAGTTTAGCTGTCGCCGATGCCGTTGCCCTCAGTATTGAGTACGTCGGCAAGTTACCGCAGGCTGTTTATGAAGTTGAAGCGGCATTTCATAGGGCGGTCACTGGTGCAAAAGCAATGGCGGTCGGGATAGTTGATGCGGCTGCTGTGGCGAATTTACTCGATCCGAGAGTACTTGCTAAATTTGCATATTCAATGGGTGAGCAGGGTGATTTTGGAAAGGCTCTTGCTTACGCCAATCCGCAGCTCGCTATTTTAAAAGAAAATCTTATGAAATCAGGCGGGGCTTCAGCTCAGGCCGCTCTTGATGCCGACGCCGCGGCAGCACGTATGCAGGGATTTGCGGATAAGGCGCAGGAAGCTGCTGATCGTATAAGACTTAGTATGAGTTCACCCGGGGATGGTGGAGATAAAGATGAGGGTCAGCCGACAGGCCTGGATAAAGTCCTGGGCTTAACCCCGGAGCAGGTTGAACAGACAATGATAAAGGCTCAGGAGGCGCTGCAAATGACTATGGAGCAGCTGCGGGCGCAGTATGATCAGATCTTTCTGGACGAAGGTGAGCGGCTGGACCTGTGGTATTCGGAAATGTATGCAAAGGTCGGTGAGCATGAAGAGGGGAAGTTCCTGCTGTATCAGATTTATATGGAAAAGAAACGGCTGTTAGGTGACAAGCTTAAAGCAGCTGAAATGAAGAACGCTGACAATGCTATGAAGTGGGAATTGATGAGCTCGAAGAGAAAACTGTCGGTTGTAGCTGGCGGTTTTAACAGCATGGCATCAATAGCGCAGTCATTTTATGAGTTGTCTGGGAAGCAGAATAAAGCGGCTTTTGTTGCGTTTAAGGTATTCAGCATTGCAGAGACGGTAATTAATACATATAAGGCGGCACAGGGGGCGTATTCGGCAATGTCGAGTATCCCGTTTGTAGGTCCGGCTCTTGGAATAGCGGCGGCAGCGGAGGCGATTATGGCAGGTGCGGCCAGGGTGTCTTCCATTGCGTCAATGGAACCGGGCGGTTCAGCGTCGGTGTCGTCAGCCGGCGGAGGCGGAGGCGGAGGCGGATATTCCGGAGGGGGAGGGTCAGGCGGTGGCTATACGCCGTCTTTTTTGGCTGACAGAAACGTCACGGCAAGCGAAGAACCAGAGACTCAAAGACAAGGCGTTGTAATTAATGTTCATGTGAGTGGCAACCTTATAGACCATAAAAGATTTGCACGGGAACTGGGGGAATCTATAGCAGTGGCAAAAGGCGACGGTGTAGATTTTGATTAATTCTCTTTAGTGGTAGGTGGGCATGAAGGATGACAAAATTGAGGGCGGTTACTACATAAAGGCGCGATGCATTCAAGAAAGTGAAATTGCACATGCCCCGCCACATGTTAGAGAAATTTGGGATTTTCTGATAAAAGAAGCGAACCATAGACCAATGAAAATTTACGGAAATACCATTGAAAGAGGACAGTGTTTAAGAAGTTATAAAGATATGCAGGAAGGTCTTCATTGGATGATCGGATGGCGAAAACAGACGTACTCAAAAGATAACTGCGAAACGGCAATGAAGTGGCTTACGAAACGGAACATGATAACCACTAAGAAAACCATACGTGGATTGCTCATAACTGTTTGTAATTATGGCTTTTATCAGAATCCCAAAAGTTACGAAAACCACAACGAAACGGACAAGAAAACCACAAGAGAACCACAGACCTCCGACACTATAAACAATAATAAGAAGAATAATAAGAAAAAGAATAAACCAGCGGCTCCGCCGGTCTCTTATGAAGATCTTAAAAAGGCCACGGCTGAAAAGATTCTGCAATTAACGGAAATTCTGAAAAGCCGAAACGGCAGTAATAACTTTATCCCACAGACATTTATGCAGCAGTGCGCAAAAAAACAAATTCCCATTCAGGTCGTTAATTACATCTTAGGCGAAATGATTGAATATGCGCCGCAAATTCATAACTTCTGGGCGTATGCGCAAAAAATCTTGAAGCGGGAGAACGGTAATTACCACGGCTCACGGAGCTTATCCGATCATTTAAAAATAAAAAAAGAAGAAGCTGAATATGCAGCTGTAGCGTTTGAAAAAATCTATCAAGAGGAGGAAGTGCAAGATGGAAGAATTTGAAGTGGAAGAACTCAAAGCAAAAGCAAAGACGCACTGGAGGGCCTTTCCCGAGATAAGGAAAGAATTCAAGAGCTTTAACACGTACTTTGCGTATCTCAAAGCTGCGAAGGAGGGGAAAGCAAAAATAGTCGGAAAGAAAACATTCCAAAAGAAGATGACATCGGAGGAAGTTATTTTGACTTGGAAAGAATCCAGAGAAATCAGGGAGGAGTATCAAAGCTTCAGCGCTTTTGTTGCGTATCTCGAGGCTTTAAAACTCATTGTAGGCTGAGACCGGCCAGGCAAAAAAGGACCTAAAGCCTCTTCAGAGCGAATACAAGAGACTGGAAACCAGCTATGAGAAAAAGGAAGAGAAATATTCTGACCGTCAGAGCCGTTGGAATGATAAAGTTATAGATAAATTCGATCAATAAAATAAGGAGGGGGCAATGCGTAAAGAATTAAAAGCGGACCGGGACAAAGCAAAACAGGCGGTCGAGGGAACTAAGAAAAAAATAAACGATCTGGGCGCAAAGCTTAACGCCTTAAGAGAAAAGCTGCATAGTTTTGAAGAGTTGATCATACGCGCAGAAAGAGAAAAGAAGGAGGCCCTGGAGAATTACGCTCTCAATGAAATAAGCAAAGAGGGGTTCGAGTCAAAAAAGAACGAGCTTGAAAGAATCAAAGGCGACGAGATCGAAACTCATGAATTTATCGAGGCTTTGGATCTCGGAATAAAAAAGGAAACAAATAATTTAACCGAGTTGCATAATCGATTCTCAGTGGCTGACAGAGCAGTCTGGAACCATATCTACAACGAAATTAAAAAACAAATACAGAAGGCAGCCGGGGATGCATGGTTGCGCGCCTTCAGTGCTAAATTGAAGGCAGGCGGCGCCAGTTATGATTCTTTGATGCAGGACATTTTCGGAGGTATGCCGAATCATGAAGATATACATCAAATTCAGGCAGAGCTGGCAAAGGAATATCTTGGAGATCCACAGCCATGAAGACAGGACTCAATCGTGACAAACGCGATAAATACTTAACGCTGATAAAAGATGTCCCGTCTACACCTATAGGTCTGAGCTTATTGGATCGATTCAGGATGATGCCCGGCCGGGGCAGTCCGTCGCTTGTGCGAACAAAGGGCCTATCCCTGGAATCCCGGTACCAGCACTTCAATAGGGATGCAAAGGAATACCTGTGTCCCGGGGCGGCGGTTGGTCTTGATGAAAACAATATTGTCCGTCACTTACAACCCTGGAATAAAGTCAAAGGGTTTCTTGGTTTTGTAGAAAGGAATATGGACAACAACCGTGTATTAGTATGGACACGCGGCATTGTTGTAGTCACAATACCCGGGCTGCATGACAGAAGCGAGTTTTTCGGTGTTCTCGCTTTTATGACCGGGGTTAACGATTTCAACTTAAGAAACGGATATAGGATAGGCAAGCTTCTTTATATTCAACCTGACAGGAAAGATGTGGGAGCTGTCGCATTTCAAAGGTTCGATGATCCGCGTCCGTTGCAATTAAGCACGTCAATCCAGGCCCAGCCTTCAGCCTGGATTTAAATTCATACCCGTGTGCATATAGAGGCGCTCTATATGCACACGGCCTCCAAAGCTGCTGAGGGCGGAGGGTAACGCCATGCTCAACATAGAGATTGTCGGAATAGAGAGAATACAGCGCGAGCTGGATCCAAAGATCTTTAAGAAGGCCTTTGTGGCTGCATTAAATACTACGGCCAAGCAGTGTATGGCTGCGGTTGATAAACAAATAAGAGCAGAATTTACATTAAAGCAGAAAGACGTATTGGTAAAGAAGGGAAGCGCATACGGGTTTAAATTCAAAAAGGCAAACTATTCGACACTTACAGCGACCATTGAAGCGAGGGGCTCAAAGTTCCCATTGATATCTTTCAGCGCTAAACAGACGAAGAAGGGCGTGACAGTCCAGGTTAAGAAGTCGGGTGCGAGGAAGCTTATCCCAGGCGCTTTTATCGCTAACATGGCATATGGCAAAGGAGTTTTTAAAAGAAAAACAACAAAGAGATTGCCGACTAAAGAATTGAAAATGATCAGCATTGCTAAGTTATTGACAAGACAAAAGAGTTTAGATGTTATCACTAAGACTTTAGACAGCAACCTGCAGAAGAACTATAACAGTGCGATCCTGTTTTACATGAGCAAGGTGAAGAAATGAGCGGAAAAATAAAGCAGATACAAAGACTTGCTGGACTAATCGCGGGTCCTTCTACGGAATTTAAAGCTTGCGGGTCAGGTGAGTGCGGAATATGACTCGATTTTTGACAAAATTAATGCGGTTCGGTTCGGTTTGGTTAAAGGGTCCAGGCCAGTCCTCAGCTTGGATTTCTTTTGACTCTCCCGCGGTACATATGAAGGGATGCATATATACCACGGGCCTCCTTTGTGGACATTGGGGGTATATAGATCCATACCTATATGCCCCTAATGTCTTAAAACAGACTTCTGTACATACATAAGACTATGAAGAAAAAAAGCACAAAAAAAAGAGCAGTTTCAAAGAGGACAGGCGCGAAAAAAAGAATTGATAAGGCCGGGGTTTTGAAAATTCCGGTGCACCTGGATGATTTTAAATGGCGGAAGGGATCGCAGGACTGGGGCATTAACTTTGGATTGTCTCCTAAACTCGTGGCACTCGGTCAGCCGCTTCAAAAAATGATGAACAGGCAGTTTGTCATTGTGTGTTATCCGGTCGACTCGGTAGAAGAAACTGAGGATCTATTGAGAGGCGATGATGACCATGGCATGATCGAGGACTTAGAAAATTTTGTAAATGAATGATAGATGTCGAAAGCATGGGATGTTCAGCGAATTGCAAAGTTACTTAATTTATCGGAACGCAGGGTTCAGATCCTCGCGGACGAAGGGATACTGCCCAGGGTCAGCAGAGGCAGGTACGATCCGCTCATTTGTACCCATGCATATATACGTTATATAAAGGAACTGGCGAATGGTAAAGGATCGACAAGACTGCTCGACGCGAGAGTCAGGACTTTGGAGGCTATGGCAGTCAAAAGGGAGACAGAAAACAAGGTCCGGGATGATGAGTTGATTGAGATTGCGCGGCATGAACGGATTATTTTTGAGAGGAACAGGCTTGCCCGGGATACTTTACTCAAGATCCCTGACAGAACATTTGCGGCGCTTTCGTCAAAATTAAAATTAAAAAAAGATAAGTTTCATATTGTTCGGGAAATGTTAAAGAAAGAGGTCCGGGACGTTTTGAGCGAGCTATCAAATAATGACACCAGTAATAGGAAAAGAAGAAAGAATAATTAACGCCTGGCATTCAGGCTGGGAGGCTGATCCTGAAATGACAGTTTCCGAATGGGCAGATGAACGCCGTATACTTGCCGGTGAAGGATCTGTAGAGCCTGGAAAATTCAGGACGTCTCGAACGCCGTACCTTAAAGAGATTATGGATTCCTTGAGTCCATCTTCTCCTGTACGTGAGGTGAAGGTCATGAAGGGTACGCAGTTAGGATTCTCCGAGGCCGGCAATAATCTGATCGGATTTATTATTGATATTGCTCCGGGACCGACTGCAATGTATATGCCGACTGAGGATAAGGCAAAAGAACACGCCGAGTTCAAATTGAATCCGTCTATTAATGCTACTCCGGTATTAAGAGAAAAAGTTGTTAATGTGAAAGGCAAAGATGCTAAAAATACAATTTTAATGAAGAAATTCAAGGGCGGTTTTCTCTTGTTGTCCACAGCTGCAAGCGCTGCGGCGCTTTCGAGCCTCTCGATTAAATATTTGATCCTCGATGAGATCGACCGTTTCAAAAGAGATGTCGGCGGCGAAGGAAACCCGGTCAGCCTCGCACAGAAAAGAACTGACGCATTCAAGAGTGTCTGTAAAATCTACAAATTAAGTACGCCCACGGAAGAGGGCTTAAGTAATATCGAGCATGAGCTTATAAATTCTGACAGGCGCAGATATTATGTGCCATGCCCTTACTGTGAATGGATGCAGCATTTAACATTTAAAGGCATTTCTTTTGAGAAAAATAACAAGCATGAGCTTACCAGTGATGTTTATTACAGATGTGAGCACTGCAATAAATTAATAGAAGAATATTACAAAACATCGATGATGGATTATGAAGTGGCAGAGTGGCGCCCGCAAAACCCGGGGCATGAGCATAGAGGGTATACCCTACCGTCTTTTTACAGCCCTGTAGGTTGGCTTTCATGGTCGGATATTGTAAAGGAATGGCTCGAAGCGCAGAGAACAAGGGATAAAACCCAATTGAAGACAGTCATTAATACCCGTTTTGCGGAGTTATGGACAGAGGGGGAAAAGACAGTGAATGAGAATACCTTAACAGGCAGGAGAGAGAAGTACGGGCCGGAGATCCCGGCGAATGCGGTGATCCTGACGGCCGGCGTGGATATCCAGGTTGACAGGATTGAGGTCGAGATCGATGCCTGGGGAGTCGGTGAAGAGTCCTGGGGCCTGGAGCATAAGATCCTGTCCGGGGATCCTGTACGTCAGCAGGTATGGAAGGACCTTGATGAGTATCTGATGCGACTGTGGAAGCATGAGCTCGGGCCGTCGTTTCCGGTGTCCGGGGTTGCGATAGATACGGGATATCTGACGCAGCAATGCTATACGTTTGTGAAGCCGCGGCAGTTAAGAAGGGTATTTGGTTATCCGCAGAAGGTGTTTGCCATTAAGGGACACGGGGATCCGTTAAAGCCGTTTTTAAACAGGGCAACAAGAAATAATCTTGCGAAGGTGAACCTGTTTACCCTGGGTGTGAACACGGCAAAGGATACTCTGCACGGCCGGTTTAATATCCATGAGCCCGGTCCCGGGTATGTGCATCATAATTTCACTTTTGACGAGGAGTATTTTAAGCAGGTAACAAGCGAGGTCAGGAAGAGGAGAAAAGGTGCCCGGGTATGGGAGGCAAAGCCCGGGGCAAGGACAGAGGGCCTGGACCTTAAGGTATATAGCCTGGCAGCGCTGGGACTACTGAATATAAAGATCGAGCCGCTTGTTGAACTCCTGCAGGAGCGAGTCAGGCAGTATAAGCAGAGCGGGGATCCGGCGATCAAGCAGCGGGAGGATCCGCGCGTCCCGGTCCCGGAGCGGAAGCGCGGCCGCCGGATGATAAGCCGGGGCATAAGGCGGGAGGATCTCTATTGAGGGTTCAAGTCAACGAAATAAAAATTAAAGAGACCTGAAGGCACAGGTTTGTAAAGTAAATGTCATGAGAATTTTAACAGTCAAAGAACTGTCAGAGATCATAAATGTCAAAGCAAAAACCCTCTACCAGTGGGCTAATTTAGGCCAGATCCCCTCTATTAAGTTAAATGGATGTCTCAGGTTTAAGCTTGATGATATTGAGGCATGGATTAATACTTCCAAAAAGGCGCCCAGTTCAGGTTATAATCCCCTAACTCAGGCCAGAGGCTCCAGAAAAGGAGGGTAAATATAAATGGGGCTTTACCAGAGAGGTAAAATTTACTGGTTCAGAATTCAACACGGCGGCAAAAGAATCCAAACTTCAACGAACACAAGCAACAAAAAACTCGCTGAGAGGATATATGCCAAAGCATATACCGAGATCCATGAAGGCAAATGGTTTGAGAACGACGGAGCCCGTCGGCACACCTTTGATGAGATGATGGAAAAATATTTAAGAGAATATTCCAGCGTCCATAAGGCCCACTCAACCCATAAAAAAGACCTGTCCTTACTCACTCATTTTAACCCCGTGTTCTCCGGGCTCACCTTGAACAAGATCACTCCGCCGGCATTTACCGACTATAAAACACAGCGAACCTTACAAGGCGCGGCTCCGGCCAGCATCCGTAACGAGTTACGACTTCTCAGTCACGCGTTCAATATCGCGATAAAGCAATGGGAATGGGTTAAAGAGAATCCGGTCAGCAAGGTCAGTTTCAAGGAGCTGAAGGCGCGCTCGGTCGATCGCTGGTTAACTGCGGGAGAAGAGAAAGAGCTCATGACGGCCGCTACTGGTAAGCTTGAGGGTCAACTTCCGAATATAATCATCTTTGCACTAAACACCGGTATGAGCCAGGAGGAGATCTTAAAACTCAGAAAGCAGGTTGTCGATCTGGCGCGGACCACTATTACTACCATAAGGAAAAAGACCAATGCCACAAGAACGATCCCGATCAATGACACTGTTAAGGCCTTACTGATCAGGAGACTGAAGATCAGGTCTATCCATGGTAGTGATTATGTGTTTTTCAACCAAGCAGGGAATATGATCGATGCCGGCAGGCTCAAACGCGAGTTTAAGCGGGCCGTAATTGAAGCAGGTGTTAAAAACTTCCGGTTCCATGACCTTAGACATACCTTTGCTACCAGGCTCGCACAGATGGGCGTGGATCTCTATAAGATCTCAAAGCTGCTTGGTCATAAGGACATATCCACGACGCAAAGATATGCTCATCATTACCCGGAGTCTTTACGATCGAGTGTTGAACGGTTGGATGCGGCAGCAGAGTGCTACAATTCTGCTACAGTAGGGGGAAATTAACGATGAAAAAACAGTGTAAGTCATTGAAAAATATGGCGCCCCCTGCACGACTCGAACGTGCGACACCAGGTTTAGGAAACCTGTGCTCTATCCTGCTGAGCTAAGGGGGCATGCTTGATAATAGCAAATAGCAGATTAATAATTAAGGCAGACGTCATA
>BDTR01000011.1 GCA_002897775.1 bacterium BMS3Bbin08 | reverse complement strand
AAGGTAACAGCAGAAGTGATAAAAAAATATATTGAATATCATTGGAAGGAAGAGAAGCATCCGAATCAACTTGAATTATTTTAGGGAGTCGTTAGATGCCCCGCCTTGTAGGCGGGGAGCTTCACTCTTGACATAGGGTGGGGGGGTATGGTATATAGTAAGTAAGGTAAATCAAAAGATAAGGGAAATTCAGAGAAGGGAGGTGAGACTATGGCACAGGATCCTGTTTGCAGCATGAATGTTGAAGAAAGCAGGGCCGGGGCAACAAGCATTTACAGGGGAGAGACCTATTATTTTTGCTCAGCTAACTGCAAGGAGAATTTTGAGAAAGAGCCTGAAAAGTATGTTAAGGAAACAGGCGGACATGAGCACAGCCACCATCACTTATAAAAAAATAACCAATTTGCAATTAACAATGATTAATATGGAGTATTATGGAAAAAGACCCGATATGTAACATGGATGTCGATGAAAATGAGGCCCTTACTACCGAATCTGACGGAAAGGTTTACTATTTCTGCTCTGAAGGGTGCAGGGATAAATTCCTCAAAGAAAAGACCTGCAAACTGCCATGTACCTCCTATGACCTCATAATTGTCGGCGGTGGACCCGGCGGGCTGACAGCTGCCGTATATGCGGCGACCCTCAAGATGGATGCCTTCCTTATAACCAGAGACCTTGGCGGACAGGCAATTGACAGTACAAAGATAGAAAATTATATGGGTTATGATTTTATAACCGGGCCTGAACTCATAGGGAAATTCCAATACCAGTTAATTCATTCCCGTTATATAGACCATCTTATGAGTGATGTTGAGAAGATTGAACCTGTTAAAGATGGATTCAGTGTTACAACCTCGGAACTCAAGAGGTATTTTGCGAAAACACTGATTATCGCGACAGGGATGTCCAGAAGAAGACTCAAAGTGCCTGGAGAGGAGGAGTTCCAGAGAAAGGGAGTTTTTTATGGAAACATTCAAGACCTTCCGTTTATGCAGGGAGAGGATGCGGCCGTGATTGGAGGCGGCAACTCTGCATTACAAATAGTCGAAAACTTGCATACCGTTGCTGAAAATATTTATCTTGTCTCTGACTCGGAACTGAAAGCGGATCCTGTGATAGTTGAAAGAGTTAACAGATTTAAAAACTTGAAGAGATATGAGGGATACAAGGTGACTCAGTTTACCGGTGAAAACACACTGTCCGGCATATCAATAAGAAAAAAAGCAAAAGAAGAAATTTTTGATCTGCCTGTTAAAGGCGTATTTATTGCGATTGGATTACAACCTAACTCTTCATTGGTTTCTCAACTAAGTGATTTGAATGAAAAAGGGGAAATTGTTATAAATCCCGACTGCTCAACTTCTTTTCAGGGAATATTTGCTGTTGGTGATGTTACAAATGCCTTTGGGAAGAGAATAATCATAGCCTCCGGCGAGGGGGCAAAGGCAGCGCTGGCAGCAAGACAGTATATATTAAACCTCGGGAAAAAGTAGGTATTAAGGATTAAGATGAAAGAAACAATAAATATCATAGGCGCCGGCCCTGCCGGGCTGGTAGCTGCTATTGTACTTCGCAAACATGGATTTCCTGTTAAGGTTTTTGAGATGTCTTCAGATGTCGGCCATCGCCTGAACGGAGATTTTCAGGGGCTTGAGAACTGGAGTTCGGAAAGAGATATTACGGAGTTACTCAAAGATATAGGTATTGAGATAAATTTTCTCTGCGTCCCTTATTATGGAGGTACCGTCTACGCGCCTGAAATGAAACCCGCTGAAATAAAATCAGACAGACCAATCTTTTATCTTGTTAAGAGAGGCGCTATGCCCGGAACTCTTGACATGGGTTTAAAGGAACAGGCCCTGTCTTTGGGGGTAGAGATACTCTTTAACCGCCGCCTTGATGCCTTTGATGGAAAGGCCATTGTGGGAACCGGGCCTAAAGGAGGTGATGCCATTGCTGTTGGAATAACATTTAATACCGAGATGGAAGATAAATCAGTTCTGGTTTTTGATGATGATATCGCTCCTAAGGGTTACGCGTACCTCCTTGTAAATCAGGGTTGTGGAACAATGGTCACTGTGCTTTACAGAGAATACAGAAGAGGAAATGAATGTTTTGATGATATGAAACGATTTTTCAAGGATAATATGGCGCTGGATATTAAAAATGAGAAGAAATTTGGAAGCTATGGTAACTTTTTCATCCGTGACACACAGGCACATAATAAGAAACTCTATATTGGAGAATCAGCAGGATTTCAGGACTGTCTCTGGGGTTTTGGGATGAGGTACGCAATTTTATCAGGCTGGATGGCTGCAAAAAGCCTTATAGACGGTTCGGATTATGACATGCTCTGGAAAAAGGATCTTAAGCCGATGCTTGAGACATCTCTTGTAAACAGGTATCTATTTGAAAAAGTCGGTCATGCCGGCTACAGGTATCTGGCAAAAAAATTTACCAGTGGTAATCCCTGTGATTTTCTCAGGAAACATTATAACCCCTCTTTTTCAAAACAACTTCTTCTGCCTTTGGCAAAAAGGAAATATGAAAGCCGGGTCAGGGATAAAAACTGTAACCATGAAAACTGCTCATGTGTATGGTGCAGGTGCGGAGAGAGGGCATGTCCGTAATAAAAATCAGATATTTCAGCTTAAGGACTGAAAAAAAATTTGGAAATTATGAACTTTAATTCAATTAAAAAAACTTATTATATAGAGGATGGGTTATGGAGAGCAGTCAACCAACATTAGGAGGCACATGGATTATTACCATCATTATGGTGATTGTTGTTTCATGGATAGTATTCAAGTATCTGGTTCCCGGGAATTTTAAGGAGTGGCGTAATTTTGGGCTAATCCAGGCATTTATTATTGCGCTTTATGCGGAGATGTATGGTTTCCCCCTGACTATCTATCTCCTGACATCTTTTTTAGGTTTTGACATCCCCTGGCTCCATGTCAAGGGCCATCTGTGGGCCTCTCTCCTGGGAGGGGGTGACGGGATGGCCATGGTGGAGATGCTGGTGGGATATACATTCGTTTTCCTCGGCCTCTCCCTGATTGTCAGGGGCTGGCAGCAGATATACGAGGCCAGGAAAGAGGACAGGCTTGTCACACACAGCATCTACAGGTATATAAGACATCCCCAGTATACAGGCATATATCTGGCTATCTTCGGACAGTTGATCCACTGGCCTACCATCCCGACCCTGGTATTGTTCCCGGTGATCGTTGTTGCCTATTATACCCTTGCCCGGAAAGAGGAGAAGGTCATGATTGAGAGGTTCGGGGATGAATACAGGGCTTATGTAAAGAAGGTCCCGATGTTCTTTCCGGGCCGGGAGAAAATTATGGATATATTTAAAAAAGATAAAGAAGAGAACACAGTCTAAGGGGTTTGATGGACGAGCGGGGCTTTTCAGTTCCGCAGGGTTCGCGCTTTAATTTTAAAAGGAGGGTTAAAAAATGGAATGGGTTAGAGAAAACTGGGTCTGGATAATACTTTTTGCAGTATTTATTGGTATGCATCTCTTTGGCCACGGCGGGCATGGAGGCCATGGAGGAAAAGAAGAAGACAATGAACATAAGGGACATTCAGGTGAAGGATCATCTGGAAAGAAAGGAGGCAGCTCATGCCACTGAATATAAGAGTAGTTAGCTGGTCATTGGGTATTTTTACGGCAATTTCATTCATTCTCTGTGTTCTTTATGGATTGATTGTCCCCGAAAGACTGCACGGCATGTCGGCATTGCTGGAGGCAATGCTTCCGGCATTCAAGTGGCTGACTTTCGGCGGATTTCTTCTTGGTCTTGTTGAGAGCTTTCTTTACGGAATATATATCGGTATTGTTTTTGTGCCGATATATAACTTCATAAATAGCAGGTGGGGTTAAAAAAATGAGATTCATGCTGACACTATCTCAACGCCAGAGAGTCCCTGCACTGTGTGGGTCATACCGACCAATGAGGATCTCATTATAGCCCGTCACACGCTAAAACTGATCTTGCGGGGATAAATAGTGCCGGGGCAGTATATTGCACTGAAAAAGCAGAGAGGAGAAAATACAATGAATGACAGGTCTATAGCTTATTTTTCAATGGAGATCGCACTTGAAGAGGGGATGCCCACGTACAGCGGCGGCCTTGGCGTACTGGCTGGTGACACCATCCGGTCTGCTGCTGATCTCCAGGTCCCGATGATCGCTGTTACACTCCTTCACAGGAAGGGATATTTTTTCCAGCATCTCGATCCCGGCGGCTGGCAGACAGAGGAGCCTGTGGATTGGACCGTTGAAGACGTTCTGGAGGAGATGCCTGCAAGGACATCCGTAATTATAGAGGACCGGACCGTTCATATCCGCGCATGGAGGCATGAAATCACGGGTGCAGGCGGCTTCAATGTCCCGGTATATTTGCTGGATACCGATCTTCCGGAAAATGCCGAATGGGACAGGGAACTGACCCACTTCCTCTACGGCGGGGATCAGCATTACAGGTTCTGCCAGGAGGTGGTCCTTGGTATTGGCGGCCTCAGGATGCTCCGTGCCCTCGGTTACGGAGACATCCGGCGGTTTCACATGAACGAGGGCCATGCCAGCTTCCTGACGCTGGAGTTACTGGATGAGGAGGCCCGAAAAGCAGGCAGACAGTCCATCAGCCGTGACAATATAGAGTCTGTCAGGAAGAAGTGCGTGTTTACCACCCATACGCCTGTGCCTGCGGGGCATGATCAGTTTCCAATGGATTTGTTCGACCGTGTTTTCATACATCGCAAGGATTTTCTGGATATGAAAGAAGTATTCTGCATAGACCTGGCAAACCACATTATTAAACAGCATATGGACCTCTCCGAGATGACACCTGTGTTCATGGGTGAAAGCAATATCAACATGACCTATCTTGCCCTCAATCTGAGCCACTATGTCAATGGGGTGGCTAAAAAACACGGCGAAGTTTCAAGCCTGATGTTTTCCGCCTATAAAATTGATGCCATTACCAACGGCGTCCATGCAGCTAACTGGGTATCCGGACCCTTCAGGGAGCTTTATGATCGTTATATCCCCGGCTGGAGGCAGGACAATTTCACATTGCGGTATGCATTGAGCATTCCAGGCGAGGAGGTGTGGCAGGCACACATGCAGGCAAAGAAGGAGATGCTCCAGTATGTGAACCATGAGACCGGGGCGGGAATGGACCAGGATGTATTGACCATCTGCTTTGCGCGGCGCGCTGCCTCCTACAAGCGACTGGATCTGCTTTTCACTGATATCGAGAGGCTGAGAAACATTTCATCAAAAGTCGGCCCCTTTCAGGTGATCTATGCCGGCAAGGCCCATCCGCAGGATATGGGAGGAAAGGAAACTATCAAACGGATTTTCCAGGCCATGGAATTACTCAGGAAAGATATCCGCATCACATATCTTGCGAATTATGATTTGAGACTGGCAAAGATGCTCACAGCAGGAGTTGACCTGTGGCTGAACACCCCCCAGCCACCCATGGAGGCATCAGGCACCAGCGGGATGAAAGCCGCGCTCAACGGTGTCCCGAGTCTGAGTGTCCTTGACGGCTGGTGGATTGAAGGTTGCATTGAGGGTATTACAGGATGGTCCATCGGAGAAAATGCGCGGGTAAAGACGCCGGAATCCGACTGGTCAAAGGATGCCGGCTTTCTCTATGACAAGCTGGAGCAGGTCATTATCCCCATGTTTTATCAGGACAGAAACCAGTTCATCAACATAATGAGACATGCGATCGCACTCAATGGCTCGTTCTTCAACACCCAGAGAATGATGCAGCAGTATGTTCTGAACGCTTATTTCCGGTAAAAAAGCGAGATAGACAGGTCGGATTATGATATGCTCCGGAGAAGGGAGCTGAAAAAAACGATGATCAGGACATATCCTGTTATCATGCATTTGTCGGTAATGGGTAAGAGGAATATAAAAAACAGATTATGAACTCGGAAGGATTTTGAGGAGGTGTTATGGGATTTTCCATAAGTGAAGCTGTCGAACTGGCCCAGCAGACAGAAAGGCTTGGATATGAATTTTATACTGCCATGTCGAAGAGATTTGAAAAAGACGAAAAACTCAAAGGGCTTTTTGAGACGCTTGCGTTCAAGGAACAAACACATGAAAAAATATTCTCGGAGCTTAAGGGGAAAGTAAAAGATGAAAGACCTGAAAACCTGGAAGAGGTCTCAAGATATTTGAGGGCTATTGTTGAATCAGAATTTTTCCTTGGCAAGGAAAAATCCCTTCCGCCCCTTGAACACGTAAAATCAGTGGCAGGAGCCGTTAACTTTGCCCTTTCCTTCGAAAAAGAAACACTGCTTTATTTTTACAATTTGAGGGATGTTGTAACTGAAAAAGAGATTATTGATGAGATTATAAAGGAAGAAAAGGAGCATGTTGTCTGGCTGAGGGAATACAAAGAATCAATAACAGGCAATGGATAACCTGATAATTTCATGAAACTGACGGGGCAACCAATGACGGGCGCACACAATTAGAGGCAGCACTGAGAAAATTTTATCAGGAATTTTGAAGAAATAAAAAAAGTTTAGAGGGGGTGGAAACTATGCTTTGCTGTGTAGGGCTTATTGGAGGTTTGGTCGTAGGTCTATATTTAGGTGGACCGTGGACCTTCATTGCTCCAGCCATAGGTTTTGGTGTAGGCCTCGTAGGAGATATGAAATTTATGCATAAGATGCCCCGCCATCCACCTGAAAAAGATCAAGGAAAGGAAGATTAAACGGAGGCGCTCATGCTTGAACAAATCAAAATCGGTCGTTACTGTTGCGCGCCGTCAACACAAATAGAAAATTTCAGACCTCTTGTCGGAGATGATCTGATTGATGAGCTGCTGGAGCTTGCGAAGGATTTACGTGATATACGGATATGCCACATTAACGCGACACCATTTGGCGGGGGAGTGGCTGAACTGCTTTCCCGTGAGATCCCCATTCTGAAGGCCCTCAAAGTGCAGGCCGATTGGCGGATCATACACGGGGACCAGGAGTTCTTTTCCATTACAAAGTCTTTTCACAATGCCATTCAGGGGCAGGAATTCAATCTTACCGATGATATAAAACATATTTACATCCGGCATAACCGGAGAAGCGCGGAATTACTCACATCAGACTATGATGTATTTATAGTGCATGACCCCCAGCCTGCGGCGCTTCGGTATTTCAATAAACACAAAAAGGGCAAATGGATATGGAGGTGTCATATAGACAGCTCTGATCCAAATCCTGGGGTGTGGAGTTTTATAAAACCCTATATCGAATCCTATGACGCAGTTGTCTTTACCCTGGAAGAATTTGTTCCGCCTGATCTGAACGTTAATCTGGTAGAGTATATTTTGCCTGCCATAGACCCCTTCAGCTCCAAAAACATGGAACTTCCGGAGGATGTTTACCGGAGTGCCGTTGCCAACTCCGGAGTTGATATGCGCCGCCCCCTGATAGTGCAGGTCTCGCGTTTTGATCCGTGGAAAGACCCCCTGGGAGTTATTCAGGCTTATCAATTGGTTAAACGGGAGAAGCCGGATGTTCAACTGGCAATGGTAGGCTCTCTGGCCGGAGACGACCCTGAGGGTTATGAGATTTTATCAAGAGTCAATGAAGAATCAGCCAAAGACCCTGATATCTATGTATTCACAAATCTTGAAGGGATAGGCAATATGGAGGTTAACGCCTTCCAGCGCTCGGCGGATGTAGTAATACAAAAATCTATCAGGGAAGGGTTCGGCCTGGTGGTATCAGAGGCATTATGGAAGGGAACACCCGTGGTGGCCGGAAACGTCGGGGGTATCAGGACGCAGATACCCGATGATATGCAGGGCTTTCTGGTCGATAGTGTGGAAGGTTGTGCCGAGTCTCTTCTCCGCCTCCTGAATGACGATGCCCTGCGAAAAGAATTCGGAGAAAAGGGCAGGGAGAAAGTGCGGAAAGATTTTCTCTACCCACGTATGATCCGTGATGATCTCAGGCTTGTCAAGAGGCTTGTATCGTCTTAAAAAACAAAAAAGACAATGATCTGCATAAGCAGAAGAACTGATGCAATTTATGAGAATACCCGGACCAAAGGCTGGAGAGCTTCAACCATGAGTTGGAATTGACACTATGGACATAGTTGAATTTTTTTGGGGGATTGGAATGATAAATTTTCAACAGGAATAGCCATAGTTCCAAGAGGTGAGGTAGGACTTGTTTTCGCGGAAATAGCCCGCAGGAATGGATTCTTTGATGAAAATATTTACGCGGCTGTAGTCTTTGTTGTTGCCTTCACAACATTGCTGGCTCCGCTACTGTTAAGGGGGGTAATGAGGAAGACATAAACGTCTCTATTCTTACTACGGGTTCCACGCTGCATACTGCTCCTTAATAGTGCCGCGAGGGAAACTGATCAGAATCAATACAATGCCTGCAACTGCATTATTCCATTTTGTGCCTGTGTTAGCGCCTGCAAGCAGCCAGGGCGCGGCTATGACCCATGCGCCGAAGAGAATATTCAGGAAACGTCCCGCCCTGATGACTTCTGCCGTGGCTATTACAGCTACAGTTATAATAAGCGCTCCCACGATGTGATCGCTGTTTGCCGCCCTGCCGGTTGAACCGAGAATCACAGGCGTAAACATGAGCCAGATGCCGAGGAGAGCGCTGACGATCAGATTCCACGGCATCGTAACTCCCCAGGCCGCTGCCGGAAGCAGTTTGGCGACAGGCGCTCCATACCTCGGGGTCCTCATATCCCTGTTCTCCTGATCCAGAGTACCGCCGACCCAGAATGTGCGCCAGAAGGGTTTTCCTTCACGAACACTTTGCCGGAGGAACTGTCCCATGGCAACAAGTTCATCCACAGTAAAAGGTATCATCAGAAGCATTATCAGAGCTGTCGCCAGGCATAACGTGCACCAGTAACCCACTGCCACAGGCTGTAAAGTCACCAGCACGATACTTATAACACCGAGCGGCACGACAAGGATGAAGAAACCTGTAACCATCCACGGCATTGAGCGCCAACGCGTTTCTCCGCCCATGAATGCCATGAGCATTTCCAGAGTATAAGCGGCTGCCCCGAGACCGGCGTCAGAGATCGGGAACTTCTGTGATACATCTGATGTCAGCACTCTGGCTGTGCCTTCCGCGAAGAACGGCTCCCATACAGTTGGGATGTAACCCAGCTGAAATGCCGCGAGGTAGCGGGAGATCAGCCAGCCTGCAAACGCTGCCAGTATCATAGGCGCGCGTTGATGCCACGAGGATGGATTGTAACTCCAGCCGGGAGGGATCACCGGGCCCGGCTTCGCCATCTCCATATGATGAGCCATGCCGGGCATAGACGGCACGAGCACTGTAAATACAATGACAAGCGCACCGATCAGGGTATCATTTACAAATGCGGCAGGAGTTGAGGCCCAGAAAACGAGCGGGGCAAACTGAAGCCATGTTCCAACTATTGAAGCGCTCCAGCGTCCGATAAAATCAAATTTCGGTGATAATGCCAATAGGGAAAACAATACGATCAAAGCTCCGCTGATCACATCGCTCCAGATCATGCCTGGTTTTATATAGCCGAAAGTAAACGGGCTTGTGATCAGCCAGAATCCGAGACCCGCGACAGTAAAGTTTGTCCAGAGCCATTGCCTGCGCATGAAGCGGGTCATTTCTGTCATATCGCCATGCGTGTCCATCTTTGACATGTCATGGCCGCCATGTTCCCCGGCATGTTCGTGCCGCCGAATTGTGCTATGAGAGGCAGATATCGAATGTTGCGGCGTGTCTGCCAGGTCTTTCGGAACGAGTTGCATACTGCATTTTGGGCATTTACCCTGCCGGTCCTGCTGCACTTCGGGATGCATTGGGCAGGTATAAACAGAAGCCGGGGCAGGTGGATGGTGAGGTTTCATGCCCCCTCCTGCTGATTTTGGATTTCCGACGGTGGATTAAGTTTGTTCTTTTTGTACCAGCCCAAAGGATCACGCTTAAGGGCATCTATCATCTTCGGCAGTGTCTTTCTGAGTGAATGTCCCGGCTCCCAGTCGAGCAGGGCGCGCGCGCGGGTAATGTCTACTGCATAGTGGTCATTGGCCCGGTCGATCATCCACGGTTTTATGAAAGGCTTCTCTCCGGGCAGTCTGTTCTGCATCCAGACTCCTGCCTTTGCTATCGGCGCCGGGACTTCGTGTGTCTCCCAGGATTCACCATGTATCAGGCGGGCGAGCGTGTGCTGCAGTTCATCGTAACTTAATGTTTCCGGCTCACCGAGCAGCAGCGGGAGTTCCGGCGGCAGCTGGGAACGGCGTTCCACCACTTTCTCAATAGCATCCACCAGATCTTCCATGTGCATAAAAGCCTGTCCATGAGCAGTCTCCCCGGAATACATACGGCTGGAGAGCTGATGCTCGTATATGCGCTGGACCTGGTGCGCCAGCGGGATCGAGTTGCACATATCATCGTAGACTCCAGAGATGCGCAGTAGCACTACAGGTATGTCGTGTCTCTCTTCCCGGATAAGCTGTTCAGTCTTGACCTTTGACTCCGGGTATGCCCAGGTCGGTTCCAGCGGCCAGTCTTCGTTTATAAACTGCCCGGGTTCTCCGGGTTTATGAACCAGCATTGTACTGGAGAAGACAAACTGTTCGACATGGAAGCCTGTATCCCGCAGCCCGCGTAAAAGCCGTCCTGTACCGCGTACGGTGATCTCTTCATACTTTGGACTCGGCTTTCCGAAAAAATCATAATAGGCTGCAAGGTGTATCACAGAGGCAATATCAGTTCCATGATGTTCAAGGATGACTCCAAGCCCTTTCCGCACGCTCTCCTCCGATCCGATATCGATCGGTACAGCCGTGCAACCGGGCGGAGGGGGAGCCGGAGCCTTGCGGTCAAAGCCTATCACATGCCCGAATTTCCCTGTAAACCGCTCTATCACCGCCCTGCCGATAGATCCGTTTGAGCCTGTGACCAGGACAATCTTTCCTGTTGGTTTCATATCCGCGCCCTCCTCAGCTCAATTATAGACGGTTAATTACGCCCGGTCAATCCAATTGTTCTATGGATCGTACATTTTGCAGGTATTGATAGTTGCATAAATAATGTCCTATGTTCATTTACTTCTGTCATTCCGGCTTGTCCGGAATCGTTCTCTATGAAGGATTCCCGATGCGCTTTGCCTGCGGGAATGACAATATAGCGGACATTATTTATGCGTGAGTCAATAATCAGAGGCATCGCATACTGCCCATGCAAAAAAATGAGCGCCCTTTTTTTGACCTACGCCTACGGCTCCTTTAGTGAGATACAGAGCCCATGCCCAGTCAGGCTCGAAAGCGCTGGTAGTTGATGACCAGTAGGCATCTTTAACTTCACCGAATGGATGCTCAACCGGTAACGCCGGACTATGAGTATCGCAGTCCACGAGGGACTCAAGTTCATTGATGCCGGGTAATCTCCAGACATATCTCCCATCTGAATTCCGGTTGAAATCTTCCACCGCTTTCAGGGCGTTACTCCATGTTACCTTTAAGCCTGTCAGATCTGCTTTTCTCATCCAGCATAAACCTGTGAGACGGTCGATCACCGTATCTCTAAAGCTTTCAAACCGTGGTTGTGGCCATGAATGCCCATAACGAAACTCTCCGTCCTGACCGGAACCCGCGCATGAAATGATCTTTCCATCATTGTTATAGCAACGGATCTGCCCGGTTACAGGCAAAATGTTATACCCTTCCCCCCGCACCGGCCAGAGAAGATAAAACTGTCTCTTGTTGCCGTAAAACATCCGTGCGCCTTCCGTGTGAATGTACCATGCGTAGGCAGTATTAATCGCCGCGGTAGTGGAAGTCCAGTACCAGCCGGAAAAGACATTATAAAAATGATGGTTATCCGGCAGAGCGGGCTTTCTTGTCTGATGACTTATAAGGCTCCGGAGTTCGCGGCGGTTTGGAAGACGCCAGTCCGCATAGCCAAAAACCTCTTTATGATTCATCTCCGCTATATAATCCAATGCCTCCTGCCACGTTACAGGGAATTCAGCAAGGTTTGCGCTCCGAGTCCACATAAGTCCTGTGAGGTTATCTGAAACTGTTTCATTTTTCTGTTCAAACCTCGGTGCAGGCCATGATATGCCCTTTTTGAATTCAGCATCCTGTCCGCTGCCTGAGCAGGGCACCTCACGACCGGATGTGTCATAACACCTTGTCTGTCCTGTATTAAGATATCCGCATGTATTCATTTCAACCTTGACTGTTTTTAGACTTTTTTATGAAAATCGAACTTTGAATACCCCGTTTTGTAAACGGGGATGAAAAAGTTCACCTTTTTTAAGGAAAAGGGTAATGTGCTATATTTAGCACATGGGGATAAAAAGAACAAGTCATGCGGTCTATGATACA
>BDTR01000010.1 GCA_002897775.1 bacterium BMS3Bbin08 | reverse complement strand
TACTATTAATCGTTTATAGTTGTTTATTGGTAATTGCATTTTACATTATCGGCGGTGTAGCTCAGTCGGTTAGAGCACGCGGCTCATATCCGCGGAGTCGCTGGTTCAAATCCAGCCACCGCCACCAAGTTCCGTTAATCGGAACTGTTGTAATATAATAAGTTACAACTATGCCCGACCCCAAAATATCTAAAATCTACTTACTGCGGGGTTACTGTGGGATTGCTTATTTTGTGGGGGTATGTTTTAAGTACCCCCCCTTGACAGTTGTGTAAATTATAACTATACTCTGTTATAATAAATACGTAATCGCCCGACTTCTTAGGCAAGGGAGAAGAACATTAGGGATATTACTAAAGAAAAACCCCCGCTTTACCGAATAAGAACACATAATATTAATCAACTAAAACATCTTGTAGGAGGTTAGGATGAGCACCCCCGCTATGTCAGAATTTGCAAAACTAATTAAGGAGTACCGCGAAAAAAAGAGTTCAAAACTGATATACAATGCCTCGATTGAACATGCACACGATCTTTTTTCGGAGCTTTTTAAAGAGGCTGAGGAAACTAAGGCAAACGTGCATATTGTAAGTGGTCAGCTTACGGAGGATTTTTACGGCCGATTCAGCGACACAATAAAAAAGATTATCGATAAAGGGGTGCATGTGCAACTGGCCGTTTTAAATCCTGCGGTTGCGCTAGAAAAACACCCATTTGTGATGTCTATACTGAAGGGAAATGGTCAAGTTTTCCAAGCGGACAATGAAGTTGATACCCCCCACTATATTCTTGTAGGTGATAGATGTTTTCGATTAGAGACAGATCATGGTAAGGCAAAGGCGGTGGCATCATTTAACAATCCTGATATTGCAGCAAAGCTAAAGCTGCATTTTAACAGTTTGATTCAACAGAGCTACATGAAAAAGCATACCTGCAGGGCTGAGAAGACGCCCACTCCGTAATAGTCCATGATAGCAGATTTATACGGTAGCATTAAAATACTTGCCGTATTAACAGCTGCGATTTTTGCGATTGCACAGTATTACGAAAATCGACAAAAAAACTCATAGACGAAGGTAAGTCCGCCACCCAGGATATTGAGTTCGACGGCGCGGACAAAAGCCAAGAGATATCAGACTATCAAAAGAGATGGGATAGAATACAGATTACAAAACCACTTGCTAATTGCGGAATAATTTATACTCTCTGGATACTTATTGTTCTTTATGTTTTATCTTTTCCGGTCATATTAGCGGCTTCGTTTATTCCTGAAGTTTGGAAATCGATTTCCTCTATTGCCATTGTATCTTGGTTATTTCTGGGGACGTCTCTTGTTCTGTGCTATGTAAGCTTAAAACTGTCAGTAAATTTATACAAAATGGAAAAACAGCTGCTGGTTTTCCAAGATGATGTTCAAAAAGTAGAAGATTATAATAGATTAAAGAAAACGTTACAACAATTAAGTCTTATGTAATCGTCTCCCCTTGATTTTCCCAGCCCGCCTCGTATATGTTTGGAGTTAATGGATACCATTCTCATTATCTTGCTCTGTGTTGCAGCCTTCATCGGGTAGTATGGCTTTTATATGGGGTGGAGAAGGAGAAAATAACTTATATGGGAGTAATGAGTGATCAAGAACTAAGGCTTATTGAGTTAGAGCGCAATGCTCGTAAACACGCTTATGATCTAGTTCATAAGCTTACATTTTTTGTTATCAGTATTGAACTGATTTTCTGTGGTTATATTTTATTAAACGCAGAGGAATTTGGGGTTATCAAACATTTAAGCTTACTTTTTTTGCTTGGGGGAGTTGTGGCTATATCGGGTCTTCTATGGCGCTTCTTTTATAATCAGCAATCTCACGACATGGCACATGGACGAATAACGAAAAGACCCGCAATACGGCAGTCTGTGCAGTATTTTCTTTATTGGATCTTTGTGATCGGCTCAGTAGTTTTTTTTATTTTTTCAGTTTGGAGCTGGATATAGATACTTAAATCAAATAGAAAATCAGAGTACGAATAGAGCAATTTCAAAGACAGCAGCCCATTACTGTTATCGAGTCTGAGTGGGTAGGATCGCCGGAGGAGAAAATAAACATTGGAGCCGTTAACAAAGAAGACCCCCTTGATGCTGGGAAATAGTATCCATTGACGAGGTCTTGCTGGCCCAATTAAAGAAAACGCATGTAAAGTAACCTTGAAATGACCGAAAAAAAACAAAGCAAACAACCACTTGAGAAAAAAATTCAAACTTGGCTTAAAACGCAGGGTTATCCACTCGAAATGAGAGTGGCTCGTGCATTTCAAGATTGCGGTTTTAGCGTCATTTCATCCGATTATTATTCAGACCCCAATACCCAGGAACTCAGAGAAATCGACGTTGTTGGTTATTTATTAGAGATAGTCAACAACGTGCGGGTTCGTATAACTTTGACCGTGGAATGTAAATCATCAACTGGCAAACCGTGGGTGATGTTTTGTCCCGCGGGAACTCGCCTTAAGGATTCTCAGAGGGTTACTGAACGAGTCACTTCTAAAGTTGCTACAAAGATCTTACCTGCAATTTCAACACATAAGGAAGTTTACAGCCTTCCTTTATTTAAGCTTTCGACCCCATCAGGGCACAGCATTACACAAGCGTTCACTAGTGGTAGTGATGTTGGTTTTAAGGCCTTGACGAGCGCATGCAATGCGGCGTTAGCAATGACTGTTCGAGCTGATAAATTTACAAGGGATGTATCCATTCGTATATGTGAAATTGTTTTCCCGGTTGTAGTAATTGAGGGTCAACTATTTCGGGCACAGCTAAAGGATGGTGACTTGCATGTGCAAGAAGTATTGCATAGCACGCTACTGTGGAGAAATCCTATTATTATCAAGCCGGGCCGTATGGTTCACGCGATAGTTCATATACTAACACAGGATGGTTTGACCCAATTTGCGAAAGATGCAGCTTATTCTGCAGCGCGGCTGATAAAGTTTGTTAAAGAGAAGAACCTTTTTACTTAATCTTGGGATATAGACTAATTTCCCACCAAATTGCTAGAGTTATTTTAGACACCCCCCAAAGTGCAGATGTACCCCGCTACTTACTTACAAAAAAGTAATAAATAAAATCGGTCAATCCTTATAATCCATAAAATTATTTAGCAGTTCTCTGAATTTTTTTGGTTGGTACTTATTAAATCCCTCTTCATCCACAAAAATAAAGTCATATTTTACCGATGATTGTATTTTATTAATATCAACACACCACTGCTTTAACCTCTTTATCTTCAGCGGAACATCAAGGTCTTCCAGTCCCTTGGTTTCAATAATATATATTTCTTTTTCTGATTTTTTAACAATAAAATCAGGATAATAATTTGAGATGTCGCCGTTTGCGTTGACATAATCAATCTTGAAATGAACAGCCATATAATTTTTAACATAGGATATTATGTCGTCGCATTCTTCAAGAAAAGCCGCAAACTGTAATTCCAGATGACTGTCACCGATAATCTTGTTAAAAACACTTTTCTTTGGGATAAGATATCCCTGCTCTTTAACAACAAAGGGCCGCGTTTTTAGCAATTTAATATAGTCGCGAATCTCAGCGTCCCCTTTGTCCTGTACCGTTAACGCGTTGATTTGTTTTTTAAAGGTCTCAATCAGTGTTTTGGTTGCCTCAATCTCTGACAGGTTCCTTAAGGTATTTGGATTTTCAAGTTCAATCTGTTGGTCAAAAAGGTGGGCTTGTACAAACAATTTTACCTTGCCGTACAATACATCATATCCGCTGACCAGGCGCAAATCTCTCATAATAGTTTGTGTAAAATATCCTATAGCACTGCGGTAGTCTGCTACACCACCGGTGTTAAGTATTGTCGTGTGATTAATTTCACCGGTCGTAATATCCCGGAAGACTATTTCCCTTTGTTCTTCCTCGCTGAACTGACGGTACTCCACCTTTTTATGAGCACAGTTTGCAATATCAAGGCTGGCAAGATTTTTGTATTCCCTATAGACTCGCGGAGTTAATACAGGAATTTCAATATCCAGGCTGTTCATATCCTTTTTTGTATTTTCAGTATCAACCTCAACGATAATGGGTGTCTTAGGTTTAGTTCCTTCACCCATAGCTTTTCGCTCAAGCTCTACACCCTCAGACTGGATGGACTCTACAAAATCCATAAAAGCATCTGTTCCTACAACACTGACATATTCTTCTACGCCATCACCTGGATACATTTTTCTCAAGCCTCGCCCGAGTGTCTGTTCCGGCAGGATATTGCTCTTTGAGGAATATGGCCGCAGGCCTACAATTGTGGTGACATTCTTTACATCCCAACCCTCTTTTAGCATCAGCACTGATACTATGGCCTTATATGGGCTGTCCCATCCGTCAATGTCATGGGCCTGCTTTCGGAGCACGTCCAGCTCGTCCCTGTTCTTTCCACTGGATGCCTCACTGATCTCCCCATTATTTTTAGTGTGGATAACAAGTACCGCATCCTTCAGTTCCGGATAGACAGATTCCATATATTCAGCCACATCGTCACAGTTTCTGGTATCATCAGTCATTACAAAAAGTATGGCTTTCTTTCCCAGCTTCTCATGTTCTCCATATGCCTTGCGCCACTCTTCAACACCAAGATTCATATAATCAGCATATTTTTCAGTATATTTAGAGCTTTGCTTTTCGCCAAGTTTGGCGCGGCTGGCAGAATCAGGCAGAACCGGATGCTTGACCACATTCTGTGAAATTGCTTCCACCAGCGGATAATCTGAAACTGTTTGCACAAAAATTGCGCCATTATTGTGTTTAGGCGTTGCGGTGACATCAACCTGTAAGGAAAGAAACTTCTCTTTATGCTTCAGACGATTATGTATGTCTTCAATAGATTTAAACCATGCCAGTTTTTCACTATGTATATGGTGCGCCTCGTCATTGAGCACGACCAGTTCATCAATGTCGCGGACAATGTCCCCAAGATCAACTCTGGAGTCAGTCGTTGCACCTGTAGGGCGTTTGCCCAGGAAATATTCCATCGTATCCTCATCATCAGCAGACGGCGCGATATCACTACTTGCATAAACACGATGTATGTTGGTCAGGAATATATTGCCTGTCTTGCGGGTGACATTCACATCATCCTGAATATGCAGGGTTAGTTGAAAATCATCCCGCCAGTTATGACCCTCGTAACCATTATCCGGAAGCACAGGATCTTCAAAGAATATGCGCTGACCGTCAAAATCAGTGCGAATGCGGTCAAGGACAATGATATTAGGAGCGATAACAAGAAAATTTCGCGCCAGTAATGAGCCGGGCTCGTAGAGTTTGTGGAAGTAGCACCACGCAAGTATCAGGCTCAACACCTTGGTCTTGCCGGTACCGGTCGCCATCTTTACCACAAACCGAAGCCACGATTCGTCAAACATCCCGGCAGACACAGCACCCGAAGAATCATAGCGGAGCAGGTCATATTTGTCTTTCACTCTGACTACATCATACAGATATATAATGGTCTCAACTGCCTCACGCTGGGCAAAGTAATACTGAAACCTTTCCATTGTGCCGTCTGATTTCGGTATCAGGTGTTCATGCTTAAACCACCAATTTAACAACGCTACACTGCTATCGGTGGCACCGTCATACCCGCTTGCCCGCCATGCGTTCACCTTATTTCGCAGTTGGTGCACGAGAGGAGGCAGCAGCTTTTCATAGCTCGATTCGCGCAGGGCTTCGTCTGCAGGAAACCACCGAAGTTTTGGATCGAGGATTATATGAGGCGATTTTGGAAAATCAGGATGTAGTGCCATTAAGCCTCTAAATGTACTTTAGATTTAGAATAAAGCTAATTTATTTATTCAAAACATATTGATTATAAAGCTAAATTTAAGCTTAAAGAGAATTTTAATACTAATTTAAATCTAAATAAATCTAATCTTTAAGTTTCCAATATCCGGTTTTTTTAGGCCCTACATACTCAATTTTATTAGCTCTCCGCAATTCTTGTAAAAGATTCGAAATATCCTTGGCTTTAAGTTCCTTAAACGCATCCTGCAAATCATGGCGAAAGCCCTTATTCATTCTTAGATGTTTAAGTATTAGCTCCTTATTCTTGGCGCGTGACAGCCCAGATAGCTTTGTGTGCACCCCTACCTTGCCTTCGTGAGCATAATATGCATGAGAAAGTATATATTTTGCCCCACTGGTTTTGCCTACCTGCTCAACGATGCCAGCATTCAGAAATTTATCGCTGCTTTGAAGGCTGGCTACCGGCTGATTTTCACGAATTTGTTCAAGTTCATATATTTCATCAAAAGAAAAAGAAATCTGCTTTTCATTGACAACTTTTTCCAGAAAAAGAATAAATTTTTTATCCTTGACCCGGGCAGGAATTGTAAGACTGACAGAAAATTCATCACTTCTGGAAAGATCGGGCATCCCTTTTCCTTCCCTGATAGTATGCTCAAATATGTCGTCCATCCCCTGGCCGGACCTTTCAACCATTCCGGCTTTTTCAAATGTTTCTGCAATGCTCCGGTTCCGCCAGCTCCGTTTATGAAGAATGTTTTCAATAGTAATGCCGGGGGGAAATCCGCCGGGACTCTCTATGCTAAAAGAATCCGGCGACGCTTTTATAAAAACTGACTGGTTTTGAATTGTGTAATCTCTATGAGCCACTGCATTAAGGAGAGCTTCTCGCACAGGTTTCTCACTGAAAGAGAAAATCTCACGCTGGAATAGGCCCTCCTGAAAAGGGATTCTAATGTTGCGGGCGTTTATCGTCTCCCAAATTTCATCGTAAATCTTGAAAAATGGTTCACGCCAATTCTTGCGAAAATCGTGAGTTGTTTTTCTTGAGTCAAGCCTCCATTCAAATATAATTTCACTGCCCGGCAGATTCTGATCGATCTTTTCTTTTTTTCCGAACAGAACCAGACTCGCATAGTTCAATCCTTTATCCGTCAACAAGCCCAGAGCCCGTAAGGTTTTATCGTTGGGGAAATCCAGGTAATCAACCCGTTTTGCTTTTTCTGCCCATCTGTTCTTAAAATTCTTGATTGCCACAACATCAAGATCGGCCACACTTAATCCGTCCACGATTTGCGCAGAAAAATCAGGGGCGGTTTCATTTAGAATTTTCTTCAACGTCATCTGGTCCATTTCAACAAGCGACTCACCTGCCCGCATTGGATAATGGTAATTACCAGTTGATCGAACTGCCTGACCAACAGGACGGGATGGCACATGGAATATAAGAATATGCCCCTTTGGATGATTTAATTCCTCAACATCAATCCTGATCCTTATACCGGATAGCAGATCGTTGGATAGCTTATTGTGAGTGCCCTCAAAGGCTTTGGTGCCGACAACTTTCCTATCGTTATTAACGCCGAGAATCAGCTTGCCGCCTCCCTCATTTGCTAATGCAGCGCAATAATCAGGCAGATCTCTATTATGACTGAAGCTGTTTCTGGCAGACTTGAACTCAAGGTTCATATTTTCGCCCTTTGTCATCCAGTTATCAAATTCTTCAACAGTCGTCATAGTGCCTTATATATTAACCTCTATTATTTTCATTGTATCATTTCCAAAAATATCTACGACTTTTACGGCAATCTTGCGGCGTCCGGGCTGGCTTTCATGAAAGACGCTTTTCAACTCTATAGAGCGGTCTTTTTTGGTACGGAAGGACTGCCACTCATTTTCAAATACAAAGTCGCCTGTCCAGACTTCTTCTGTTTCACCGCTCTCCTCATTCTGAACACTGACAATCTCCCGCTTGGATTCAAAATCAAAATCCACTGACCAGTAATCGATCCAGTCTGTCCAATGTTTTGTCAATACTTCACGTTTCACAATCCCCTTTTTGTCCTTGCTGATCTTGACGACCTGTCCCTTGTCTACTATGACCTTGCTTTTACTGTTTTTCAGGGTCTCATCAGCGTTTTGAGAATCCTGAGAATAAAAAACAGAGAAATCAGTAAGCTCAACGGCTATCCCCTTCTTTTTAATGTGAGGCTTTATTTCGATAAACGATACATCGTGAAACACTACCTGATTTTTCTCAACTGCACGTTTGTCAAAGACATCACGCGGGATGTACTTCATTGCGAGATCAATCCCCTTCGCTTTTGCTTCATCAAGAATGTTGGGAAACAGGCCCATCTCAAACTCAAAACCGAGAATATCAACACGAGTAATATGCTTCTGGCGGCATTCAAGAATGACCTCTTCAACAAAAAGTCGGGTAACCGGAAGATTGACTGGCCCCACAGCAACAAGACGCCCTGCCTTTTTCCCCTGAAAAGTATTGAACTGGGTTACTGTCTCGGCGCGATAGGCGTGTAAAATGAGATTCAGGAAATCTTTTTCCTTTGCTTCCAGTTGTTTCTGTTTCTCTTCTTCGCGTAATGATAAATTGACACCGATATAATGCTGACGCTCGTACTTGCCGAGATTCAGTATTTCAAAGGCACGCCAGCTTTTGTTTTCTGCTTTGAGTTGACGCTGCACGCCGATTATGCGCTTACGGGTTGTGTGAATTGCGAATTTTCCGAGATCAGAGCCGATCCATTTGCGGTTAAGCTTTTCAGCTACAGCCATTGTAGTGCCAGAACCGCAGAAGAAGTCGGCGATAATATCGCCTTCGTTGGAAGAAACTTTTATAATCCGATCCAATAAAGCCTCCGGTTTCTGAGTTGGGTAGCCTATTTTTTCCTTATTTGCCGGACCTGTCGGAACTTTGATATCTGTCCACCAGTCGGTAATAGGAGTGCCTCGGTCTACGTCTACCATAATTCCTTTATGTATAGTTCTCATGCGTTTGGCGGTCAGCTCATTGTAGGGTCTGTATTGAGTATTAAAAATATGGGTGTCAGCCTTACGATACTTAAGTATGGTATCGTGTTTTCTTGGGAAATCTGTCAGTGGTATCGCGCCACCGCTATAGGTCCAAATAACTTCATTCCTAAACCTATCTTTTCCAAAAATCTCATCAAGCACCAATCGAATATGACTATTCACCCTCCAGTCACAATGCACATAAATACTCCCATCCTCTGCCAGCAAATCCCGCATTAGCACGAGCCGTTCATAGATCATGGCGATAAAGGAATCAGCGCCCTTGCCCCAAGTGTCGCGGTAGGCCAGCTCTTCCAGCACATTGGGCTTTTTGGTCAGGGTCTCGCCGCCGATTTCAATATCCATGCTGAAATCCGCGCCCACATCAAACGGAGGATCAATATAAATCAGCTTGATACCGCCCTGCTCTTCTATCTCTTCTCTGAGCGGTCCGTTCTTCAAAGAAGACAAAATTAACTTATTTTCACCCCAGATAAGTTTGTTGTTCCACCCCTTGATCTGCCTACCCGTCTGTGTATCAAAGAGCCCGGCCTGAAGTTTTAACTCCTTTTCAGAGCGCGGCTCATCGACCTGCTCAATTACCTGAAAGGGCAGTACAATATTACAGACCTCATTGGTCTTCCCGTTCCAGACCAGCTCAACCTCCCGCGTGTCTTCGAACAGCAGAAAACGGTACTTTTCCGGCAGGGGCTTGCCCTCTTCAAGATAGCGGGTTATGTCTCTTATCTCATTATCTGTCAGTTTCATAACTTTCTTTCAACAACCCCATTTTATCTTCCCTACGGAAATCTGAATGTAAGGTCTGTTATTTTGATCACATCCGCTCCCGCTGGTCGCTGTTTCATTCTAATGTAAAAATCCTCTATTCGGCAACTTTAATTATTTAAAGGGGGAGCAGGCGCATTAAGGGCGGTGCGGAATACCCGAGAGGGGATGAAGCCGGCCGACTGTGACTGAGGGTTGGGCGGGGGCAATATACATCAAATAGCATGAAGCCAAACGTAAGAGAGGACAAAAGTCTATCGGTACGATTGTCTTGTGGTGCTATGTCCTTTATGCCAGACAGGGCATAAGGGTGATGAATATTTGTAGGCGGTGGCTATTTCAAAGGGTGGTTGGGTGGGGAATGTGGCGAAGACCGCCGAAGGCGGGCGGACGAAACCGAGCCTGTCTTCCTTATTAGCGACGCCCCCCTGTGAAAATATATAAAAAATTTTGGCGAGGTTTCCCGTAAAGTCGCAAAGCGACTACGGGACAAGGAGGACGCAGAGCCCCGAACGTAGCCCTGAACCGTGTGGAGCAGGGTGGAGTAAGGGGGTGAGCCGCTCAGAGGTTCTTTTTTCTGCATTTATGAATCGTATTCGGCAGAATTATCGGAATATAGTTTGAGGCGTTCTGAAATGCGCCACCATATTACAAGGCGAGAAAACTCCGGGTTGAAGATAAGTCCGGTACATCTGGAAAAAGCAGTGCCTTTAGCTTTACCCCGTTAGAAAAGCTTTCTAACGGGGTAAACCCTGCCAAAGAAAAAAGAATAAAGAGAAACGCCCTTCCTTCCTAAACAGAATAGATGCGCGAAACATATCTGCA
>BDTR01000009.1 GCA_002897775.1 bacterium BMS3Bbin08 | reverse complement strand
AAGGAGAAACGGAGACGCGGCGACCCGGAGAAAATCCTGTTATTCACCGTTTCTCCCATTTACCGATTTCCAAAGAAAATAAAGATGGAGGATTAATAAAATGGCATTAACCGGAGTTCAGATATTTAAACTTCTTCCGAAGACAAACTGTAAAAAATGCGGTTTTCCGACGTGCCTTGCCTTTGCAATGAAGCTTGCCCAGGGCGGCGTTGAGCTTTCAGCATGTCCTGACGTATCAGAGGAAGCCAAGCAGAGCCTTGGTGAAGCATCTGCTCCGCCTATAAGGGCATTTACTCTCGGCACAGGTGAAAAGGCAGTAAAAATAGGGGGAGAGACCGTTCTTTTCAGACATGAGAAAAAATTTGTAAACCCGTGTGCATTAGCGGTGAATATAAAGGACGACCTGGGCGAAGAGGAGATTGCCGATATTGCAACAGAGGTTGCAAACTCTGAAATAGACCGCGTAGGCCAGAAACTCAGAGTAGATGCAATCTCTATTGAATATGCATCAAATGACAGCGCTAAATATGAAGCAGTTGTAAAGCTCGCTGCGGAAAAGGCCCCTGAAGCTGCCATTATATTAAATTGTAAAGATGCTGCCGCGGCTGAAGCTGCTGTTAAGGCAATTGCAGGCAGAAAACCTTTGATCTACTGTGCTACAGGCGAAAACGCGGAGGCAATGGCAAATATCGCAAAGGCAAACAGCGTCCCGCTCGCTGCATGTGCAGATGGCCCCGAAGCCCTGAGCGCCCTGACGGAAAAGATTAAAGGTCTTGGTGTTGAAGATATTGTGCTTGACTCCGGGGCGAAAACAGCCGGAGAAATAATACAACACAATACCCAGATCAGGCGTTCAGCTCTTAAAAAGAACTTTAAACCCCTCGGTTATCCGATAATCAACTTTGTTTTGAGAGATGATCCTGTTTATGAGGCATCCATTGCCTCTGTAGCCATAGCCAAATATTCTTCCATAGTTGTTTTAAGCAGTATCGAAAAGTGGAAAAATGTAGCGCTCTTCACACTCAGGCAGAACCTCTACACTGACCCGCAGGTCCCGATGCAGGTCGAGCAGAAGGTTTACGATATAGGTGAGGCCACTGCCGACTCTCCTTTGATGATTACTACCAACTTCTCTCTTACGTATTTTATAGTCTCAGGGGAGATAGAAAACAGTAAAGTTCCAAGCCGCCTTGCTGTAATGGACTGTGAAGGCCTGTCTGTTCTGACTGCATGGGCAGCAGGCAAATTTACTGCATCAAAGATCGCCCAGTTCATAAAAGAAAGCGGGATAGAGAGTCAGGTGAGTCATAAAGAGCTGATACTGCCGGGACAGGTTGCCATACTGAGCGGGTCACTTGAAGACAAGCTTGAGGGCTGGAAGGTAACTGTCGGCCCAAGAGAAGCCAATGCCATACCTACTTTCCTTAAAGGCAGGGCTGCATAGTTGCTGATTAAATAGAGTGTTTGACAGGAATTATTCTAATGTGATATTTTTTACTGTCTGACGGGTTAGATAATTATGATGGAAAAATACAGAGACCTTCATATTAAATTAACGCCTCAGCGGCTTGCAATTTTAAGCTTTCTTGATGGCAACAAGTCTCATCCCTCTGCTGAAGATATTTACAGGGCCGTGTTAAAAAAGTTTCCTACAATGTCTTTTGCAACGGTCTACAATACGCTTGAAGCCCTGAAAAATAAAGGCAACATTCAGGAACTTAAAATAGATTCACATAAAAAAAGATATGATCCCGACATAAGCAGGCATCACCACCTTATATGTATCAAATGCAGAAAGATTATTGATATACATAAAGATTTTAAAATTGTTCTTTCAGAAGATTTGATACACGGATTTGAGTTGCTGGGAAATAGTGTTGAATTTTACGGTATATGTCAAAAATGTAAAAAGCACCATTAGTTGAGGCAATCGTTAATTAGAGTCTGTGTATAAACAAAAATAACATTGAGCCGTCATTCCCGCAGTGCGTTGAGCGGGAATCCAGTTTTTTTAATGAGTTCCGGATGCCCGATTAAAGACTTCGGGCATGACAAAAATAAAAACAGGCAAAGACTCTGATTATAAGTTGAACAAAATTGAACTTAATATATCTTAGGAGGTTGAAATGTCAAAGATAATAGCCTCTGCTGCGATAAGGGCTGCAAACACGCTCTTTAAAAGGGCAGAGGAGATGCTCGAAAAAGCCATAGCTGAAAAAGGCAAGGAATTTGTTTTTGAATTCCCTGACACTGCATTTTATCTGCCCCAGATATATGCAATGACGGCATTCCCTGTTAAAACACTTGCAGATATGAAGGTTGCCTTAGAAATGGCGAGGGAGATGCTCCATGATGAACCGGAAGAAAAACTCTGGAAACCCTATCTTGGAGAGGCGCTTGACTCGGGAATGGCAACTCTTTTTGCAGAGGAGATCATACTCGCTCTGAGATATCTTGACGGGCTTGAGCCGGTTACGGATTCTGAAACCGGTTATGTCTATAATGGTTTTATAACCGACACCATCCAGAGAAATCTCGGTATCCAGCTTGTTGACGGCAGGATGCCCGGTTTTGCTGCAATAATCGGGGCTGCGCCGGATGATGACACCGCAGAAAAGATAGTCAGGGAATTGCAGGAGAAAAACATCCTGACATTTCTTTCAGGCATGGCAAAAGATAAAAACGGTAATGTAACGAATGTAACCCGGCAGCTCCTGAGAAAAAAAGTAGAATTAGGATGGGACACATATATTGTTCCCCTCGGCCCTGATACAGAACACACTCTTTACGCTCTCAGCTGGTCCATAAGGGCATCCATGATCTTCGGCGGTAACAAGCCCGGTGACTACAAGGCGCATCTGAAATATACAAAAGACAGGGTATTTGCCTTTGCTATGGTCCTTGGAGAACTCAACGATATCATATGGTCGACAGGCGCAGGCGCTATTAATATGGGATACCCTGCAATATGCGATACGGAAGTGCCTGTCATACATCCTACAGGTGTGTGTACGTATGAAGAGGTTGAGACCGAACTTGATCACGACAAGATCGTCCAGAGGGCTTTTGAGGTCAGGGGGCTTAAGGTAACCGTTGCGAAACCCCCGATTCCCGTATCTTACGGCCCGGCATTTGAGGGCGAGAGGATCAGAAAAGAAGACATGTTCATCGAGTTCGGCGGAAACCGCACACCTGCATTTGAATGGGTGAGAACAAAAGAATTGGAAGAGATAGAAGACGGCAAGGTAACGCTGGTCGGCGCTGACATAGAGGAAAGATTCAAGGCAGGCGGAATGATGCCCATAGCTATTGTTATCGATGTTGCGGGCAGAAAGATGCAGAAAGATTTTGAGGCCATTATCGAGAGAAAGCTCCATCATAATATAAATGAAGCCCAGGGGCTCTGGCACATGGGACAGCGTGATATCGTATGGATGAGGATCAGCAACCAGGCATATAAAGACGGAATCACATTAGAGCATATCGGTGTAATACACAACACCATGACACACAACAGGTTCAAGGAGATTGTTGATAAAATACAGACGACCCTTTATTTTGATGAAAAAGATGTTCTTGAATTACAGGACCAGGCAAGGGCGGTATATAAAGAAAGAGACCACAGGCTTGCCGGTTTAACGGACGAATCCGTGGATATTTATTATTCCTGTCTCCTGTGCCAGTCATTCGCTCCGTCTCACGTCTGCGTAATCAGCCCGGAGCGTCTCGGCCTTTGCGGAGCATACAACTGGCTTGACACAAAGGCTGCATTTGAGATAGACCCCACAGGGGGTAATCAGCCGATTAAAAAAGGCGAGGTCCTCGATGAAAAACAGGGCAGATGGGCCGGTGTTGATGAATACCTGAAAGCCAATTCTGCAGGCGCCATTGAATCATTAAATCTCTACACTATTATGGATAACCCCATGACATCCTGCGGATGCTTTGAGTGCATTGTGGCGATTATCCCTGAAGCCAACGGCGTAATGCTCGTGCAAAGGGGCCATACAGGCATGACACCTGTGGGTATGAAGTTCTCGACACTGGCCGGCACAGTCGGCGGCGGCACGCAGAACCCCGGATTTATGGGAATCGGAGTAAATTTTATCACGAGCCACAAATTCCTTTTCGCTGACGGCGGGATTAAGAGGATAGTCTGGATGACAAAGAACTTAAAGGAAAGAATAGCCGAAGATTTCAAACAGAGGTGCGAGGAAGAAGGCGTACCTGATCTATTGGATAAGATTGCAGACGAAACCATTGCCGAGGATTCGGAGAAATTAATGGAATACCTCGCAAACGCCGGACATCCGGCGCTCGAAATGGACCCGATGTTCTAAATGCAGCTATTAGCTTTCAGCCATCAGCTATCAGCTAAGGTTGTATTTTAGAATTTTTTTAATTAATACTGACCGCTGACAGCTGACGGCTGACAGCTTTCTAAGGAGGATATATGAGCAAAGTAATTAAAAGCGCAAGCGATTCGGCTGAAGAAATAATTGAATGGGGTGAATCCCATGATATTGACACATGCTTTGAACGCGCAGAAAAATTAAAGCAGTGCCCTGTTGGTGAAACCGGGGCATGCTGTAAGGTCTGCCACATGGGACCCTGCAGGCTTATCGGCAAAAACGCCGAGGAAGAGGCGAGAGGCGTTTGCGGCGCAACACTGCCTACAGTAGCGGCAAGAAACATGCTGAGAATGATCGCAGCAGGTACTGCGGCCCATTCAGACCATGCGCGCGACATGGCAATGACACTCCTTGCAGTTGCAGAAGGTGAGGCCAAAGATTTTAAAATCACCGACGTGAAAAAGCTGTACAGGGTTGCCGGTATATTAGAGATTGAATTTGAAGGCAGACCTGTGAACGATGTAGCAAAAGATGTTGCTACAATGTTTATTGAAGACTTCGGTCGCCAGAAAGGCGCGATTAATTATTGTAAACGCGCGCCGAAAAAGACACAGGAAAGATGGGAAAAGTGGGATATTACTCCCCGCGGTATCGACAGGGAAGTTGTTGAGGCATTGCACCGCACAAATATCGGGGTCGACCATGAACCCGACCACCTCCTCACTCACGGCCTCAAGGTTGCGCTTGCAGACGGCTGGGGCGGCTGTATGATATCAACGGATATAACCGACATACTTTTTGGAACTCCCAGGCCGATCAAGGCAGAGGCGAGTTTCGGCATATTCAAGGAAGACGAAGTCAATCTGATCGTCCACGGACATGAGCCTACTCTTGCAGAGATGATCGTGGACGTTTCGTCAGAACCTGAAATGGTTGAATACGCCGGATCGAAAGGCGCCAAGGGCATCAATATCGGCGGCATGTGCTGTACTGCAAACGAAATCCTTATGAGACACGGAATACCTACAGCGGGTGGTTTTACAAACCAGGAACTCGGGATCATGACCGGACTGATTGATGCCATGACAGTTGATGTTCAGTGTATTATGCCTGCCATTGCCGAAGTATCAAAGAAGTTCCATACAAAAGTTATCACTACCAGCGAAAAGGCAAAGATGCCCGGTGCAGTGCATGTTCAATATGATGAGCACAGGGCTAAAGAAACGGCAAGAGAGATCATCAGGATGGCATGCGACAATTATCCCAACAGGACGACGGAAGGCAGCCACATCTCTCAAAAAGCCCCGCTTATCGGCGGTTTTTCACATGAATATATTGAGTACATGCAGGGCGGCAAATGGCGCGCCTCGTTCAGGCCCCTGAATGACGCCATCATGGCTGGAAGGATCCGCGGCGTTGTCGGACTTGCAGGATGTGACAATCCGAGAGTAGCATCCACCGGTATTCACAAATACCTTGCACTTGAACTGATAAAAAATGATGTGCTGATCTGCTCAACAGGCTGTGGTTCTGCTGCGTGCGCCACCGCATCTTATCTGACCCCTGAGATGGCGCTCGAAAATGCCGGACCAGGACTGAGAGAAGTCTGCGAGGCAATAGGCATTCCACCGATACTTCACCTCGGCGCGTGTGTTGATAATTCAAGGATACTGACAATAGCATCGGCTATGGCGCATGAAGGCGGCCTGTCCGATGAAATAGGCGGTATGCCTGCTGTCGGGATAGCTCCTGAATGGATGTCCGAGAAGGCAATTGCAATAGGCGCCTATTTCGCCGCCTCCGGCGTGCCGTGTATCTTTGGCGGTGAATCACCGGTTGGAGCAAGCAAAGAAGTCACAAAGATCATGACTGATGTATGGTTTGAACGCTTTATGGGCGCTCTTCACTTTGAGCCTGATCCGGAAAAGATGCTGGCATTGGCTCTTGATTACATTGATAAGGCAAGAGGAAACCTGAAACTCAGAAAATACGAGCCCGGAAAATTCGGCGCTGAAAGGGTTCTTATGGACATGGCTGCAAGAAGGGAGATTGAAAAGGCAGCGGCAGCCCATGCCGGAGTTGGAGGTATAAATGGATCCGGAAATTGATGAAGTTATCGGACATATAGGTGATGTTCTGACTGATGCGCAGAAGAAAAGGGGCATTTTAATCCATGCCTTTCAGCAGATACAGAAAGAGCACAATTATTTTCCTGAAGAAGAGCTGTCAAAATTATCGAATAATCTTGA
>BDTR01000008.1 GCA_002897775.1 bacterium BMS3Bbin08 | reverse complement strand
CCCATTTTTCCCATCTTTCCTGTGTCTTTTTCGGCGCGCGTTTACAATAATTAATCGCGCCTTTCTGGCGCCCGAAGTCTTCAATGAATTTCAGGGCAACATCTTTTGCCACATCATTCACGGGCCTGCCTTCAAATTCAATCTCTAATATATCAGCAACCCTGTACAGCTTTTTCACGTCGGTGATCCTGAAATCTTTAGCCTCACCTTCAGCAACTGCAAGTAGTGTCATTGCCATGTCGCGCGCATGGTCTGAATGGGCTGCAGTGCCTGCTGCAATCATTCTCAGCATATTTCTTGCCGCTACCGTAGGGAGTGTTGCACCGCAAACGCCTCTGGCCTCTTCTTCGGCGTTTTTGCCGATAAGCCTGCAGGGTCCCATGTGGCAAACCTTGCAGCATGCCCCGGTTTCACCGATCGGACACTGCTTTAGTTTTTCTGCGCGTTCAAAGCATGTTTCAATATTATGGGATTCACCCCATTCAATTATTTCTTCAGCTGATTCGCCTGCGCTTTTAATTACTTTGCTCATATATCCTCCTTAAAAAAGCCGTCAGCTAACTGCTGATCGCTAATCGCTATTTAGAACATCGGGTCCATTTCAAGCGCCGGATGTCCGGCGCTTGCGAGGTATTCCATTAATTTTTCCGAATCCTCGGCAATTGTTTCATCCGCTATTTTATCCAATAGATCAGGCACGCCTTCTTCCTCGCACCTCTGTTTGAAATCTTCGGCTATTCTTTCCTTTAAGTTCTTTGTCATCCAGACTATCCTCTTAATTCCTCCGTCAGCGAACAGGAATTTATGGCTCGTGATGAAATTCACGCCGATTCCCATAAATCCGGGGTTCTGCGTGCCGCCGCCGACTGTGCCTGCAAGGGTGGAGAATTTCATTCCCACAGGTGTCATACCTGTATGGCCCCTTTGCACAAGCATTACGCCGTTGGCTTCAGGGATAATCGCCACAATGCACTCGAAGCATCCGCAAGATGTCATGGGGTTATCCATAATAGTGTAGAGATTTAATGATTCAATGGCACCTGCAGAATTGGCTTTAAGGTATTCATCGACACCGGCCCATCTGCCCTGTTTTTCATCGAGGACCTCACCTTTTTTAATCGGCTGATTACCCCCTGTCGGGTCTATCTCAAATGCAGCCTTTGTGTCAAGCCAGTTGTATGCTCCGCAAAGACCGAGACGCTCCGGGCTGATTACGCACACGTGAGACGGAGCGAATGACTGGCACAGGAGACAGGAATAATAAGTATCCACGGATTCGTCCGTTAAACCGGCAAGCCTGTGGTCTCTTTCTTTATATATTGCTCTTGCCTGGTCCTGTAATTCAAGGACATCTTTTTCATCAAAATAAAGGGTTGTCTGTATCTTATCAACAATCTCCTTGAACCTGTTGTGTGTCATGGTGTTGTGTATTACACCGATATGCTCCAGTGTGATTCCGTCTTTATATGCCTGGTTGCTGATCCTCATCCATACGATATCACGCTGTCCCATGTGCCAGAGCCCCTGGGCTTCATTTATATTATGATGGAGCTTCCTCTCGATAATTGCCTCAAAGTCTTTCTGCATCTTTCTGCCGGCAACATCTATTACAATAGCCAGAGGCATCATCCCGCCTGCCTTGAATCTTTCCTCTATGTCGGTGCCGACCAGCGTTACCTTGCCGTCTTCTATCTCTTCTAATTCTTTTGTTCTCACCCACTCAAATGCAGGTGTGCGGTTTCCGCCGAACTCGATGAACATGTCTTCTTTTCTGATCCTCTCGCCCTCAAATGCCGGGCCGTAAGATACGGGGATCGGGGGTTTCGCAACGGTTACCTTAAGCCCCCTGACCTCAAAAGCCCTCTGGACGATCTTGTCGTGATCAAGTTCGGTCTCAACCTCTTCATACGTACACACGCCTGTAGGATGTATGACAGGCACTTCCGTATCGCATATTGCAGGGTATCCCATATTTATAGCGCCCGCGCCTGTCGACCATATGATGTCGTTGAGTTCTCCAAGGACCATTGCAAAGGCAAATACCCTGTCTTTTGTATATTTCAGATGCGCCTTGTAGTCACCCGGCTTGTTGCCGCCGAATATCATGGATGCCCTTATGGACCAGCTGAGCGCGTAAAGAGTATGTTCCGTATCCGGGCCGAGGGGAACGATATATGTGTCCCATCCGAGTTCTACTTTTTTTCTCAGGAGTTGCCGGGTCACATTCGTTACATTACCGTTTTTATCTTTTGCCATGCCTGAAAGAAATGTCAGGATGTTTTTCTCCTGTAATTCCCTGACTATCTTTTCTGCTGTGTCATCGTCCGGCGCAGCCCCGATTATTGCTGCAAAACCGGGCATCCTGCCGTCAACAAGCTGGATACCGAGATTTCTCTGAATGGTGTCGGTTATAAAACCATTATAGACATAACCCGTTTCAGTATCCGTGACCGGCTCAAGCCCGTCAAGATATCTCAGGGCGAGTATAATTTCCTCTGCAAAGAGAGTTGCCATTCCCGAGTCAAGCGCCTCTCCAAGATAGGGTTTCCAGAGTTTTTCTTCCGGTTCATCATGGAGCATCTCCCTTGCCATTTCTAAGGCAACCTTCATATCGGCAAGTGTTTTAACAGGGAATGCCGTCATTGCATATATCTGGGGCAGATAAAATGCAGTGTCCGGGAATTCAAAAACAAATTCCCTGCCTTTTTCAGCTATAGCTTTTTCGAGCATTTCCTCTGCCCTCTTAAAGAGCGTATTTGCAGCCCTTATCGCAGCAGAGGCTATTATCTTTGACATTTCAACCTCCTAAGTATATTAAGTTCAATTTTGTTCAGCAGGTTCAAGTAAATACAATTCAAAATCCGGCTAACGGCGTTTTTTACATTTTTGACATATACCGTAAAATTCAACACTATTTCCCAGCAAGTCAAATCCGTGTATCAAATCTTCTGAAAGAGCAATTTTAAAATCTTTATGTATATCAATAATCTTGCTGCATTTGATGCATATAAGATGGTGATGCCTGCTTATGTCGGGATCATATCTTTTTTTATGTGAATCTATTTTAAGTTCCTGAATGTTGCCTTTATTTTTCAGGGCTTCAAGCGTATTGTAGACCGTTGCAAAAGACATTGTAGGAAACTTTTTTAAAACGGCTTTGTAAATATCTTCAGCAGACGGATGAGACTTGTTGCCATCAAGAAAGCTTAAAATTGCAAGCCGCTGAGGCGTTAATTTGATATGAAGGTCTCTATATTTTTCCATCATAATTACCTGACCCACCGAATAATAAAAAGTATCACATTAGAATGATTCCTGTCAAATTATTTATTCAATCAGCAACTATGCGGCCCTGCCTTTCAGAAAAGTAGGTATAGCATTGGCTTCTCTGGGGCCGACAGTTACCTTCCAGCCCTCAAGCTTGTCTTCAAGTGACCCGCTCAGTATGGCAACCTGTCCCGGCAGTATCAACTCTTTATTACTCACCTGACTTTCTATTCCGCTTTCTTTTATGAACTGGGCAATCTTTGACGCGGTGAATTTACCTGCTGCCCATGCAGTCAGAACAGACAGGCCCTCACAGTCCATTACAGCAAGACGGCTTGGAACTTTACTGTTTTCTATCTCACCCGAGACTATAAAATAGGTAAGTGAAAAGTTGGTAGTAATCATCAAAGGAGAGTCGGCAGTCGCATCACCTATATCGTAAACCTTCTGATCGACCTGCATCGGGACCTGCGGGTCGGTGTACAGGTTCTGCCTGAGTGTGAACAGCGCCAGGTTCTTCCACTTTTCAATACTGCTCAAAACAACTATGGAAGCATATTTGGCTATGGCTACAGAGGCAATAGATGCCTCATAAATAGGATCATCTCTCAAAACAAAATTGATTACAGGATAACCGAGTGGTTTAAAGTTCTTCTTAAGGGCCGAACGCCTGATCTGGGTATTATGTTCTATTATTTCTTTAGCTGTTTTTGCCCCGGAGTCGAGCACAATATCCTCAACGCCAAGAGCTTTAATCTTTTCCGTCAGGGCGCTTAAGGCTTCCGGGCCATCCGCACATGCAGCGAGGGGGACGCTGTTTGTCTTTGCTATGTTTGCCATTGCCTCGGCAGTACTGTCAGTTGCACAGTAGATTAAAGGCTTTCTGCCGGCAATTGCCTTAACAGCAGCTTCAGCCGCGGCAGCATCTTTACAATTTAATATAATGGCGGCTTCAGGGGCTTTTTCCGCAGCGAGCTTTACAACTGCTTCATATTTAGCGCTGTCACCGGAAGCATATTCAATAGAGATCGCATCAACCCTGAGTTTCTGGCCTACGCGGTCTATTTCAGAGTTTGCAACCTCTGTTGCAATACCGGCAATCTCGTCTTCGCCCAGGTCATCCTTTATATTAACCGCCAATGCACACGGGTTAACGAATTTTTTCTCATGTCTGAAAAGAACGGTCTCTCCCCCTGTTTTCACTGCCTTTTCACCTGTGCCGAGAGTAATTGCCCTTATAGGCGGAGCAGATGCTTCGCCGAGGCTCTGCTTGGCTTCTTCTGATACATCAGGACACGCTGAAAGCTCAACGCCGCCCTGGGCAAGCTTCATTGCAAAGGCAAGACAGGTCGGAAAACCGCATTTTTTACAGTTTGTCTTCGGAAGAAGTTTAAATATCTGAATGCCGGTTAATGCCATTTTAATCCTCCATTTATGTATCTGATTTCATGAACTCGCAACTTGAAACGCATAACTTTACATCAGTTCATCTATGGTTTTTTCAACATTCCCTATTGCCGCAGGATGCCTCATAATCAGCAGGTTTGTGCCGGCTAAAAGCATTGATGTTGCCGTTATGGTCTCCCAGGCAATACCTCTGTTTTCAAGTGAACCCCAGTCAGGGACATCGGATTCAGAAGCAACCGTCTCCTTTACTTTCCATACATACATGCCGACATCTCCCAGTATGGGGGGCTGCATGGTCGGATCGTTCTGGGCGAGTCCGGCGAGTCTTATTCTTTCCATTACCGAGTATGTATATTCCAGCCCGTAACCGAGCCCGGAACACATCGGGTCCGTAATAAGTTTTTCTTTATCAAAACCCATCTGGGTAATCAGGATGTTCAATTGTTTTGCGAGGTTGATATCAAGCTCCGACATTGCAATCAATTTATGATTATGGGCAAGCGCTGCAGCTACGATGGTTTTGTAATTGCCTTCCTGCGCCTTTCCGATTATACAGTTGTACCCGCTTGCAGCCCCGGCAGCGGCAACAAGCACATCCGCGTCTTTTTCCATATGATTGGACCCGAGAATAATAAGCGGAACGTCAATAGCAGCCAGCACCTCTTTGATTGTCTTTGATGCATCTTCCGCCGAACGGTCGCCTCTGTCAGGATGGGTGCTCACCAGCCTGAGAGCGATTGCCTTTGCTTTTAATTCATTCTGACAGTACCCGGCCCATGTGACAGGGTCGCCACTTACATCTTTATATACATTTTTTACCGTGTCCGGCCAGTCATCCGGCGGACAGTCCTGAATTTCACAAGCTATTACAGGCCGGTTCGGCTGCTCCCCTTCAAAAGATAAAAAAGGGAGCGTGTTTTCACCGCCTATTGCAACAGCCTTGTCGTCTTTACCAAAATCAAGGCTTAAGACCTTACCGTTAAATGATTCTTTTGGAACAATGTATGGCATATTACCTCCAAATTTGAAAAATAATAATTATCCGAATCAAATAATATATCCTGATAGCTG
>BDTR01000007.1 GCA_002897775.1 bacterium BMS3Bbin08 | reverse complement strand
TGCCTCCCCTGTGACTCTCGTAAATGCATAATTACCTGAGACTAACCTGCCCACATCTTGAGAATTCGTTCCCTTGACTTTATTCAATAGTGACTATATAATATAGACATAGGAGGTGACTATATGGCAACAAAAATTGTGACCATATCTAATGGTAAAAAGAACTTTACAGGCCTTATAAAAGAATCTGTGGCCAAAAATGAAGATATTGTCATTACTAAACGAGGGCAGCCTGTAGCAGCCCTTTTACCCTATAAAGAATATACCGACCTGAAAAAATTGAGGACTTATCTGAGAATGCTCGAAATCTCTACAGAAATGCATAAAACCGGCATTAAAGCAAAGGATGTTTATTCAGCATCAAAGAAAGAACTTGAAGGCAGGAAGCTGTGATTATAGTAATTGACTCAGGAGTTTTATTAAAGGCTTACTTTTCTGATGAAGATGGCCATACAGAGGCACAGAATCTTATCAGTGACTACGCAAAGGGGAACATTACATTTCATGCGCCGTCTCTTATTACCTATGAAATAATCAATGCCTGTCTTGTTGCCTCAAGGATGGCACGCTTTCCAAAAAAAAGGGCGAAAGAGCTAATGAACGAGATGCTTGGAATTGAGATTATTAAGGAAGATATTGAACCCTTAAAAGACAGAATCTTCGATATCTCCACAAAGCATAGCACAAGCGCATATGATGGAGCCTATATAGCCGTTGCCGAATCAAGACATATACCCTTCCTTACAGCCGATAAAAAACTCCTTAATAGTCTTAAACACCATTTCAGTTTCGTTAAGTGGATCGGGAATTACTCCCAATCACTGTGACTCTCAAAGAAATTATCGAAATTCAAATTCGATAATTTTAAATTCCTTATATCAGTTTTGCATAGTATGCAACCACGTCCCTAAAGCGGTTATCTTATTTACCAGTACCAGTTCAGTCCTGCAGACGCACGTGTGGCTTTTTCGTTGGTAGCTCCAATGCTAACAGAATATCGGTCAGATAACTGATACTGTATCTGTCCTCCCCAAATGCCACGAAAATCGGACTTGTAATTGACGGATTCAGCGCCAAAATACAACCAGGCTCGTAACTTTGCCAAACTAAATATCATGCCCAGGTGAGGACGTAATCGAACAGCGGGAGAGAGTGTGTGTGCTGACAAATCAACAATTCCATAACCTGTAAGGGTTTTGTTCCATTTCCACGCATAGCCTGTACCAAAACTCACAACTCCATCGTAATGTTTTTCTTTATTGTCTTCAATGCGGGTAGTGCCGATACGCAGTTGCCAGGACAATGGACTTTCGTCCACCACTGCAACCTGTTTGGTATTGAGCTTTCGAACTCGTATTAAATCCAACTGATCGACAAAGACTTTATGTCCATTACCATTAAACCCAACTGCAAGATCAAGCACAACAAGTTCATTACCTTCAAGACTATTCTGGCCAACCAGATCCTGTTTAAACGGTGACCAATGCAGCCGCAAGAAAGACTCTCCGTTGGTTTCGCCGGCAATGCTGACACCAAATACCATAGGTCGTGAACCTTGCGCGGGTGAGGGTAATCCCGGGATTTTAAGCGGTTGTATTGAGCGGGCGGGCAGCTGCAAGCGTGCCAGCAGAATCCGATCCTTCGCTTCTCGTCGTTTGGGATCGGGGTTGGGTTCTTCAGCAATAAGTCGATATTTTTGGTAAGCAAGTAAAGCGTCTAATATCTTAATTTGCTGACCAGTTTTGAACCTTGACAGTTGTGCTGACATAGAATTAGTCCCCTCCTGAACAATGGCGTTAAAAGCATCAATTTCATCCGGTGTTAATAGTTTAAGTCGGTGGTAGAGTATTCGCTGTCTTGATGGAATAAACCGTACGGAATGAATCAGTTTCGTTCCGGACTTTTGTCTCGATCTGTCGATGTCATTGAGACGGTGAAATAATTCCACTGGTACATACCAAAAGCGTGCATTATCAAGTAACTCCTCTTCTATCACCAATTCCAGCAGTTCCGCGAGCCGGTAAACACAATTTTTATCTAAGAAATAGTATTTAAACTTTTTACCAATGATTTCCCATATATGCAGAATCAATAAAGTTCGTTCGTAGTCTGATAATTCAAGCCTGTAATCCCAAATATCACGAAACTCGGTGCGTGAATAAACAAGATCCTCTGTGTAAAAGTACTTATCGGAAAAACCTGCCTCATACCCGCCAAAAAGTCCTCGTACAACATAGAATAAAGTGTTTTCGTTTTCCGGCACCAGCGCTCCATAATTCAGTGTCAAGTCAAACAAACCAGCCTGGTCATCGATAGAGTCTGTGTTGAGTTTAATAAGTGCATGTCCAAAAGTTGATGCCGGATTGCCAAAATAACCGCTGACTAAAAGCAGGCTGACTGACTTCACACTATCAAATAAGGCCCATTTTTCAAGACGGTTACATTTAGGCTCTCTTAACTTGTAGTTGGGTAGAGGTAATTGTTGAGAAAGCCAGAAATAACGTGCAGGAAACCTGCAACGTGTATGTTCATTAGTCTTTTCATCCCATGGCGCGAAATATGCCGTAAGGGTAGCTGTTAACTCATCATTAGGATTACTCTTGCCATTGGGGGACAGAAAGAAGTTGTCTGTCAAAACCTCACTGTGTATACCATTACGTTTATAATGAAGCAATTTAAGCCACGTGGGATGACTTGCAAGACCGAGGCGTTCAGCAGTGTCGAGTATTTCTGTCAAAGAGGGTGCCTGGGCCTGAGCAACCATGGGTAAAAGAATGATTAAAAAGACTATCAATAGCTTTATTACAGGCAGGGACAAAAAAAGAGAAATTAAATAAAGAGGAATACGTCCGATTTTTACGGACGTATTCCTCTGGTTTGTACAGATTAGATATTGTTTCCGGAGCAAGTTCCTGAGAAATTGCCGTCGACATGTTTATAGAGCAAGTCGTACAAGTTTTGCGCCTGTTCAAAACGGCTCTGGTTGGTATAGCCCGGGCCTGCAACTGTGTTGGTAAAATCATCGCGTAAAGCATCTATCAGTTCCTGATGAACCTGCGGTTCACACCCGGCAAGAGTCGTTAGCGTATCAAGGTATGTTCCGCTGCCACTAGCCAGATCCTGCTCTAAAGATTCATAGGAGTCATTAATAAACGCGGCAGTTTTTTCTTGTCCACCTTGGCAAGCGCCAGGAGTAGTTGCCGCTGAGCTGATTGCCGTTGTTCCTAAATCCCACGTAACATTGGTAACTGCTGCGACACCCGGATGATTTGGTGCAATCATTGCTCCAAGGCCGCATTCAGTATAAATGGCGCCAAACTCTCGTGACATAGCGGGCTGAGAAAATACTAACAAAGCTACGACAGTAATAACAACAGCAAAAGCAAAAATCTTAATTACTCTCAACATGTCTTTCTCCCTCCTTTTCCATTGTTATAGTGTTTAACTGCCTGAATATGTGGTTACAATAAGCATACATACAAAATAAATCAGTTGACCCTCCTTCGATAGGGTTGGTTTTTATATTTATCTTCAGGAAATTATCCCCTTTATGAATATTGTAACTTCCTATGATTGAAGGTTAATTTAATAAATTTATGAAGATTAAAATGCAAACCCTGCATTTAAACCAAAAATATCAGCTTCTGATTCTGGTTGTGTGAAGCCAAGAATCGCAGGACCAACACTAACAATGACCATGTCAGATTTTTTAAATCTCAGACCTTCATAAAACACACTTATAACGAACGGCTCCCCCCTTAACCCAATTTCGGCAAAAAATGCTGTAGCATTTGCTGGTTCTACAGTAATTAATGGAAGTCCGATTTCTGTCAGATCAACTTCGTTTTCATTTTTTATTGCAATTTTTATCCCTGCTTCGGCAAATAATTTTGACTGGGTACTAATTTCACTTTCACTGCGGAGGCCCAGTCTAACATATGAACTCCACCAATTTTCTGTGTAACCAATGACAGTGCCAGTACTCTTAATATTTCGTTCCCACCATCTGTAACCAATACCAGCGAATGGTTCGAGTGCGAATGTTTCATCTATCACAATTAGCCAACCCAAATCAGCTTCAACTTTACCGCCCAGGTATTCGGTATCTGACTTTACTGACATACCTGCTTGAGTTTGTCCGTCATAATCAACTGATCCACTGAAAAGTTCAGCCCGACCTTTAATTGTCAGGGGTTGGATCAGCCCTTTAGCGGTAATTCCAGCTCCATAAATTGGACCTGATTCTTCTAAAAACTCTCCTCCACTATCATCGAATTCTTTCCAGGTAAAACTCTCAATCGTGCCATAAACGTCAAATTCTCCAGCTGCAAGCGCTTGCTCAGCCGTGAGGACAGTATTAAATATAAGCATTGGCAAGAAAATCAGAATAATCGCAATATTTTTTTTCATTTTTTGCCTCCTTTGATAGAGTGGGGTGATGGACTTACCTGGAAAATACCTCCTTTCCCGGAGTATATATTTGTATAGTTAGTGCACTATTGCAAAAAGTATTCAAGTCGCCCAATATGATTTCCTGTCTGCACTTCTTCATTCGACGAAAGATCATACCTATTGAGCTGATACCTGTAGTCCCCTGCCAGGCAATGGGAAATTCAGTGGGCCATATCTTTTTATCGCTCACCGGTTTTTCTAATAATACTATTACAAATTACACTCTATGCATTGTAATTGTCAAGTCAATTATACAACATTTAGCATTGTAGCCAATATGGTTCATTAGGTGTTAGCATTTTAATGCTATGAGAACAAAGAAAATAAAGACAAGCCATGAAATCGGCGGGAAAATAAAGAAAAAAAGAAGAGAACTCGGCATCTCCCAGGAAGAACTTGCCGAGAGGCTTGGAGTTACGTACCAGCAGGTACAGAGGTATGAAAATGGCAGGAATAAGCTCAACGTAGAAAATATTCAGGTTATTGCAGATACACTGGATGTCCCGCCGGCGTATTTTTTCAGCGACAGAGAAAAAGAAGCGGTGTCAGAAGAACTAACTCCTTATCTTCCCGCAGAAGAAAGTAAGCTTTTGGGATATTTCCGGAAAATCAGGGTGAAAAATTCCAGAAGTCTTGTGCTTCAGGTTGCCAGGCTTGCTGCGAGAGCAAACCCCGTTAGAAAGTTCGAATGAGGCTTTATCCCCTATCGTGACCATTTTTTCTAACGAGGTAAAAACATAGAATTATTATCTGTTTTTTGTTTGTCCACCCCCGGGGTGGAACAAACGTAATATCTGTGTAATCATTAGTAAAATCGGTGTTATCAAGCTCCTGAGATCAGGAGCTGATCAGCATTTCAAGAAGCGCTTTTTGAGTGTGAAGCCTGTTTTCCGCCTGGTCAAACACAACGCTCTGCGGAGAATCCATGACATCAT
>BDTR01000006.1 GCA_002897775.1 bacterium BMS3Bbin08 | reverse complement strand
ATATAATAAATATTCTTGCCTGAAAGACTGTTAAAATATTGATAAGAGTGGCTTAATTTTAACATTTTTAATAGTGGTTTTTGATATAAAATTTTATGCCGCTAAAAGAGGAATTTGAAAGAGTTGGTAACAAACTATTCAGGTGGCGGAGCTATCTCCCAGTTTTAATTCTGCCATTGATTATTATTCCCCTTTTGTCTCCTGAAATAGAGACTCCTCTTGATGATATCTGGGACGGACTGTGCCTCCTTATCAGTCTTACAGGTATCACATTAAGGATTCTTACTGTTGGATGTGCCCCGGGGGGAACATCCGGAAGGAATACCAGGAAACAAAAGGCAGCAGAGCTAAACACCAGCGGCATATATTCCATCGTCAGACATCCCATCTATTTCGGGAATTTTCTGATATGGCTGGGAATGTCAATGTTTTCAAAATCTGCATGGTGCATATTGGTGTCATTACTGATATTTTGGCTCTACTATGAGAGAATCATGTTTGCCGAGGAGGAATTTTTGAGGCAAAAATTTGGAGATAAATATCTGAAATGGGCAGAAAAGATGCCTGCGTTTATTCCCAGGTTTAGACACTGGCAGCCGCCAAGCCTCAAATTTTCTATAAAGAGCTCCCTGTCAAGGGAGCATACAACATTTTTTATTATTTCTTTCTATTTCGTGTTTATGGATAGCTTTGAAGACATTGCTCAGGACAGTGTGTTTGGAATAGACGCCTTCTGGGCGGTGCTTTTAATCATGGCCACTTTTGTTTATATATCCACCAGATTCCTTAGAAAAAAGACAAATCTCTTAAAAGAGGATAACCGATAGCCGTTTCAGCCCCGGTTTTAAGCAATACTTACTTTAGATAAACTGAAACTGTTGTTCCCTCTCCAACCTTACTTTTTATCTCTATTCTGCCGCCGTGCAGTTTTGCTATTCCCTCGCAGATGCTCAGACCCAGCCCTACGCTTCCAGGCTCTCTTGAGCGTGATCTATCAACACGATAAAAGCGGTCAAAGACCCTGTCTAAATCCTTCCCGGCTATGCCGATACCCGTGTCTTTTATTTTGGTTATTATAAAACCCTTTTCTTTTTTGACGGAAATGTCTATCTTTCCCAAAGGGACGTTATATTTAATAGCATTATCTATGATATTAACAAATAGTTCCAACAATGCTGCCCTGTCCCCACGGATTACAAATCTGTCAGGGATGGATATATTCATGCTTATGCTCTTTTGATCTGCAAGCGGTGTCAGCATCCTCACCGATTCATGAATGATCTCGTCGATATCAATATTTTTCATATTCAATCCACTCTTGTCTGTGGTTAGACGGGCCAGGAAAAGCAGTTTCTGAACCATGCCTGACATTATCTTTGCGGCATTTATAACGGCTGTAAGCGCATCTTTGTACTCCTGCAATGACCTGTCTTTTCTCAGTGTCACCTCGCTCTCACTAAGGACAACCGACAGTGGAGTCCGGAGTTCATGTGAGGCGTCTGCTGCAAACTGTTTCTGGCGCTTAAATGACCTTTCAAGGCTGTCAAAGGTGCGGTTAAAGGAGGATGCCAGTATCCTCAGTTCCTCTGGAACCTCTTCCACGGTTATTCTTTCTGAGAGATTTGATTCGGAGATACTGTCGACGGTCTTTGATATCTCCTTTATCGGAATAAGAGCTTTTCTCGCGATCAAAAAACCGCCGAATGCAGAAATTATCATCACTGCAAAAATAGAAAAGGAAAGGACAATCCTGTAAGTCTTCATGACTTTTAGCTGGGCGCTTATATCCTCAGTACACTGGATAATGAGGCGGTGGTATCTGCCCGTTGCTTTATCGTCCTTTTCTATTTCCTTCAAAATATGAAAATTAACGAGTCTTAAAGGTATCCCGTTCAAAAAAACATTTTTATAATTTGTTTGATTTTCTCCTGCCAGGAACGGAAGTTCCGAATTTGTCAGGGAAGCTGATTTCTCTATTGTAGTTCCATCAGGGCGGCGAATTTGGAAAAAGCTCCTGCTTTTCGGCGAGCTATACTCCCACATGACCTCGTCAGAAAAATCGAACTCCATTTCACTATCATCCTCGCTTACCAGTGTTGCCAGAGCCTTTGCCCTGGACAGGAGACTTGAATCAATGGAATTGTAGACGATGTTGCCGAGGCTGAAATAAAGAAACAATCCAAGTACGGACAGGGCCGCGAACAGGACAATCATGTAAAAAGTAATAATCCTTGCTTTTATGGAAGATAGCATTTTATACCGTCAGCATATATCCAGCTCCCCGAACAGTGTGGATGAGCTTTACATCAAATCCCCTGTCTATTTTGTTTCTTATCCTGTTTATAAAGACATCGATGATATTGCTGTCAAGATCGAAATCACTGTCATACAGATGCTCCGAGAGCAATGTCCTGCTCAGCACCTTATCCCTGTTTACGGCCATATATTCAAGGAGGGCATATTCCCTTGCCGAAAGCAAAATAGCTTTCCCGCATCTCCTTACCTCGTGAGTTGCCATGTTAATGATAAGGTCTCCTATCTCGACAGAGGATGTCCCGGCCTCGGAATTCCGCCTGATCAATGCCCGTATGCGCGCCAGGAGCTCTTCAAAGAGAAATGGTTTTGTAAGATAGTCATCAGCACCGCTGTCCAGCCCTGAGACCTTATCCATTACCGTATCCTTTGCAGTGAGCATAAGTACCGGCGTCTTGAGTCCCGCCTTGCGAATCCTTTTAAGGATTGTCATCCCATCGACAATCGGCAGCATAATGTCCAGGACTATGAGATCAGAGGGTTCATTCTCCGCCATAAAGAGCCCATCCTCGCCATTGTATGCAACATCCACCGCATAACCTTCTTCTGTAAGCCCTTTTTTGACAATATCGGCAAGGGCTTTTTCGTCTTCAACAATCAGTATCCGCACGGCCTATCTTACTCCGGGTCTTCTTTTAAAAGAGATAAACACAAAAACCGCCCCGATGAGAATGGGTTCACCAATAGCTACAGGCAGCACATTGTTCGGATTAAGCCTGAGCACTCTCTTTATATCAAGATGCGACATCATGCTGATTACAGGTATGTTATTATTCTTATCAACAACCGTTATATAAGCCACATAACCGCCTGAATCAATAAGCCTCATCGGCCATTTACCCATATACGTGCCATGCGGCGCAATAGTATCCACCCTGATTGCCTTGTTGGCGCTCCAGTCTTCGAGGTCCATCGGCGCTTCCTTGCCCTGGGTAACATTAGCCAGCGAAATATAAGTGATGAGGTTAGTGACGGGCTTACCGGAATTATTGGTTATCGTTCCCGTATATGTTATCCTGTCTCCCATCTTTGCCTGAACAGACGGTGGATTAATGGATATCGTGATACGGCCGGATGCAGCGGCATATGTATAATTCAGCATTGTTGCAAAAAAAATCATTGATAAAGTCAATATTGTCTTTTTCATATCATACCTCACATTTGAACTTTAGCTGCGCTTCTTTTCAGAAACCATATGCATAAAAGTGTGTATATGCAGATAATCGCAACCCGCCCGGTTTGATAGCTGAGTCCCTGACTGTCAATGACAACGCTGTCAAAGGTATTGACGGCATCCGCAAATGGGTTTAGCAGATCGAAGATTCTGCCGAACCATGTCCTGCGCAGCGCCGCTGAAAGAAAGATGGGCGCCCCTGCCAGCAGGAATATAAAGAATGAGATGATCAGGGAATTTTTCATTGACTTTATCCTTGCCGAGAGACCCATGGAAAAGGCGGAAAATATGAGGGACAGGAGTGTCCCGAGAACTCCGAGATAGAGAATCCCCGGCAGCAGGTTTTGTCCTCCCTTTCCTACAATGTACAGGTAAGGCAGGGAGATGGCAAAGATAATTCCCCAGTTCGTTAAAACAGCGCAGAGTTTTCCGGCAGCAATCTCTCTTCTTTTTACAGGACTCAGGAAGAGCGCCTCAAGAGTTCCCCTTTCTATTTCACCGGCAAAGGCGTCCGCCCCCAATACAAGTCCCATCAATACCCCGAGTGCGGTTATAAAATTCATGATCATGTAAAGCATGGTCCCCTGGTCAAGGAGACTCAACTCCCTGTTGGTCAGGAACAGGTAACTCAGGACGCTCAGGATAACCGATGTGAGGATATACCACAAAAAACCTTTTGGGGTCAGGATGCTTTCCCTTATCTCCTTTTGCATTATGAACGCTGTCTTCATGGTGCGCCCCCTTGTGTGGATAGAAAGAATATATCCTCTATCGTCCCTTTACCCTCTATCTTTTTAACGTCACCTGTCCTGACTATCTTTCCAAAATTAATGATGGCTATCCTGTTGCAAAGTCTTTCCACATCATCC
>BDTR01000005.1 GCA_002897775.1 bacterium BMS3Bbin08 | reverse complement strand
CAGATGAGCAGTCATCAACAACGATCACTTCAAGGTCGCGATACGTCTGATCCAATACGCTCCGGATGGCCTTGGCCGCCTGAACGGCCCTGTTATACGTTGGAATTATTACGCTGACTTTGGGCATAATTTACACCCGGGGATTGCTGTGCACAAGCCTTTCGTATATTTGAACGAGTTGTTCATTCAGTTTCCTGATATCATGCCTGTTCTCAATCATTTCCCTGCCAGCCCTACCCATCGCAGACCTGGCCTCAGGATGAGTAACGAGATATTCCAGTTTTTCAGCAAGAGCGGCTTCATCCTCTTCAGGAACAAGGAAACCGTTTTTATTGTCAATTACAACTTCAGGTATCCCGCTGTGGTAAGTTGCGATAACCGGCAGGCCTGAAGCCTGCGCCTCCATCAGAACAACAGGGATACCCTCCTGCTCTCCGGTTTTTGCGGTAATGCTGGGCTGAATAAGGATATGCGCCCTTTCATAGAGCTGTAAAACCTCATTCTGGTCAACTTCTCCAGGAAAATTAACATGATCATGGAGCTTCAGCTCATCCACAAGGCTCTGCAGACTGCTCCGCAAAGGCCCGTCGCCTGCGATTAAATAGCTGATATTTTTATGTTTTGCAATGACCCGCTCAAGAGCCTTTAACGCGAACCTGTGCCCTTTTTTCTCGATCAGTCTTCCCACAGACAATATTCTTACTGGTTCTGACGGATAGAGCTTTCTTTCAATGCGGCGGAACCTGTCCGTATCAACACCCATCCTGTGGACCGTTATTTTCTTCACATCACAGCCCAGCTCAATAAGTTTGGCCTTCCAGAACACGCTTATCGGCAGACACAGATCGCAGTTGTGGAAGAACCGCCTGTACACTCCACTGCCTCTTTCTGATATAAAAGACGACATGTCATAGCCGTGGAAAGTGGTTATTACCTTGGTGCTTACTCTTATTTCCTTAAGGAATGTGGCAATAATACCATTCGGCCCGAAATGAGCGTGGATAATATCGAATTTCCTGTTCTGAAAACAGACAGCCGCATACAGAAGGGTCAAAGAAAGCGCGGCCATGCCGTATCTTAAAACATTCAGGGATCTCAGAATCGTAAATGGTGTTTTATAAATATTTCCCGCGACTAACAAAAAGGCTTTTAATACGCGAGTGAGCTTATTATAGAATGCCTTTTCATCAAAAATATAGTGAACACGCTCCATAAGATCGTATTTTTTAACATCCGGATGCACCTTATCAGTATCAGGCCTTTTTATCGCGAAGATATCTACATCATGGCCCCGATCCAGAAGCCCTGTTATCTGGTTGAGGATGAACGTCTCTGAAAGCGCCGGAAACTCTGTTACCAAAAAAGCTATTTTCATTTGTCTGTCATATCCAAGAGCACCCACCCTCTTGCCCCTATCTGGATATCCGGCTTATCCATTAATTTTTTCCCCCTTTCAGATGAGCTCACATATATTCTTTCAGTATATTTTGTGCTTCCTATTTTTAGTTGCAAATTCTCATCAGTATATAAAGGATTAACCAGCAATACCGACCTGCTGTTTGTATGTCTTTTAGAAATGTTAAATGGGATAATTGATGGATTATCTGAGCGTATATCTATGGAGCAGTGATCCGGCGTAACCAGGTTATACGCGAATATATCAGTGGACAACATATAACCTTTATCATATAGAATAAAAAAGATCTTAATTAAAGTCTCAATATTCATTTTAGAGCTGATAGCACAATACATCATCAGAACTTCAACTAGTATTGCTATACTTTCGTCATCGCGCGCAATTAATCGATCAACTACATTTGTTTCCAGGCAATAGCTTATGCCTCTATCTACTTCAGTCATTATCCAATTCTCTTCTTTCTGCTGGAAAAGTATAAGCAGGTCTTTTACATTTTGCATGTGATAAAAATCAGATAGTGCGGTATCACAGAGATCCCTTTCTATGAACCCATTGGGCATGCTCAAGCGGGGGAACATCATTTGCATAACCGATATTACAGGCCTCAGCAAAGCAAACTTCAGAATTCTCTCTCCTAACACGGGCATTAATCCCATCAGTTGCAATTTACCCAAAAAATCTGCACTGCTGTAAATCGCTAAATAAATGAAAGTGGCAGGTTTAGCCTGGATAACTGTCTTGGCCGCCTTTAAACCTCTTTGGAAATATTCGAGCAGTTTCTCTTCCCTCTGGATTACATGTAATCTATGCAGGGCAGTCAAGGTGTAAATATGTGTGTTCAGACACATAGTATTTGATTTCGATTTGCCAAATGCAGTATGCAATTTCATTGTCTTATAATGCATTTTGTATTTCTCACCGGAGGTTTCCAAATCATCATGAAGAAACCAGATAGATCCATCCGAGAGTCTATCAGCTATTGAAATAAGATAGTCCATAGCCAGTCTGGCCTTATTTAGAAAAATTTGACGCTTTTTTTTCTCATAATGATTTAACAGAAGATGAATGCCGTTGATCTGAAAACGCGTATGGGTCTCCATAATATCAGTCCAGTGGCCATGCCGCCATTTTCCTTCCGGACTCAACCTTATTAAAACCGAATAGGCAATAACTTCCTGCAGGTTCTTGTATACTTTTTTTTGGGTCTGCCTTTCCATGTAATTCATCAGGTTATAGAGAGTATGGGCGCATTGTTCGCATTTCCATCTCTTGCCACCAGGATTTCCCAGGCGTCTTGGATCGATTATGTCCCCATTTATAATGTAGTTCCAGATATCCGAAAGCCCTCTGTACGCAAACCAGTTGACTTTTTTATATTCTCTTATCTCTATACCTGAAAGGTTCATGATGTCGTTCAAAAAAGTATTATCTTTTGATATCACAATAGGCAGGTCCAAAGAGATCGTATCCTTTAAATCTGCGTCAAATATCAAAACATCATTGTCCAATCTGTAATCACGTTTTATTTTCTGTTCCCACTCGATCCTTCCGGTTTCATCCACGCGCCTCATTACCGGATGTTTTGGCAGCCAGCAATAAATCTTTCTGTCAAATCTCATGCCAACACCGCTTCTTGCAGAATCAACGAAATTATCTACTTTTTTGATTACAAATCGAATTTTTTTGATTTTCTGACAATTGATGGAGATGTAATGAATAAAAGTGTTATCCGTCTGATCTGTGATGATCTTAATTTCAGTCCCTTCTAAAATCATATTCGAAACGGAACGCTTAAAAGCCTCATCAACATAAATAATTTTTTGTTGGCTCTGCTTTAATTTAGATAGCAAAGAAGGTATATCAATCAATAGCATTCAACGAACTCCTGACTTAGATCCTAATTGATAGTTGGCATCTATTTCGATCATATTACTATTTCGAAGCTCATCACTTCTACGTCTTTCAGGTATGTCGCTTCTTGTGCAAAAACTTTAATGTTTTAGAATGCAGAACCCGCAGTAGCTGAATTAATAATCTTCCTGGTGATAAATCGCGAAGGAACTTCGTAGTAAGGAGCGACTTGGATAAAAAGCCAATATCGAACAACAATCGTTTTTGTTTAAATATGCTTCTCAGTACTTCCTCCTGTGAAACATAGCAGGAAGAAAGTCTTTTGGCCCAAATGTCTTTGTCACTCATTTTCAATAGACAGGCGGAGCTATAAAGGGTCAACGCACCATAACCAGTTGTAAAATAAGGGATTAAAAGGTGATATTTATAAAATTCACCCTTGTAGTATTCTGACACATTCATTGATTCTGAAGATTTGCGATACTCGCCGGTCCATTGATCTATAAAATATGGCTCATGAATGTCAGACATTCGCATCCAAAAGTCCCAATCCATTGCCCATGGAAGCTCAGGGTTGAAGAAACCAGCTTGTCGCGCCAGAGAGCGCTTATGGAGAACATTAAGCACACTTATTCCCAAACTACCATAGTTAATTAGATTTGATTTAGAGAACGGCAAAGTAAATGTTCCAGTATATTTCACCGGTCTAAAGTGTCCAGAAATATCCATATGACCGATCGCGACTTTACTTTTGGCATACACAAAATCTTTTTTATTTTCTTTCGATGTATTTAAAAGTGTGGAGAGATGATCAGGATAATATATATCATCATCATCAAGATATGACACATATTCACCTTCAGCCTTTTTTAAACCTGCATTCAAAGCACCTGCCAAGCCGGAATGCCGGATCTTTATATACTTAATGCGAGAATCAGCAAAGCTATTAATAGTTTCTTCGACCTCATCATCTCCACCATCATTTACAATGATAAT
>BDTR01000004.1 GCA_002897775.1 bacterium BMS3Bbin08 | reverse complement strand
TCGCCATCTTTACCACAAACCGAAGCCACGATTCGTCAAACATCCCGGCAGACACAGCACCCGAAGAATCATAGCGGAGCAGGTCATATTTGTCTTTCACTCTGACTACATCATACAGATATATAATTGTCTCGACTGCCTCACGCTGGGCAAAGTAATACTGAAACCTTTCCATTGTGCCGTCTGATTTCGGTATCAGGTGTTCATGCTTAAACCACCAATTTAATAACGCAATACTGCTCCCGGCTGCACCTTCATACCCGCTTGCCCGCCATGCGTTCACCTTATTTCGCAGTTGATGCACCAGTGGCGGCAGCAGCTTTTCATAGCTCGATTCGCGCAGGGCTTCGTCTGCCGGAAACCACCGAAGTTTTGGATCGAGGATTATATGAGGTGATTTTGGAAAGTCAGGATGTAGTGCCAATTATTTAATGTCCTCTATGATTTTAGAGATTGTCTCAATAAACACAGGGATATCATTTTTACAGGTTTCATAAACAGCCTCCGCATTTAAATCAAAATAAGCATGGCTTATGATATCTCTTAATCCTTTTGCACTTTTCCAATCGACCTGAGGATAATTGTCGAGCAGTGAACTGCCGGTAATTTTATCTAATTTTTTCAAGCTTTCCCCGATAGCAACAAGCATCATACAGATCGCATCGAGCCTGTCCTGCCCTTCATCGGAGAGAATGAAGTCATCGGGCGTCTCAACTTTCTCAAACCTTCTGACTATCCTGTGAGTTGCGATCAGTATTTGGGACAATACTTCGACTGCCAGCGCCTTATCATACATACACAGCCTCCCGGTCAATCCTCTTTTTTAAAAAGTCGTTCATTTTTTCCCGGTAATTAATAATGTCCACATGTACATGCATCTGCTCTTCAAGTTCAATGCGCATACGGGAGAGGGTCAATAAATCTGGTTTATTCATCTTCACGACAACATCGACGTCGCTATTCCCGGTTGCCTGGTCTCTGGCAACTGACCCGAAGATGCCCATTAATAAAATGCCGTATTCTTCAGCGTGTTCTTCTTTGAATTCTTTCAGTATTTTTAAAACGTCTGAACGTGACATGGCATTTCCTCCGTTATTTTAATTTTCTTCGCTTTCTTCCTCATAAATGGACAACTCTTGCCTTTTCATGTTTTTCCAGATAATCACTGATGCAGTGGCGATGGCACATCTCCGGTTCTGACTCAAAGCAGGTAAGAGCAATCCTTTGATACTTCTCCAGCAAGCCGAGAACTTGTGTTAAAAATTTATTCTTCCGAGGCAAAAGATTTCTATACTCTTTAAAAAGAGCCTCATAATCAGCGTCTGTGAGTAACTTTTTTCGCTTTCCGGATTCAATACCTAAATCAGGGAGATGGATATATGCAATGTCAAATTTAGGCAGTATGCGTGAGAGGGTTCTTCTGGAAAATCCAAACTTGCGGCTCGCCGGGTTTTTCCTGACATCACAAAGCAGGCAGACATTGTTTTGAATTAATTTATTTAGATATGCCTCAAAAGTAATCCCTTCATATCCAATTGTATAAAGCGTTGTTTCCTTTTTTTTAGGTTTTCTGGATTCTATTTCCAGTAATATTTTCTTGTCTACCAAATCACCTGCCATCTCACTATAAATTGCATAATAAGGATGCCTCTCGTAAACATATTTGATCAATTCTCGGCCCCTAAGGGTTCTATATGTATCATAAAACTGCGATAGCCGGTCTATTTGTTCGGATGGTAATAAGTTTGCAATATCGGCACTTTGTCTCAAGGCTATATCTTTAGCCCCGGTTTTTAGCCAGCCGAGCAGTTCCAGGGTTCTGATATCTTCAGCAGCCTGATATGAGTAACAGCCGTAACGATAAGGGACAAAGACATAATATTGAAATCCTGCTTCCTGATGTAGCAGGAAAAGGAGTTTCTGAAAATCCATTTTTGAAAGTGAGCCGCCTGATTGCTCCAGAAGAGCCAGAATGAGGCGTTGTCTGTAAAATTTAGGGGTCTTCGCTGTGTTCATTATAGGGTTACCTCAATTGCCTTTATTGTATCATTATCAATGATGTCACTTGCTGTCAGTGCTATTGTATATGCTCAAAATTCTTAAGTTATTTTTTTCCATCTTTCCAATTATTGCAAATTTCTTTATAGTTTGGAAAATTGTTTTGTTCTTCCAGCCACTTCTCAACAAAACGCGGATTATCACTATTAGGTATTGGAGCTACATCATTAATTCTTACTTGTACAGGTGTTCGGACACAATCACCCATAACAATCGCATGCTGTTGTGGAAGAATTGGCAATTGATCTAAAATGTCGCTATTTGCACTCGATACTAATCCTCGAATGTATTTCTGGTCATCCGGATTTTGAAGACGATGCACTATAAAAGAATTGCACTGAGAAAGAACAGTCTTAGACAGCTCTGCCGGTCTTTGGCTGGCTATAATTAAAGAAATACCATATTTACGTCCTTCACGGGCAATCCGTTCAAAAACATTTTTGGCAATAGATTCCACTTCTTGTCTGCTTTTTTCAGGAATATAATTTTGTGCTTCTTCCAAGATAATGACAATAGGATACTTCCCTCTATCCTGCGGAGCAAAATGTGAAACAAACTCGATAATCAATCTACCAATCAACCCTGCAATATTCTCTAATACATCAAAGGGCACTAACGCCATATCAAGTATGGTTATTTGACTTACCCTCTTTTTGTTTAGTGTCTTTCCTGATTCTTCTACAAAGTAGGTTGAGAAGATATCATCTGTTACATTGTTATCAAATAATCTGTAAAAATCACCCAAGATAAATGAGAGAAATTTAGTTAAAGAATCGTTAAAATCTTTTTCTGCATTCAAGATTAATGGTTCTGCAATCCGCTGGTCATTTAAATAACCTTCCAAGCGTAATCTTAAAGTTGATAAGTATTCAGATATTCTTGAGCTTGAACCTTCCTGCTCTTCAATGGCAGCATCAATGAATTTAGTAATTAGTTCTTGGTAGTTAAACCATGTAGGCAGGTCAATTGTTTTATCGTTTGTGATTTGTTTTTTTCTACAACCTTCGATATATTCAGAAAACATTTTTATTATTTCACTTAATATGCCATTCTGTTTATTTGCATCATTGAAGTTGTTTTGCAACCCTAATTTCTCTATTTCGTTTCCGATATTTTTTATTTTGTCATCAGTTATATTTTTAAGAGAATTAGCAAAACTTAGTATTTCATTTTTTTCTTTCCACTTCCAATTACCGAAATCACTTACTCCTGTCCGTTTCTTAATGTCTTCCGGAGAACTATCGATTAAAGCCCTCATCCCTTTCATCAAGAAATTAGACAAAGATCCTTTTAATTCTGTTTCATGCTCATTCCTTGCCAATCCGATAGCTCTTTTCAAAATAGGAGCCTGAGTACCTGCACTCGGCTCAAATAAATAGTCAAAATCGTCCCAGTTCATAAACCAATAAGGCACTTTCAGTCCTTGGCTATTTATATAAAATGCATTTATCCTTTCAAAAAAATCTCCATTGGTTATTAACGCATTTTTATATTCACCGTTTGTATCAAAAATTACAAAATGGGCATTCTTTAAGTATTTCTCATTATCAAACTTATAATCAAAAAGAGCGTGGAGCACTGACGCTAAGGTGCATGATTTCCCTGATCCTGTATTTCCCAATACAGCTACATGCTTTACAAAAAGCTGGTCAGGGCA
>BDTR01000003.1 GCA_002897775.1 bacterium BMS3Bbin08 | reverse complement strand
ATCGAACTACCTGACAAGTCTAAAGTAAGTGTTAAAGAACATATCATCACTCTCATTCAAGACCTGTATAGCAAATACACTCCTTTCCAACTTTATTACAAGGTGCTGTATGAGCTCTTTAAAGAGGACTTATTATCACTGTCGCTTGATCCTGAATTTAATAAAGAGATAAGTCATTTAGAGGATACTGGTATTTATAAAATCCTCTATCCCTTCCAGAAAACGGGTGTAATCAGTCTTATTAAAATGCTTCAAAAAAATGACGGTGCTATTCTGGCTGATGCAGTGGGATTAGGCAAAACATGGACTGCCCTGGCCGTTATGAAGTATTTTGAAATAAAAGGGTACAGGATAATCTTGTTCTGCCCGAAGAAACTGGATGCTAACTGGAGACAATATCTTGAAGGACATCTTTCAAAATTTGAAAGAGACAGATTGAAGTATACGATTCGTTATCATACTGATTTACAGGATGACAGATTAGAGTCATATCAGGATGGCTATAAGATAAAGACATTCTTTCAGGGCAATCCAAAACTGTTAGTTGTAATTGATGAAAGTCACAATCTGCGAAATGATAAATCTTCCCGCTACAAATTTCTGGTTGAAAATATCTTACGGAAAAATAAGGAAGTAAAGGTATTACAACTGTCTGCTACACCAATAAACAATAAACTGATTGATGTAAGAAACCAATTCAAATTGATCGTAAAAGGGCATGACAATGGGTTCAAAGAGACAAACCTCGAAATCGGTAGTTTAGAAAGCATATTCCGGACAGCTCAAAAAGATTTCAAATCATGGCAGGAAAAAGAGAACAGAAAAATCAGCGACTTTATTCAGATGCTGCCACAAAAGTTCTTTTCTCTTACGGATGCATTGATTGTTGCAAGAACAAGGAAGTTGATAGAGAGTGAGTTTGGCGGCATGTCATTTCCTAAAAAAGAAGATCCTGAGAATGAATATATTAATCCTGAAAACATTGGCAACTTAAAGTCTTTTGAGGAGTTGTTAAACGCAATTGAGTCGATTAACCTCATTGCATATATGCCACATAAATATACAGAAAAAATAACACCTGAAAGTGTATTGAAAGATGAGGTCCAGCGTGAGGGTTTTCTGGTCAAGATGATGTACATTCTCTTGATGAAGCGTCTTGAATCAAGCTGGTATTCATTTAGAAATACAGTAAACAATATTTATGACCATCACACTAACGCTTTGCAGAAAGTTAATGACTTTATAGATGCAAAAGAAGACACTGTTCTTGAAGATGAAATATCAGAGCAAAATAATTTCGAAGATGATCTTGAAGAAACATCTGTTGAGTTTGCCGGCTCCGACAATGAAACAGAACAGCTTGAAGAATTTACCCTTGGGAAAAAGAACCCTATTAAACTTTCAGATATCAGGTACATTGATATGTTTAAGAGGCATCTGGAAGATGATATTGCAAGGCTGGAGAACCTCAAGTCAAATCTTGTTATATTTGAAGAAAATCTGAAAGAAAAGAAAATAAAAGATATTAAATTAGAAAAATTAATTGAACATATTAAGAAAAAAAGGAAAGAGCGAGACAACCAGAAAGTGGTAGTGTTTACTGTCTTTACTGATACTGCACAGTATTTATATAACCAATTGATAAATGAAGGATTTTGCAATATTGCTTGCGTGTCAGGCTCATTATCCGAAACAGATTACGGCTACAGTGGGAAAAAGTTCGAGGGCATTTTAGAGCGTTTTGCTCCATACACTAAATTGTATAAAGAAAAAGATTGGAGTTATTTATATGATGAAAAAGGCATATTAGAGCCGGAGAGTTTTGAAGACTGGAAGAATATCATAAAAAAGCACGATCCTGATACTTTGAAAAAATTAGAAGAGCCCTTGGACATTTTGATAGCTACGGACTGTTTAAGTGAAGGCCAAAATCTACAAGATTGTGATTGTGTGATCAATTACGATATACATTGGAATCCAGTCAGAATTATTCAGCGAATGGGACGTATAGACCGTCTTGGCTCTCCCAATCAAACCATTAAAGGGATAAATTTTTGGCCGGGTAAAAATTATGAAGACTACCTCAGGCTCAAAGCAAGAGTTGAAAACCGGATGGCTGCCATGTCTGTGGTTGGCGCTGAGATTGATGAGAAGATGACGCCGGAAATTGAAAAGATTGTTGAAAACAACCCAATAGTCACCAGACAGACTGAAAAAATGCTCAATCAAATGCAGTTTACATGGGAAGATGTTGAGACCAGCGATGAAAGTCTTAGCCTGGATAACCTGTCCCTTGAGCAGTTTAGACAGGAATTATTCGATATTTTCCAGAAGAATAAAGAAATTTTTGAAGGAATGCCTAATGGCATATTTACTGGCTTCAAAGCAGAACCTGACAAAAAATATACTGAATTGCCGGAAGGCATAATTGCATTATTAGGTTATCCCAAAAAGCCCGATGACGCTGACACACATACATATAATGAGTATCATTTGCTCTATTCCAATAACAAAGGTTTTTCTACTTACAATAACAATCAGGAAATACTAGGTATATTAAGAAAGCATAAAAACAAGATCAGGTTTGTTCCTGATGATGTTGAAAATGGAGATAAGGAAGCGTTGCAGTGGTTAAGCGACAAGATTAAGGCATGGATTGATGGGCAGGCGCCCAAAAAGGCCATTGATGAAATTCAGGGTATTTTTACAGATGGTGTCCCCAGGAAAAAGTCTTCGAATGAAAAGAGGCTGGAAGATAAATTTAAACTGGACAATTTTGATTTAATCACCTGGTTTGTGGTGTCAGAGTAATCTTATCCTGAAAAAATACTTTAAGGATCAACTGTGAAATATAAAATCTTTGTCAGCAGTGTTCAGGGTGAATTTAAGCAAATTCGTCTGGATTTAAAGGCCTTTCTCCTTGGTGATGCGGTGTTGCACCGGTTTATCTCCGAGGTTTTTCTTTTTGAAGAGCTTCCCGCAAGGGACCGGCGCTCTGATCAGGTTTATCTCCAGGAAGTGGAGCGCTGTGATATATATCTCGGAATCTTTGGTTATGAATATGGCAATGAGGACCCAAACGGGTTATCACCTACTGAACGCGAATACAACCAGGCCACGAGACACCGGAAAACCCGGCTAATCTATGTATGGGGCTCTGACGATAAGAAACGTGATCCTAAAATGAAGAAACTTATCAGTAGGGCCAGCGGCGAACTTGTCCGCCGCCGCATCAAAGACTTTAATGCCCTGACCTCAGAAGTATATGCAAGTCTTATTGACCACCTTGACGGCATGGGCGCGCTCCGCGTGCCGCCCTTTGATACCGCTGTTTGTCAGGGTGTGACATTGAAAAATCTCTCACGTAAGCGTGTTGAGTGGTTTTTAGAGACTGCCCGAAGGGAACGCGCTTTTCCGCTCAAGCGCAATTCCGCGACAAAGGCGCTTCTCATACATCTGAATCTGCTTGCCCATGGAAAACCGACCAATGCTGCAATTCTTCTGTTTGGCACGACACCGCAAAGGTTTCACCGCTCGGCTGAGACAAAGTGCGTGCATTGCCACGGCACTGGCTATC
>BDTR01000002.1 GCA_002897775.1 bacterium BMS3Bbin08 | reverse complement strand
ATAGCGGCCGGTTCTGCATGTAATAAAGAGCCTGATAATGTATACCAGGGCTACATAGAAGGGGACTACGTTTACATTTCATCGTCTATTGGCGGCAAGGTAGAGAAAATATTTGTTGAAAAAGGTGACAGGGTAAATACTGGCGCTCTGTTATTCAAAATTGACCCTGGACCGGAGCAGGCCTCATACGAGGAAGCCAGAAGCCTGTTTCAGTCTGCAAAGGCCAGATATGACGATATAACAAAAGGTCAGCGTCCCAGCGAATTAGCGGCCATCGAAGCTTCTGTTAATCAGGCAGAGGCCGCTTTATCATTTTCAAAAAAAGAACTGAAGAGGGCAAAAACTCTCTATGAGCATAAGCTGATCAGTGAAGAAAAAATGGACGCTGCGAAATTGGCATACGACAGAGACACGGCCGGGTTGGCTGAGCTGAGGGCAAAGTTAAAGACAGCAAAGCTGGGGGGCCGTGAAGACATGATCAGCGCGGCCAAAAACGATATTGAGAGGTCAAAGGCAGTCTTTGGCAAAGCAGAGTGGCGGTTGTCCCAAATGAATGGCAGCGCACCGGTTTCTGCCCGTCTGGTGGATGTCCTCTACTTTGCAGGGGAGTTTGTACCTGCAGGTTATCCAGTTGTGGTCCTGCTGCCGCCTGAGAACGTAAAGGCCAGGTTTTTTGTGCCTGAGACAAAACTCTCCACCATTAAAACTGGACAGAAAATTACCGCATCCTTTGACGGACTTAATGACACCATTGAAGGAACAATAAGATATATTGCCCCTGAGGCCGAGTATACACCTCCTTTTATTTACAGCAAGGACAACCGTGAGAAACTGGTCTTTATGGTGGAAGCCTCTTTCGGTCACGGTGACTCGGAAAAGTTAAATCCGGGGCAGCCTGTGGAAATCAGGTTAGGGCAATGACAGGTAAAAACGATCTTGTCATTGACGTTGAGGGATTGGAAAAGAGCTTTAAAGGCAAGTCAGCAGTAAACGGAGTGTCTTTGAAAGTCAGGAAAGGTGATATCTTCGGGTTCTTAGGTCCAAACGGAAGTGGAAAAACCACGACTATTCGTATGATTTGCGGCCTGTTAACACCGGACGCCGGTCATGGCCGCTGCCTGGGCTACAATTTGAGAACAGAACCGGATTGGATAAAACAGAATATCGGATACATGACCCAGCGTTTTTCACTGTATGAAGACCTGACGGTCCATGAAAACCTGGACTTTATTGCCCGCATGTACGGGATGCCTCATAGAAAGGAGGCGGTCAATGAATGCCTTGCATCTCTCGGATTAAAAGACCAACAGGATAAACTCGCGGGCACACTTTCCGGGGGTTGGAAGCAGCGGCTGGCGCTGGCGGTCTGCCTGATCCATAAGCCGGAACTTTTACTTCTGGATGAACCTACGGCCGGGGTCGATCCGAGGGCACGGTGCGATTTCTGGGACCGGATCCATGAGTTGTCATCGGAAGGCGTCACAACATTGGTCTCAACACATTACATGGACGAGGCGGAGCACTGTAACAAACTTGCTTATATCGTTGCGGGCGAGCTTTTAACAGAGGGGGAACCAGAAGAAATAGTCAAAAAATCAGGGCTTGTAACATGGATAGTGACAGGTCCGGACATATGGAAGCTATCCAGAGAACTTTCCGGCCTTCCCGGTGTGGCACATGTGGCGGCTTTCGGCTCTTCCCTGCATGTAAGCGGTTATGAGAGATATGTCCTGGAAGATTGTTTGAAACCCTTCATGGACGCAGAACACAGATTCGAACTTTCGAAACCTGACCTTGAAGATGTCTTTATCAGTCTTATGAAGCAGGCCGGAGCCGGGAGAACATGATAAATCGTTATTTTTCCATTTCACGCTTTCTGACTATTATTATAAAAGAGTTTATCCAGATGAGACGGGACAGGCTTACACTTGCCATGATGATCGGCATACCCGTTATGCAGCTTGTATTATTCGGATATGCGATCAATTTTGACCCTAAAGATCTTCCCGTTGCGGTCATACGGGCCGATGAGAGCGTTTTTTCACGGGACCTTGTGCATGCCATGGAAAACAGCGGCTATTTTCGTATCGTACAAACAGCCTCGAATGAAGAGGAAGCCAGGGGCTTCCTTGAACTGGGTGACGTCCAGTTTGTTCTTAATATTCCGGCAAACTTCAGCCGCAGACTGCTTCGGGGTGAAGGCCCGTCCATACTTCTGGAAGCCGATGCCACCGATCCGGTCGCCACAGGCAATGCCATTGCTGCCATGACTACTATTGTACAGAAGGCGCTTAACCGGGACTTAAAAGGTCCGTTACATCACTTGAAACAGGGAGTGGCGCCTTTCGAATTTCGCATCCACAAAAAGTACAACCCCGAAGGGGTGACAAACCATAACATCGTCCCGGGACTTATGGGTATTGTACTGACGCTGACAATGGTGCTCATTACCGGAGTGGCCGTTACCCGTGAGCGTGAGAGGGGAACAATGGAGACACTTCTCTCGACCCCGGCCCGGCCGGTTGAGGTGATAACAGGCAAGATTATTCCTTACATCATCGTTGGATACATACAGGTGATTCTTATCCTGATGGCCGCCCGTTTCCTCTTTCAAATTCCGATGGTTGGAAGTATTTCGCTTCTCATGCTGGTCTCGTTGATATTTATTGTGGCCAATCTTTCCATGGGCATCACTTTTTCCACATTTGCAAAAAGCCAGATGCAGGCAATGCAGATGGCCTTTTTCTTTTTCCTTCCCTCTTTAATGCTGTCCGGGTTTATGTTCCCTTTCCGGGGAATGCCTGAATGGGCCCGGTGGATTGGTTCTGCATTGCCTCTTACTCATTTTTTGCGCCTTGTGCGGGGGATACTGCTTAAAGGTAACGGCTTATCAGAGGTATTGGTCCACCTGTGGCCAATCGCCCTTTTTATGATACTTGCTCTTGTGATAGCAATAAAGAGATACAGGGAGACACTTGACTGAGTTAATGAAATTACTTTTGATTAGTGAAGGGAGAAAATTATAATGCAAAAGTCCACAGATGAATATAAAAATATTTCAGTTGAAGAAACACTAAAAAGACTAAAGACTGACAAAGAGAAGGGGCTTACATCAGAGGAAGTCAGGAAAAGATTAGAAGAATACGGTCATAACGACATTCCGGAAAAAGAGGAGACCATATTCCACAGGGTCTTCAGGAGGTTCTGGGGACCGATACCGGGGATGATAGAAGTTGCTGCCCTGCTTTCCGCTGTGGT
>BDTR01000001.1 GCA_002897775.1 bacterium BMS3Bbin08 | reverse complement strand
GTCGGCAAAAAAGGCGGTTGATTTTCTCCGGCAGGAAAAAGTCCGGGTCAAAACCATTCAACGAAGTTTTTGCCATGCCAAGACCTATATGTACCATGATCCTGACACCCGTAAAAATTTCCACGTTATAGGAAGTTCAAATTTAACCGATGCAGGAATGGGTATACGGGAATCCGGCAATATTGAATTAAATTCAGCAAGCACCGGTAATGACAACGATTTCAAGGAGTTGACTAAATGGTTCAGTGATCTGTGGAAAAGTAAAGATGCGTTAGGAAATATTGAACTGCCTGACAAGTCTAAAGTCAGTGTTAAAGAGCATATCATCACTCTCATTCAATATCTGTATAGCAAATACACTCCTTTTCAACTTTATTATAAGGTACTGTATGAACTCTTTAAAGAGGACTTATTATCTCTGTCACTTGATCCTGAATTCAAGAAAGAGATAAGTCATTTAGAGGATACAGTTATATATAAAATCCTCTATTCCTTCCAGAAGACAGGGGTAATCAGCCTTATTAAAATGCTTCAAAGAAATGACGGTGCTATTTTGGCTGACGCCGTGGGATTAGGTAAAACATGGACTGCCCTGGCCGTTATGAAGTATTTTGAAATGAAAGGGTACAGGATAATCCTGTTCTGCCCGAAGAAACTGGATGCTAATTGGAGACAATATCTTGAAGGCCACCGGTCAAAATTTGAGAGAGACAGATTGAAGTATACGATCCGTTATCATACTGATTTGCAGGATGACAGATTAGAGTCATATCAGGATGGTTACAAGATAAATACATTTTTTCAAGGCAACCCCAAACTTCTGGTAGTAATTGATGAGAGTCACAATCTTCGAAATGATAAATCTTCACGATACAAATTTCTGGTTGAAAACATCTTAAGGAAGAATAAAGAAGTAAAGGTATTACAACTATCTGCTACACCAATAAACAATAAACTGATTGATGTAAGAAATCAGTTTAAATTGATCGTTAAAGGGCATGACAATGGTTTTAAAGAGACAGCCCTCGAAGTAGGCAGTTTAGAAAGTATATTCCGGACAGCTCAAAAAGATTTTAAATCATGGCAGGAAAAAGAGAACAGAAAAATCAGTGACTTTATTCAGACGCTGCCGCAAAAGTTCTTTTCTCTTACTGATGCATTGATTGTTGCAAGAACAAGGAAGTTGATAGAGAGTGAGTTTGGCGGCATGTCATTTCCTGAAAAGGAATATCCCGAGAATGAATATATTAATCCTGAAAATATTGGTGACTTAAAGACCTTTGAGGAATTGTTAAGCGCAATTGAGTCGATTAACCTCATTGCATATATGCCCCATCTATATACAGAGGAAATGAAACCTGAGAGCGTGTTGAAAGATGAGGTCCGGCGTGAGGGTTTTCTGGTAAAGATGATGTACATTCTCTTGATGAAGCGTCTTGAATCAAGCTGGTATTCATTCAAAAATACAGTAAACAATATTTATGACCATCACACTAACGCTTTGCAGAAGGTTGATAATTTCATTAATGCAAAAGAAGATACAGTTCTTGAAGATGAGATATCAGAGCAGAATGATTTTGAAGACGACCTTGAGGAAACATCTGTTGAGTTTACCGGTGCAGGCGATGAAACAGAACAGCTCGAAGAATTTACTCTTGGGAAAAAGAACCCTGTCAAACTTTCAGATATCAGGCACATTGATATGTTTAAGAGGCATCTGGAAAATGATATTACCAGGTTGGAAAAACTCAAATCAAATCTTGAGCTGTTTGAAAAAAGCCTGAAAGAGAAGAAGGTAAAGGATATCAAATTAGAAAGACTTATTGAACATATCGAGAAGAAAAGAAAGGAACGCACCAATCAAAAAGTGATTATTTTTACTGTCTTTGCAGATACCGCTAAGTATTTATATAACCAGTTAATTAATAAAGGGTTTTACAATATTGCTTGCGTTTCAGGTTCTCAGTCTGAAACTGACTATGGATACAAAGGTAAAAAGTTTGAAGAAATACTGGAACGGTTTGCTCCTTACACAAAACTGTACAAAGAAAAAGACTGGAGTTCTCTATATGAGGAGAAGGGCATTCCGGAACCTGAGAGTTTTGAAGATTGGAAAAATATCATAAGAAAGCATGATCCTGATACGTTAAAAAAATTAAAAGAGCCATTAGATATTTTGATAGCTACGGACTGTTTAAGTGAAGGTCAAAACCTGCAGGACAGTGATTGTGTTATTAATTACGATATTCACTGGAACCCTGTCAGAATCATTCAGCGAATGGGCCGTATAGACCGTCTCGGCTCTCCCAATCAAACCATTAAAGGTATAAATTTTTGGCCTGGGAAAAATTATGAAGACTACCTCAGGCTCAAAGCAAGAGTTGAAAACAGAATGGCCGCCATGTCTGTGGTTGGCGCTGAGATTGATGAGAAGATGACACCTGAGATTGAAAAGATTGTTGAAAACAATCCCATAGTCACGAGACAGACGGAAAAAATGCTCAATCAAATGCAGTTTACATGGGAAGATGTTGAGACCAGCGATGAAAGTCTTGGACTGGACAACTTATCCCTTGAGCAGTTCAGGCAGGAACTATTCGATATTTTCCAGAAGAATAAAGAAATCTTTGAAAGAATGCCTAACGGCATATTTACGGGCTTCAAGGCAGAGCCTGATCGAAAATACATTGAATTGCCGGAAGGCATAATTGCATTATTAGGTTATCCCAAAAAGCCCGATGACTCCGACACACATACATATAATGAATATCATCTGCTCTACTCTAACAACAAAGGGTTTTCTACTTACAATAACAATCAGGAAATACTCGGCATATTAAGAAAGCATAAAAACAAGATCAGGTTTGTTCCTGATGATGTTGAAAATGGGGATAAGGAAGCCCTGCAATCGTTAAGCGATAAGGTTAAGGCATGGATCGAGGGGCAGGTGCCCAAAAAGGCCATTGATGAAATTCAGGGTATTTTTACAGATGGTGTTCCCAGGAAAAAGTCTTCGGAAGAAAAGAGGCTGGAAGATAAATTCCAACCGGACAATTTCGATTTAATCACATGGTTTGTGGTGTCTGAGTG